>NZ_JAJNQP010000001.1:0-362948 GCF_022227985.1 Halorhodospira sp. M38
CGGCCGGATCAGCCCTCGCCGTCCGGCAGCTGCCGCAGGTTCGACTGGATCGCCTGCGCCTCTTGGGAGTTCGGCGGTACGACGTCCAGAAGCTCTTCCCAGTAGGATCGGGCCCCCTCGTAGTCCGCGTTGTTGTAGGCCGCGGTACCAGCCAGCCACAGCGCGCGGACGTTCTCCGGATCGATCTCCAGGGCGCGCTGGAGATACTCCATGGGTTCACCCTGCAGGTTGCCGGTGGTCGCCGCCAGGATATCGGCGTACTCGGCGAGAAGGTTGGGGTCGTCGTCCGCACCCAGATCCAGCGCCCGCCGGAAGGCGTTCTCGGCCTCGTCGAGGTTCTCCAGGTAGATCATGGTGCGGCCGTAGAGGACCCATCCGGTGGGGTCGTCGGGGCTCTGCTCCAGACGATCACGCAGCTGTTGCGCCATGGCCTCGATCTCGTCCGGGTCGTGCTGTTGCGGCTGCCCCGGTGCGCCAGACTGCTGCTGGCGATCCGGCGTGGTCGGAGTGCCAGCCTGGGTGAAGGCGCGCTCGTCGCCAAGGGAGTGGTACATGGACAGCGCCAGCACCGGCACGGCCACGGCACTAACGGTGGCCGCCGCGATGACCACCCCGCGGCGGGCCCGCGGCAGATAGCCGGCTTGCTCCTCCTCGCTGTCGATGGCCCCGCTCTGGACCAGGTCCCGGTCCAGGTCGGCGACCGCCGCGTCGTACTGCGCCCGGCTCAGGGTGCCGTTCTCCAGATCCTGGTCCAGCTCACGGATACGGTCCCGGTGGATCGTCGCATTGACCTGCCGACGCGACTGGGTCCGCGTCCGCGCCGCATCCCGCAGCAGCGGGAAGAGCACGAAGATCAAGGCGAGGGTGCAGAGGACCACAACGGCCCCTACGAAGGCTCCACTCATCGATTCCCCCTTGGGTTAGTCGCCGCGCCGGAAACGTTCCAGCGCCCGCCGCTCGGATTCGGTCAGATCAGTCTGCGCCGCCTTCTGCTGACGGTGGCGGATGACCTGCAGCCACGCCACGCCGCCGATGACCAGCAGCAAAAAGGGGCTGACCCAGAGCAGGGCTGTGTTCATCTGCAGCGGCGGGTTGTAGCGGACGTAGTCGCCGTAGCGCGCCGTCATGAAATCGACGATCTCATCCTTGTCGTAGCCATCGACGGTCATCTCGTAGACGCGGCGGCGCATGTCCCCGGCCAGCTCTGCCGGCGACTCGTAGATGGTCTCGGTCTGGCAGACGGTGCAGCGCAGCTGCCGGACCAGGGTGTAGTACTGCTCTTCCTGCTCTTCGGTCTCGAAATCCAGCGGCTCGCCAATGGAGACCGCGCCGGCCGGCGCGGCCACCGCCGCCCCGGCGAGCAGGAAAAGCGCCACGAGCAGCCCTCGAAGACGCTGCCCGGTGGTGTCGCCGCGGCGCGCCTGCGACGCTGCAACCAGAGTTACGCTCATGACCGCTCCGCCTCCAGTTCCTCGATCAAGGGCAGGATGTCGTTGCGCAGTACCTCGGCGTTCACCGGCCCGATGTGCTTGTGCCGGATGACGCCTTCGGCGTCCAGCAGATAGGTCTCGGGGGTGGCGTACACGCCCCATTCCATGCCCGCCTCCGCCCGCGGATCGTAGGCGATCTCGCGGAACGGGTCGCCGAAGAGATCCAGGTAGCGCTGGGCACTCTCCCGGCTGTCACGGTAGTTGAAGGCGTGGATGGCGATGCCCCGCTCAGCCAGCTGGCGCCAGTAGGGGTGCTCATGGCGGCAGCTCTCGCACCAGGACGCCCAGACGTTGACCAGGGCGATCTCGCCCACGAAGTCCTCCCGGGTCAGGGTGACCCCGGAGTCGCGCAGCGACTCCAGCTCGAAGGCTGGTGCCGGTTGGCCGACCAGCGGCGAGGGCAGGCTGCGCGAGTCCAGGCTCAGGCCCACGTAGAGCAGGCCGAGGACCGGCAGGGTCAGCAGCAGCGGCAGCAGCAGTCGCTTGTTCATGATGACGGCTCCTGCGCCGAGGCCGGTCCCACCACGCGGTTGTCGTTGCTGTCGACGTGGGCCTCGGAGACCGTGCGCCGGTCGCTGGCCATGCGGTAGCGGCGATCCGCGGCCGCCAGGAAGCCGCCGAAGGCCATCAGCAGGCATCCGGTCCACATCCAGAACATGTACGGCTTGTAGTAGAGCCGCATGGTCCACGCCCCCTCGCCCAAATCATCACCCAGCGATACGTAGACATCGCGGGTCATGCCGCGGTTCAGCGAGGCCTGGTGCATGGGCATCTGCGGCTGCGAGTCGTAGTAACGCAGCTGCGGGTGGAGGACGTCGATGACCTCGCCGTCCTGATTGAGGACCTCGACGGTGGCCTGCTGGGCATCGAAGTTCGGCCCGCGGACCACCTCGCTGTCGAGCATGCGGAACTGGTATGCCCCGGCGGTGGCCGTCTCACCCGGGGCCAGGCGTACGTCCCGCTCGACCTCATAGGTGTTGACCATGGCGATGGCCATGACCACCAGGGCCAGGCCGCCGTGGGCCAGGTGCATGCCGAAGAAGCTCGGGCGCAAGGCCGCCTGCAGCGCCTTGCCAGCCCCCTGTTGACGCCGCCGGCTGAAGCGCCGGAACAGGTCCACCGCAGCGGTCAGCAGGATCCACGCCGCCAGGCCGAGGCCGAGGGCGGTGAGCGGGTTCCAGGCGCCCATGGTCAGCGGCCAGACGCCGCCGATCAGGGCACTGACCAGCAGCACCCAGCGCAGCTGGCGGACCGTCTCCATGGGGTCCGACTGTTTCCAGGAGACCACCGGCCCGATGCCGATCAAAAACAGCAGCGGTAGCATCAGCGGCATGAACACCGCATCGAAGTAGGGCGGGCCCACCGAGATCTTGCCCAGGTCAAAGGCGTCCAGGGCCAGCGGGTAGAGAGTGCCGATGGCGATGGCCGCGCAGGCGACCACCAACAGCACGTTGTTCGCTAGTAGCAGCGATTCCCGCGAGTACCAGCCGAATACGCCGCCCAGTCCCACCTTGGGGGCACGCCAAGCGTAGAGGGCCAGGGACCCCAGCAGGGTGACCGCCAGGATAGCGAGCAGGAAGACGCCGCGGTCGGGGTCGGTGGCGAAGGCGTGGACCGAGGTGATCACGCCCGAGCGGACGATGAAGCCGCCGAGGACGGTCAGCGCGAAGCTGACGATGGCCAGCATCACGGTCCAGACCTTGAAGCCGCCGCGTTTCTCGGTCACCGCCAGTGAGTGGATCAGTGCGGTGGCCGTGAGCCAGGGCAGCAGAGAGGCGTTCTCCACCGGGTCCCAGAACCACCAACCGCCCCAGCCGAGCTCGTAGTACGCCCACCAGGAGCCGAGGCCGATGCCCAGGGTCAGAAAGCCCCACGCTGCCGTAGTCCAGGGGCGGGACCAGCGTGCCCAGGCAGCATCGAGGCGGCCGCCGATCAGCGCCGCGATGGCGAAGGCGAAGGCCACGGCCAGACCGGTGTAGCCGATGAACAGCAGCGGCGGGTGGATGATCATCCCCGGGTCCTGGAGCAGCGGATTCAGGTCCGTGCCCTCGGTCGGCGCCGGGAAGATGCGCTCGAACGGGTTGGAGGTCAGGGCGGTGAAGGCGATGAACGCCACCGCCACCATGCCCAGCACCGCCAGCACGCGGGCCAGCATCTCCCGCGGCAGGGCGCGGCTGAACACCGCCACGGCCACGGTCCAGGCGCCCAGCGTCAGCACCCAGAAGAGCATCGAGCCCTCGTGACCGCCCCAGACGCCGGTGATCTTGTAGACCAGCGGCAGCGCTGTGGCCGAGTTCTCGGCCACGTAGCGGATCGAGAAGTCGTTGGTGACGAAGGCCGTCGTCAGGATCAGGTAGGCGGCCAGCAGGAAGACGAATTGACCGATGGCCAGCGAGCGGCCGGAGTCCATCAGTCGGGCATCCCCGGTGGCGGTACCGATCAGCGGGAGGATGGACTGGATGACGGCCAGGCAGAAGGCCAGGATCAGGGCAAAGTTGCCGAGTTCACCAAGCATCGTCAGTAATCCCCGACTTCATCGACGGAGTGTTCGACCCGGTCCAGGGCCTCCTGCGCCTCGGCCGGCATGTAATCCTCATCATGGCGGGCCATGACGTTATCGGCCTTGAACACCCCGTCGGAGGTGATCCGGCCCTCGACGACCACGCCCTGACCTTCGCGGAAGAGGTCGGGGAGGATGCCCTCGAACTCGACGGGTACGCTCGCCTCGGTGTCGGTCACGTGGAAGCGGACCCGGGTGGAGGCGCTGTCACGCTCCACGGAGCCGTCCTCGACCAGTCCGCCGATGCGAAAGTGCCGTTCCGGCATGTCGGACTTGGCCATCACCTCGGACGGCGTGATGAAGAAGGTCATGTTGTCACGGAAGGCATTGAGCACCAGCGCCGTGGCAACGCTCACCCCGGCGACCACACCGAGTACCAGGAACAGCCTCTGGTGTCGCTTCTTCATCGTTCACTCCCCCTGCGATTGTGCGGCGGTCGTGCGCCGCGACTGCCGCTGAAGCATGGTCTGCAGGTGACGGCGGCGGCGGCTGACCAGCAGCCACTCGACGAGCAGTACCGCGGCCACCATGCCGAACGACCCCCAGACGTAGGGCGCGTGTCCGCCCATGGCCAGAAAATCACCGATTCCGTCCCACATCAGGCTTCTCCTCCGGACTCCGCGATGCGCTGTTCACGCGCGGTCTCGTCAGCAGCCCGCTCGCGCTGGTCGCGGGTGAGGGTGCCGGCGGCTGCCGCCCGGGCCCACTCCTTGCGCGACTCCCGGCTCATGGCCTCGGCCTGGGCGCGTCGCAGCACGATGGCCGCCGAGTAGATCCAGAAAGCCGCGGTCATCAGCAGCAGCGCAGCGAGCATCGAATCGGCCATGCTCGGCCCGTCCGTCCGGATGACCGAGGCGCCTTGGTGCAGGTTGTACCACCACTCTACGGAAAAGTAGATTATCGGCACGTTGACCGCGCCGACAATAGCCAGCAAGGAGGCGGCCCGACCGCCTTTCTCGCGGTCGTCCGAGGCGGCGTGCAGCGCGATGTAGCCGAGAAAGAGGAAGAGCAGGATCAGCGTCGAGGTCAGCCGCGCGTCCCAGACCCAGTAGGTGCCCCAGGTGGGCGCGCCCCACAGGGCGCCGGTCCACAGGCCCAGGAAGGTCATCAGCGCTCCGGTCGGGGCGATAGCCCGGGCCATGATGTCGGCCATCTTGATCCGCCAGATCAGGTAGATCGCCCCGTATAAGGCCATCAGTAGATAGAGGAACATCCCCATCCACGCCGCCGGGACGTGGATAAACATGATCCGGTAGCTGTTGCCCTGCTGGTAATCCGGGGGTGCGACAAAAAACCCCACGTAAAGGCCTGCCACGGCGAACAGGGCAGCGGCCGCCCAGAGCCAGGGCACCAGGCGCTGGGCCAGCACGTGGAAGTTGGCTGGTGCCGTGTACTTGAGCCAGGGAATGGGTCGAGCGGTCATGCAGTTATCCCGTCGTTCTCCGTAACGCGTCTACGTCACTACGCCTTCGATCCCGGAAACGGGTGTCAAGTTCCCGTTACGCGGATGCTCTCGTCTCAGTCCAGGGCAATGCGCAGCGCCCCGGCGATCGCCAGGGGCACCAACGGCAGCGCCAGGGCCAGCATGGCACCGAGCAGCGACAGGTGCGCCTGATAAGAGGCGTCGAACATCGCCTCTGAAACCGCCCCCGCGCCCAGCACTAGGACCGGCACATATAGGGGCAGGATAAGCAGTGCCATCAGCGCCCCGCCGGCCCGCACGCCCAGGGTCATGGCGGCCCCCACCGCGCCAAGCAGGCTCAACACCGGGGTCCCGAGCAGCAATGATAGCGCGAGTACCAGCAGTTCCGCCCCCTCCAGACCCAGCGAGTAACCCAGGGCCGGGGAGAGAATCACCAGCGGCAGCCCCAGGGCCAGCCAGTGAGCCACGACCTTGGCCAGCGCCACCAGGGCAAGGGGCTGTGGCGACAGGGCCAGTTGCTCCAGGGTGCCGTCGCGCCAGTCATCGGCGAACAGCCGGTCCAGCGAGATGAGGCTGGCCAGCGCTGCCGCCACCCACACCCCGCCGGGCGCTAGCGTGCGCAGCTTGTCCGGCTCGGGGCCGATGGACAGGGGAAAGAGGGTGATGACGATCACGAAGAAGGCAACGACGGTCAGTACGTCCTGACGGCGCAGGACGATGAGCGAAACGTCGCGCCGCAGGAGTGTCCAGAGAGACCTCACCATGGTGTCGTTCTAGTCCAGATCGAGGATGCGCGGCTCGGGCAGGCCGTCGATGGATTGATGGCTGGTAGTGATGACCAACCCCCCGTGCTGCAGGTGGCCGGCGATGCGCTCGAAGAGCCACGCAACGGCGCGCCGGTCCAGGGCGGTCAGCGGCTCGTCGAGGATCCACAGTCGCGCCGGCGAGAGCAGCAGGCGGGCCAAGGCCGTGCGTCGGCGCTGGCCCTGGGAAAGGTACCGGACTGGGATGTCCTCGCGTCCGGCGAGGCCGGCCTGCTCGAGGGCGTCGAGGCGTTCGTCCAGAGAGCTCGACTCACCGCGCAGCCCCTGGTGGACCTGCAGGTTCTCCAGTGGGGTCAGCTCGTCCTTGACGGCGTCGCGGTGGCCAACGTAAAGCATTTGCCGGCGGGCCCGGTCATCGAGCCGGCGGACCTCCTGATCGAGCCAGTGGATGCGCCCACGGGCCGGTTCGGTCAGGCCGCAGAGGGTGCGCAGCAACGTCGTCTTGCCGCTGCCGTTGCGCCCGCGTACGAAAAGTAGCTCGCCGGGGCCGAGGGCGAAGGAGACCTCCTCGAAGAGGAACTCCTCGCCGCGGCGGCAGGCCAGGTGCTCGACGCGCAGGCGGCTGGCCGCAGCGTCGGTCTCGCCGCGAGTGTACTGGTTGTTCGGTGTATCGCTGCGTAGGGCGTCCATCGTCGGTCCCGGGTTGCCTCCGATGCCCTGTGGCGATCGCGCTCAGGGTATAAAAAAGGGAGCGCCAGCCGGCGCCCCCTCGTCGCTCCGCCTGGCAGGCGGAGCCGCTCGCCGAAGTGCGAGCAGCTTACGCCGGTGCGTAGACCGAGCACCAGCCCTCGCCGTGCACCAGCACGTCGGTGAAGCTCGGATGCTCGCAGTAGCCCCAGTCGCCGTCCACGTAGTCGACCCAGAACTGGCAGTTCTCGCACAGCTGCCCTTCCTGGAAGCGGGCGTGGTCGGTGTCGGCGGCGTCGTTCACGTAGTCGTGATCGTGGTCATCCTCCGCCTTGGGCAGGTCTTCCACGTCATCGGGCAGGCCGGCAACGGCGGTGCCCTTGGTCACCAGCGTGGCCAGCGGAATGGCGGCCACGGCCATGGCGCCGTTCTTGAGGAACTTGCGGCGGTCACCGTCGATCGGGTTGCTCATGCTCACCCTCCTGTCGGTTTTCTCTTGGGTGTCACGGTGGGACACGGACTTTATCATTTGGTTCCGCGCCGCCCCCCGGGGCGCCGTTCCAAGCGGGGGGGGGGGTCGCGATTCATGTCCGCGCCACGCAAGCTGTAACCTTACTGGTCCATCCACCGCCAAGGCAAACGGAGTCAGACCCTGAGACGTCGATCGACACTGCTGCGCCTGGTGCGCATGCTCGAGCCGTACCGCTGGCGCCTGGCCGCTGCGGCCGCAGCGCTGCTCGTCGCCGCCGGAGGCGTGCTGGCCATCGGCCAGGGGCTTCGGCTGGTCATCGATCACGGGTTCGCCGATGGCGATGCGGCGATGCTCGATCGTGCGCTGCTGGCGACCCTGGCGATGATCCTCATCCTGGCGCTGGCCTCGGCAACCCGCTACTACCTGATCACCTGGATCGGCGAACGGCTGGCCGCGGATCTGCGCGAGCAGCTCTTCCGCCGCCTGCTCCGCCTGGAGCCGGCCTTTTTCGAGCGCACCGGGGCGGGCGAGGTCCAGTCCCGGCTGACCGCCGACACCACGGTCCTGCAGAATCTCTTCGGCTCGGCGCTGTCGATCGCCCTGCGCAACGCCCTGACCTTCGTCGGCGCCCTGTTGCTGCTGTTCGTCACCAGCCCGCGCCTGGCCACCCTGGTGGTGGTGGGCATTCCGCTGATCCTGATCCCCATCCTCTGGTTCGGGCGGCGGGTGCGCAGCCTCTCTCGGGACAGCCAGGACCGGGTGGCTGACGTGGGCCGTTTCGCCGGTGAATCGCTGCACGCCATCGGCACGGTCCAGGCCTTCGGCCATGAGGCCGAGGACCGCAAGCGCTATGCCGAGCGGGTGGAAGAGGCCTTCGCGACCGCCATCCGTCGGACCTGGCAGCGGGCGTGGCTGACCGGCGTAGCCCTGCTCTTCGTCTTCGGCGCGGTCGGTGCTGTGCTCTGGCAGGGCGGTCACGATGTGCTCGCCGGGCGCATGACGCCGGGGGAGCTGTCGGCGTTTGTCTTCTATGCGGTGCTGGCCGCCGGGTCGGTGGCCGCCATGGCCGAGGTGGCCGGAGAGATCCTGCGTGCCATGGGGGCCACCGACCGCATCTTCGAGCTGATCGATGCGGAGCCGCGGATCCGGGCTCCGGACCGCCCGCGAGCGCTGCCGCACCCGGTGCGCGGGGAGGTGCGCTTCGACGCAGTGACCTTTGCCTATCCGGCTCGCTCCGAGCAGCCCGCCCTGCGCGAGGTGAGTCTCTGCGCCCGGCCCGGCGAGCGACTGGCCCTGGTGGGACCATCGGGTGCGGGCAAGAGCACACTCTTGCAGTTGCTGCTGCGCTTCTACGACCCGGATGCCGGGCGCGTACTGCTCGACGGGGTCGATCTGCGCGATCTCGATCCGGCGCAGCTGCGCCGTTGCACGGGACTGGTGGCCCAGGAGCCGGTGCTTTTTACCGGCACCGCCGCCGAGAACATCCGCTACGGCCGCCCGGAGGCCAGTGATGACGAGCTGCGTGCGGCGGCAAGGGATGCCAACGCCCTGGCGTTCCTTGAGCAGCTCCCGCAGGGGCTGGATACGGAGCTCGGCCCCGGAGGGGTGCAGCTCTCCGGAGGCCAGCGCCAGCGGGTGGCGATTGCCCGCGCCATCCTGCGTGACCCGGCGGTGCTGCTCCTCGATGAGGCCACCAGTGCCCTGGACGCCGAGAGCGAACGGGCCGTGCAGCAGGCCCTGGAGCGTCTCATGGCCGGGCGGACCACACTGGTGATCGCCCATCGACTGGCCACCGTGGTGGCGGCCGATCGCATCGTGGTCCTGGATCAGGGTCGGGTCGAGGCTCAGGGGACCCACCGTGAGTTGCAGGCGCACAGCCCGCTCTACCGGCGTTTCTGTGCGCTGCAACTCGGCGCGACCGCCGGGTCGCAGGTCAACGGCGGGGTGGGCGTGTCATAATGTCGCAGACGATCGGGGAGGAGCCATGCACCGGGTGACCGAAGAGCCCATCGCACTCGAGCCGCTGCTCGCCGATACCGCCGACCCCGCGGCCGGCGCCCTGGTGGTTTTCGGCGGGACGGTCCGCGATCACCACGAGGGGCGGCGCGTGGCGGCGATTGCCTACTCGGTGTACCGCCCCATGGCCGAGCGCGTGCTGGCCGAGCTGGAGGCCGAGGTGATCGAGCGCTTTGGTGTCCGGGCTTGTCGCATCGTCCATCGCGTCGGCGAGTTGGCCATCGGTGAGGAGAGCGTCGTCGTCGTGGTTCGAGCTGCCCACCGGGGTGAGGCCTTTGAGGCGGCCCGCTACGCCATCGACACGCTCAAGGTGCGGGCGCCATTCTGGAAAGACGAGCATTATGAGGACGGAACCCGCGCGTATCAGCAGGGGGTGCCGCTGACCCCCCTGACCGGCGCGGATGGGAAAACGACTGCCGGGGGAAAGGTATGACGAATCTCACCCGTGAGGCCGTGGAGCAGGCTCTGCGCCAGGTCCGGGATCACTATCTGGGCACCGATCCGGTCTCGGCCGGCTGCGTTGACGAGATCGCGATCGACGACGAGAGCGTTCGGGTGGTGGTGCAGCTCGGCTACCCGGCCGGGGGCTATCGCCAGACGCTGGGCGAGGAGCTGCGTGCCGCCATCGAGCAGGGGACCGGCGCGCAGCAGGTGCAGATCTCGGTGCAGACGCGCATCCACGCCCATGCGGTTCAGCCGGGCGTCAAGGCGCAGGACGAGATCAAGAACATCATCGCCGTCGCCTCCGGAAAGGGCGGTGTGGGCAAGTCGACGGTCACGGCCAATCTGGCCCTCGCGCTGCAGGCCGATGGCGCCCGGGTCGGGGTGCTCGACGCCGACATCTACGGGCCGAGCCAGCCGCGCATGCTCGGTGTGCGTGGCCAGCCGGAGTCCCGGGACGGCAAGCACATGCAGCCGATGCTCGGCCACGGCATCCAGGTGATGTCGGCTGGCTTCCTAGTCGATGAAGAGACCCCGATGATCTGGCGAGGGCCCATGGTGACCCAGGCCCTGGAGCAGCTGCTCACCGAGACGGCCTGGGAGGGGCTTGACTACCTCATCGTGGACATGCCGCCGGGGACCGGGGATATTCAGCTTACTCTGGCCCAGAAGGTGCCGGTCAGTGGCGGCGTGATCGTCACCACGCCCCAGGACATCGCGCTGCTCGACGCACGCAAGGGGTTGCGCATGTTCGAGAAGGTGGATGTAGCCGTGCTCGGTATCGTCGAGAACATGAGCACGCACATCTGCTCGAACTGTGGCCATGAGGAGCACATCTTCGGCAGCGGTGGCGGCGCCGCCATGGCCAGCCAGTACGGGGTGCACCTGCTCGGATCGCTGCCGCTGGATATCACCATCCGCGAGCAGTCGGACAGCGGCCACCCCACCGTGGCCGCCGACCCCGACGGGCGGATCGCTACCGATTACCGGCACATGGCGCGCAGCGTCGCGGCCCAGTTGTCGTTGCGCGAGCGCAGTTCCGGCAGCGCCTTCCCCAACATCGTCGTCGGTGATTCCTCCGAGTAGCCAGCGGCCAGCCGGGCGCGTTGTCTAGCGCGCCCGGCTGGTAACGTAGGCGGCGAAGCGATCGAGCAGCGCCGTCGCCTCCGGCGTGGCCGCGACCTGGCGATAGAGCGCGCGCGGGTCGAAGCCCTCCCGGCGCAGATCCGGGCGGCGATGGAAGATGTAGCCGCGGGTGATGGCGGTGTCGAACTCCGGGTGGAACTGGACGCCCCAGGCGTGACGCCCCCAACGGAACGCCTGGTGGGCGTCGTGCTCGTTGGCGGCGAGAACGACGGCGCCCTCGGGCAGTTCCAGCACCGACTCCTCGTGGGTGACGTGGGCTGCGAAGCGCTCCGGCACGGGGGCGAACAGGGGGTCGTCGGCGCACGGTGCCAAGCGCTCGACGCCGACGGTGCCGATCTCGCGGCCGCGTGGGTTGGGACCGGCGCGGCCGCCGAGGCCGTGGGCCAGCAACTGGTGGCCGTAGCAGATACCGAGGATCGGGATATCTTTGCCGGCGGCTTGCGCGAGCCAGTCGGCGGCGGCTTCGCTCCACGGTTCACGATGCGAGACCATCGCCGGTGAACCAGTGACCACGATACCGGCCGGGTGAGCCGGTTTCGGCAGGGATGCGGGTCCGGCGGTGGCGTCCACGGTGCGCCAGGGAGCACGCCCCAGGCCGGCGCCGATCCAGTCCTCGAAGTCACCCTGCCGGCGCAGTGCAGGGAGGGTGCGTCCGGTCTTGACCACCCAAATGGTTCCGTCGGTGGTGTGCTCATTCGTCATGCCCGAAAGCTCCTTATCGGTCCTCTCCAATCCCGGCGTGGGGTTGCGGAGGATTGTGCTACTGGGCCAGCCGGTTGCGTCCGCCCTTCTTGGCCCGGTAAAGGGCTTGATCGGCGGCCTGTACGACGGCGTCGGCGTCTGTCGCGGTACTGCTGTCGGCGACGCCGATGCTGATGGTGATTTGCGTCTGCTGCCGCCCGCGCTTGATGCCCCGTTTGCGGCTGCCGTGCCGGTCATCGGCCGGCCGGTCGCTACCCCGGAGGCGGAACGGGGTGCTGGCGATCGTCTCGCGCACCGTTTCCAGCGCCTCGACGACCTGCTCCGCGGTGCGCCCCGGGAAGACGACCGCGAACTCCTCGCCACCGTAGCGGAAGGGGTGCCCGCCCGCGCCGACCCGGCCGATGCTTGCCGCCACCCGGCGCAGCACCTGGTCGCCGACTTCGTGCCCGTGGGTGTCGTTGAAGGACTTGAAGTGGTCGACGTCGGTCATGGCGATGGCGTAGCTTCCGCTCAGTCCCTGCGTCAGGCTGTCCATGGCGCGCCGGTTCGGTAGGCCGGTGAGCCCGTCGCGGAACGCCATGCGGTGGGCTTCCTGTAAAACGGCGACAAGCAGGAGGAAGAGGGCAACCGCGCCCAGCAGGGTGGGCAGCACCAGCTCGCCGCCCCTTGCAAGGGCCAGTTCCAGGCCGAGGGTGGTGGTCAGCAGCGCGCTGAAAGCGCCCACGTGGGGCGGGGTGGGGTCGAGCAGGGCCCACAGGAGCAGGCTCGCGGCGGCCAGCGCGGCGAGCAGCAGGCCCTGTTCGGGCAGGCTGCTCCAGTCGGCCAAGCCAAGCGGCAGGAAGGTGGTGGCGGCCAGTGCTTCCAGCCAGTCGGGCTGGTAGCGGAACAGGCCGAGGACGAGCAGGGCTTGCAGCGCCAGGGCGGCGCAGCGCCACAGCCCGGCTCGGCTGAGCAGGCCCCGGTCATCGAGCAGGGTCAGGATCAGGAGGTTGATCGGCAGCAGGATGGCGGCCGCCGTGACCCCGTGGGCCGGTGACGGCGCAACGCCGATCCCGCTGATGGCCAGGCTGATGGCGGCGGCCTGCAAGGCCAGGTTGGCGCGCCGGTAGAGCAGGGCCAGCACCGCCACCATGCCGCCGGCGATGGCGAGGAACTCGAACGAGTGGGCCTCCAGCAACGCGATCGCCGGGCGCGGGAAGGGGGCGTCAAGCAGGACGATCCAGGCCGCCAGGGCGGCCAGGAACAGCAGGTGAAGCAGCCAGGTCGAGCTGAGCAGGCGTTGCACGGCGGCCATTGCGTCTCCATCCGGGGCGCGCAGCTCAGGAATCGTAGCCCCACAGCGAGGCGAGCTGGAAGCGCTGTGCCAGCTGATGGGTGGGCTCCAGTGAGTCGACGTTGGGCATGTCCGGCTGGCTGGTGTCGCGATAGAGCGGTCGTGCCGTGGGCTGGCCGTTGGCCTTGATCAGGACGGCCACGACCGGGTTGGCGCCGCGGTTGCCGCGCTGGATGACGACGCCGCGCTCGCCGCTGTCCAGGGCGACGAAACTGCCTGCCGGATAGATCCCGATGGTCTGGATCAACCCGGAGAGGATGTCGCGGTCGTAGATCCGGCCACTCTGATTCATCAGCTCGAGCAGGGTCTCGCGGACCGCCGTGGCAGGCCGGTAGACACGGTTACTGATCATCGCCAGATAGGTGTCGGCGATGGTCAGGAGCCGCGCCCCGCGGCAGATTTGAGTACCGTGCAGGCCCGCCGGGTAGCCGCTGCCGTCGAGCCGTTCGTGGTGCTCGGCGACGACCCGGAGCCAGATCGGGTCCTCGACCCCGGCTGCCGACAGGCGTTCCACCGAGCGCAACGGGTGCTCTTCCAGGTCCCTGCGCTGGGCGTCGTCGAGTGGTGCACTCTGGCGATCAAGGCCATCCTGCGTCTCGAGCATACCGATGTTCGCCGAGAGGGCGGCGAGGACGATGGAACGCCGCTCGCTGTCCGGGATGTCCAACTGGCTGCCAACGACATCGCAAAGGATCGCCTGGCGGATCGGGTGGCGGATCGAGTAGGCGAACGCCTCGTCGAGGTGGGCAGCCCCGATGGCCGCGTCGGCGTCGCGCTCGACCAGGTCGCCGATGCGGCTGGCGAGGTGGTCGAGGCGACGCAGGAACCGGTCGTTGTCCTCGCCCAGCCACTTGAAGGTCTCCTGCAGCGCGCGGGAGATTTGATAGATCAGGTCGAAGGGGTTGCGGAAAGCGGCCAAGGCGAGCTCGCGCCGCCGCGAGACCCCGCCGGTCTCTTGACGCCGGGCGGCCACGTGGTAGGGCGTCCGGCCGATCTGCAGGAGCCGCTCCAGCTGCTCGCGGGAGCGCAGAATCGAGCCGCGCCGCAGCAGTAGGTGCCCGTAGGCGTCCTCGATGTCGTAGGGCACGGGCTTTCCGAGCGCCAGGTCGTCGGCTTGAACGGTGGCCCGCTTGGTGGGGATGGCCCGCTGGTTCATGGTCTCAGGCTCGTTGTCCGGCTCCGACCATTCTACCAGCCTATGCGTGGGTATACGCCCGCGGAACGAACCGGCCCTGGGCGGGGCTGTGCGAGACCCCATGGAGGAACGGTGTTTTTGGAGGCGTTGATTCTTGTCGTCATGCTGGGGGGCATGCTGCTGATCGTCGGCTACACGGTGGTCACGGGCATCTCGCCGCTGCCCTCCACACGTCTGGGGCAGGAGTTGGTGATTGCTGCGCTACCGGACGAGCTCGAGGGAACGGTGATCGAGGCTGGCTCTGGATGGGGCGGGCTGGCCCGGGCGGTGGGGCGACGGTGCCCGCGGGCCCGGGTGATCGGGTACGAGCTCTCGCCGCTGCCGTGGTTGTTCGCCTGCCTGCTGCAGTGGATCCGGCCGGTGCCCAATGTCGAATTCCGGCGCCGCGACCTGCGCCAGGTGTCCTTCCGTGATGCCCGTGCGGTGGTTTGCTATCTGCACCTTGAGGCGATTCGCGAGCTCGAGCCGCGATGGCGCCGGGAGTTGCCCGCCGGGGCGCTGGTGGTGAGCAACACGTTCCGCATCCCGGGCTGGCAACCGTGCGCCGTGCACCGGCCGCCCGTGCGCCTGGACGCCCCGGTCTATCTCTACCGGATTCCGCGGGCCTGTCGCGCTCGTTTGGACGTGTGCGGCTAGCTCAGCGGTGGCCGTGGCGCTGTCTGATCGCCTCGATCTCGGCGCCCCGGCGCAGGAAAGCCTCCACGCACTCCCCGCACAGCTTGCCCGCCTTTGCCTCGGCTCGCAGGGTCTCGGCAGCCTCGGCGAAACCCCAAGGCCGTTTGTAGGGGCGCTCGCTGGTCAGGGCGTCGAAGACGTCGGCGACGGCCACAATGCGCCCCTCCAGCGGGATCTGCTCGCCGCGTGCACCGGTCGGATACCCGCTGCCGTCAAGGCGCTCGTGGTGGTAGGCGACGATGTTGCGCATGATGGCCGCCCGCCGGTCCTCGCTCAGCCCCAGCTCCTCGGTCATCGCCAGCACCATGGCCACGCCGCGGCTGACGTGCTCGCGCATCTGCGCGAACTCCTCGTCGGTGAGCCGGCCGGGCTTGAGCAGGATGCCGTCGGGGACGGCAATCTTGCCCACGTCATGCACCGGGGCGAACTGATAGACCATCTCGATGTATTCGTCGCCGAGACCGTGAGCTGCGGCCAGCTCGAGAGCGATCAGTCGGCTGTACTCCGCCATCCGGGCGAGGTGGCCACCGGTCTCGTCGTCCCGCGCACGGCCGAAGGCCATGGCCGTGCGCGCCGCGCCGCGCAGGGTCTGCGTGGTGCGGATGGAGGTGATGGCGAGCAAGCGGGCCAGGTCGATGTAAGGCGCCAGCCGCTCGACGACGGCCTCCGAGAAGTAGCCCGGCCGCCGGGAGTTGAGGAACAGGAAGCCGAAGAAATTCTCGTCGTGCTGCAGCGGCAGGATCATCCCGGCGCGCAACCCGCTCTCGCGGATGCTGACGGTGTGCGGTTTCGGGCTGGGGTGTTCCCGGTAGTCGTCGATGATGCGCACCTGCGGCGCCTCGGCCAGGGCGCGCAGGGTGGGGGCCTCGCCTAGCCGGGTCTCGTAGTGATCCAGGGGGCTGGGGGCATCGCCGCTGGCGCCGTAGGTCTTGAGACGGTTGGCGTCCGGTTCGTAGATGGCGACGGCGATGCGGTGGATCGCGCCGCCGGGCAGCGCTTGGTTGATATGGCAGCGCAGGCGTTCAAAGCGCTCGCTAAGGCGCAGGTGCGGTTCCTGGTCGCTCAGCGGCAGGGTATCCAGCGCGTCGGTGACTATGTCACCCGCCTGGGGGCAGGGTGAATTCGCGTCTGTGCCCATGACATCTCCGTCGGGGGGTCGGGAGGGGTCGCGGGCGTCCATACCCTTCTTTGATACGGCGCAATTGTGCCATAAAGTTCGAGGTTGTGGCCATCGGCCCGGCTGGGCGCCCGATCGGGCCGCGTTGACAGTTGCCCCGAGCCGGCCGTAGAGTCCAGCCTCCCCAGGTGACCTGGCAGTTACCATCGCTGCCGGGGCCGTTCCCCGCCGCGTGGTCCGCCCGACAGCGCCGGGGACGGTCGGGAAGTCGGTGCGCACTGCGGCCCGGGCGGGCGCAGGCAAGGCCGACGCTGTCCCCGCAACGGTAGGCGAGAGTGGGCGCTGCATCGCCACTGCATCCACGGTGTCCCTGGCACCCGGTGCGGGAAGGCGCGGCGCCCGGGGTTCGACCCCGCTCGCGAGCCCGGAGACCGGTCTGGGGGTCGCAGCCACACGGCGGGGAACCGTGCGTGGCGGTGACGGTAGCTTCAGCCGCGCCCTGTCCCAGCGCCACGGCGTGCCCGTTTCCGACCCGCTCCCCGCATGGCGTACTGGATCCAGTGACTGGAGGAGCCATGCACCGCAATCCATGCATCGCCCTCGTGGCCGGGGTCGGCCTTATCCTCGGCGGGTGCGGGGATGCCCTCGACGATGATCCGGATGGAGGGGGTGCCCGGGAAACCCGTGAGGTTGAGGATATGCTCGGCCGCAGCGTGGAGGTCCCGGAATCGGCCGAGCGGATCGCCACGGTCAATGTCGACGCCTTCCGAATGGCGCTCCACCTGGGGGTTGAGGAGCGCCTGGTGGGCATCCCGAGCGATATGTACGGCTCGCGTTTCTCCGAGGCGAAGCCCATTGAGGTCGAGGCCTTCGGGCGCCTTGACGAGGTGGCCATGGTCGGCGGCGGCCAGCCCGGTTCGGAGTTCAGTGCCGAGCGGGTGCTCGCCACGGAGCCGGATCTGTTTATCTACTGGGCCTTCAGCCGCGGTGATGACGATCAGGCGATGGCCGAACAGGCAGAACGCTACGAGCAACAGCTGGGCGTGCCGGTGGTGGCGCTGAACACCCTGGGCCGGGAACGGGCGTCGCAGGAGGCCGTCGAGGAGCAGATCGAACAGGCCTACCGGCTCCTCGGCGAAGTGTCCGGTCGCGAGGAGCGGGCCGAAGAGCTGCTCGATTTCTACCACGCAACGGTCTCCGCCGTGCAGCAGCGGGTCGCTGGCGAGCAGCCGCCTCGAGTCTATCTGGCCCACCGGCGCAATCTCTACAACCACGTCTCCTTCTACTTCCCCGTCGAGCTGCTCGGTGCCGAGATGGTCACTGCCGGCCGGGCCGGCGACGATGGCGAGGTCAGTGCCGAGGAGCTGCTGAGCTGGGATCCCCAGCATATCCTCCTCCACACACCGTCCCGAGCGAGTCGCGTGGAACGCGCCGAGGTGCTCGACGATGAGCGCTTGTCCGGTGTAGCAGCCATCGAGGCGGAGCGTATCCACCGCTTCAAGGGCACCTACATGGGCTGGGACCTGGCGACGGGGTTGATCGATCTGGTGCACATGGCTCGGGGCCTCTACCCGGAGGCCATGGCAGGCGTCGATCTCCGCGACCGCGGCGAGGAGATTCTGGAGGTCTTCTACGGTGACCCCGGTCTCTACGACCGGCTCATGGAGCTCAGCAGCCTCGAGGATGGCTGAGTTGACCGTCGGCACCCCCGTCCGGCCGGCGCCACCGCGGGGCCTCATTGACGACTACACGCGCGCGATCCGGGCCAAGACGCTGGTGCTGCTCGGCCTGGCGGTAGCCCTGGTGGCTACGGCGGGCTTTGGCTTGGCGCTGGGCCCGATGGGCATCCCGCTGAGCGAGGTGGTGCAGGCGCTGGTGGCTCGGCCGCTCGGGGCGTCGTGGGTCAGCGCGCAGACCGAGAACGTGGTCTGGAACATCCGCCTGCCGCGCCTGGCCACCGCGATGGTGGCCGGCATGGGACTGGCGCTCGGCGGCGTCATCCTGCAGAGCCTGCTGCGCAATCCCATGGCCTCGCCGTTCACCCTGGGGATCGCCTCGGGAGCCTCGCTGGGGGCGGCGCTGGCGATCATTTTCGGCTTCTCGGCTTTCGGTGTTTACGGCATCGTCGGCAACGCCTTCCTCTTCGCCATGGCGGTGTCCCTGCTCATCCTGCTCATCGGGCAGTGGAAGGGGGCGACGCCGATGAGCCTGATCCTCGCCGGCATCGCCCTGATGTACTTCTTCGGGGCGACCACGACGCTGCTGATCTACTTCGCTGATGCCGACGCCACCCGAGAGGTCATGTTCTGGAGCGTGGGCAGCCTGAGCCGCGCCGACTGGGAGAGCTTCGTATTCATCAGTGCGGCGCTGGTGGCGACGCTGCCGGTCTTCCTCTGGAAAAGCGGCGATCTGAACCGGTTGCTGCTCGGTGACGAGACCGCCACCAGCTTGGGGATCGCGGTCGGTCCGCTGCGCATCGGCCTGATGTTCCTGGTCGCCCTGTTGGTCGCGGTCACCGTGGCGTTCACCGGCGGGATCGGCTTCCTCGGTCTGGTGGCGCCGCACCTAGCGCGGCTTCTGATCGGCTCGGATCACCGCTTCCTGATCCCGGCCACTGCCCTGATTGGCGCCCTGCTGCTGACGCTGGCGGATCTGGTATCGCTGCACGCCTTCGAATCGGTGGTGTTGCCTGTGGGTGTGGTCACGGCGTTCATCGGTTCGCCGCTGTTCATCTATCTGATCCTGCGCCGCCGCGAGACGGGAGGGGGGGCGTGACGGCGACCGGGATCGAACTGCGCGGCGTGCGCTACGCCTATCGGCGCACCGAGGTGCTTCGTGGTGTCGACGCCCGCGTGGAAGCCGGCGAGGTGGTCGCCCTGATCGGGCCCAACGGCTCTGGCAAGAGCACGCTGCTCAAGTGCATCACCGGCATCCTGCGTCCGCGCCACGGGACCCTCACCATCGCCGGTGAGCCGGTGCAGGGGCAGCGGCAGGCGCGCATCGCCCGCCGGCTCTCCTACGTGGCGCAGACCGCCGATGCCGTCTACCCGCTGACCGTGCTCGAGAGTGTACTGCTCGGTCTGCGTCGGGCGAGCTGGCGGCACGATCCGGCGGACCTCGCCCGCGCCGAGGCTGTGCTCGAGCGTCTGGGTATGGCGGATTTGGCGCAGGCGCCGCTGACCGAGATCAGCGGCGGGCAGCGGCAAAAAGCGGCCATCGCCCGGGCGCTGGTCCGGCAGACGCCGTTCCTGCTGCTCGACGAGCCAACCAACCATCTGGACATGAAGCACAAGCGCGATGCCATCGAGATCCTGACCGCGTGCGCCCGGGAACAGGGGCAGGGCGTGCTGGTCGTGCTCCACGATATCAACATCGCCGTGCAACTGGCTGACCGCATCGTGCTGCTGCGCGATGGCCGGGTCATGGCCGACGGACCGCCGCAGGCGGTGATCGACACGCCGACCATCCGTGCCGCCTATGACGTGGATGTCCGCGTTGTCGAGCACCAGCAGGCGCCCTTCGTGGTCGGCTACCGATTGCAGCAGAGAGGGGGTGTGCATGACGGGTGAGGTCTGGTTCGTGGGGGCGGGGCCCGGGGCGGCCGATCTGATCACGGTCCGCGGGCGGGATCGTGTCGCGGCGGCGGACGCCGTGCTCTACGCCGGCTCGCTGGTACCCGCCGGGGTGCTGGAATGGGCGCCGCCCCACTGTGAGGTCGCCGACTCCAAGGGCATGACCCTGGAGGAGATCCAGGGCTGGCTGCTCGAGCGCGCCCGGGCCGGACGCCGCGTGGTGCGGTTGCAGCCCGGCGATCCGGGGCTCTACGGCGCTTTCGTGGAGATCGTGCGTCCGCTGGATGCGGCTGGCATCCCGGTCCACCTGGTCCCGGGGGTGACCTCGGCGATGGCTGCCGCGGCGGCCGCCGGCGAGAGCCTGACCCTGCCCGAGGGGACTCAGACCGTGATCTTCACCCGGGTGGAGGGGCGTACCCCCATGCCGGCCGGCGAGCAGCTCGCCGACCTAGCCCGCCACGGCAGCACCCTGTGCATCTATCTCTCGATCACCCTGCTGGAGCGCCTGGCGGACGCCCTCTGCCGGGGTGGCTGGAAAGAGGATGCCCCGGTGGTGGTGGTCCACCGCGCCTCCTGGCCCGGGGTGGAGCAGGTGCTGCGCACCTGCATCCGCGATCTCGCCGAAGACTGCCGCGCCGCCGGGCTCAACAGCCAGACGATGATCCTGGTTGGACCGGCGCTGGGGGCGCGGCAGGCGGCGCCGGCGGCGCGCTCGCGGCTCTACGATCCGGACTTCGCGCACCGTTTCCGCCGCCCTGAAAGCTGAGGACGTTTCTGAATGAGTGATTGTATCCTTCTGATCGGGCATGGATCACGCCAAGAGGACGGCAATGAGGAGATCCGCCGGTTCGCCGGGATGCTGGCCGAGCGCTATCCGGACTGGCGACTGGAGACCTGCTTCATCGAGTTCGCCGATCCGCTGCTTAGCGAGGGCCTGGATCGCGCCGCGGCCCGTGCCGAGCGCGTCATTGCCGTGCCGCTGATCCTCAATGCCGCCGGGCACGTGAAACTCGAGGTGCCCGAGCAGGTCGATGCGGCTCGAGAGCGGCACCCCGGCGTCGATTTCCGCCTGGCACGCCACCTGGGAGTCAGTGAATCGTCGCTGGGTCTGGTCGAGCGGCGTCTGCGCGATGCCATGCAGGCCCTGCACGTCCCCGATCCGCGGACCACCGGCGTCATCCTGCTCGGTCGGGGGTCCTCGGACCGCACCGCCAACGGGGAGCTCGCGCGGTTGGGGCGGTGGCTCTACGAGGGTGGCGAGCATGACCTGGTCGATATCGCCTTCACTGGCGTGACGCACCCGCGCCTGGAGGCGGTGGTGCAGCGCCACCACCTGCTGGGCGCGACGCAACAGGTGATCCTGCCGTACTACCTGTTCACCGGACGGCTGATCGAGCGCATCGAGCAACAGGTGGAGCGGCTGCGCATCCAGTATCCCCGGACGGTCTTCGCCCTGGCGGATTATCTCGGTTTCGAGCCGGAAGTCTTCGATCTGATCGCCCACCGGGTGGAGGAGGCGCGGACCGGGCAGGCCATGCTCGAGTGCGACGGCTGTCCGCACCGGGCCGCGGCCGGTCATCACCACCATCATCACCACCACTGAGGGTGCCGCAATGTCCCGTGAGCCGTCCGTGACCGAGCAGCAGACCGCCTCCGGGCGGCGTATCGAGGAGTGCTCCTTCGCCCGTGTTGATGCCGAGGCCGGAGATCGCAGCGCCTACGACACCGCACAGTGGCCGGTAGTCCGGCGCATGATCCACGCCACGGCGGATTTTGATTTCAACGGTGTGACCCGCTTCCATCCCCAGGCGGTGGCAGCCGGGGTGGCGGCGATCCGCTCCGGGGCGCCGGTGTTCGTCGATGTCGAGATGATCCGGGTCGGCCTCTCGGCGGCACGCCTGCGCTATTTCGGGGTCGAGGCCCACTGCTTGATGAACGACCCGCAAGCGGCGGAGCGTGCCGAGCGCGCCGGGACGACACGGGCCGAGCAGGCCGTCGCCCTGGCCGCCGAGCAGGGGCGGCTCGACGGCGCCATGGTCGCCGTGGGCAACGCCCCGACCGCCCTGCGGGCGATCCTCGCGCGCATCGAGCGTGGCGAGGTGGCGCCGCGACTGCTGATCGCCATGCCGGTGGGATTCGTCGCCGCCGCCGAGTCCAGCGACGAGGCTATGGCGCAACAGCGGGTGCCGTGGATTGCCACGGCCGGGCGCAAGGGCGGGACGCCGGCGGTGGTGGCCTGCCTCCACGCCCTGCTTGGCCTGGCCGGGGAGGCCGGCACGTGAGCCCCGTGTGCACCATCGTCGGCGTGCTGGATGACGGCCCCGAAGCGCTGGCGCCTGCTGCCCGCGAGGCGATCGCCGGGGCGGATCTGCTCATCGGCGGGCGGCGCGTTCTCGAAACCTGTGCGCCCCTGGCCCCCGGGGCGGAGCGCCGGGATCTGACCGGCAGCGTGGCGCAAGTTCCGGCCTGGATCGAGGCCGCGGCGGCGCAGCGGCGGCACGTGGTGGTTCTTGCCAGTGGCGACCCGCTCTGCCACGGCATTGGCGAGCGCGTCACCGCGAGCCTCGGTGCCGCGCGCTGCCGGGTACTGCCGGCCCCGTCGCTGGTTCAGCTGGCCTGTGCCCGGCTCGGTTGGCCGGTGGCGCAGACCGCCATCGCCTCGGTGCACGGCCGCGCGGCCGATGACTGGTCGGCGCAGGCGGCGTCGCCCGAGCACCCGATGAGCGGGGTGCTGCGTGCCCTGGATGATCACGAGCGCGTGGCGGTCTACACCACCGGTGAGAATGGCGCCGACTGGCTGGCCCGGCAGCTGCAGGCGGTCGGCTACAGCGATGAAGAACTGGAGGTGGCCGTAGTGGCGCGCATCGGGCGGGAGGATGAACAGCTCCATCCGCCGGCGCCGCTCGGCAGCGCTGCGGCGCACCGGTATGCGCAGCCCCATGTGGCGCTGGTGCGGCGCCGTACGGCGGCACTGGCCTGGCCATTCGCCGGGGCCGATGCATCGTTTGCCCAGCGTCGCCCGCAGCGCGGCCTGATCACCAAGCGGGAGGTCCGGGCGGTTGCCCTGGCCAGTCTGGCGCTGACCGCCGAGAGCCGGGTCTGGGATATCGGGACCGGTTCCGGGGCGGTGGCCCTCGAGGCCGCGAGGCTCTGCCCGCGGGGGCATGTCTGGGCCATGGAGCGCCGCCTCGAGGATCTCGCCATCGCCGAGGAGAATCGGCGCCGGCGTCGGGCGGGGAATGTCACGCTCCATCACGGCCGGGCTCCGCAGGGGCTGGAACAATGGCCGGATCCGGACGCGGTGTTCATCGGTGGCTCCGGCGGAGCACTGGGCACGTTGATCGACCACTGCCTGGAGCGACTGCGTCCGGGCGGGCGGCTGGTGATCAACGTGGTGACCCTGGAGAATCTCCAACAGGCCATGGCCCGGCTCGATGCCGCCGCGGCCCAGGGGACCGTGCAGTGGGAGGCGGTGCAGCTGCAGGCCAGCCGCAGTGGTGAGCTGGCCGGGATGCGCACTTTCCGCGCGGAGAACCCGGTCTGGGTACTCACGGCGAACAAGACGGAGACAGTATGACGACAGCCTCGGGAAGGTTGATCGGGGTTTCGCTGGGCCCCGGGGATCCCGGATGGATCACGCGCCGGGCCTGGCAGGTCCTGCAGGGAGATGCGCGCTGGGCGTATCCGGTGCGGGCCCAAGGGCAGCGCAGCTACGCGCTGGATATCGTCGAGCGCGGCGGGCTGGTGGCACCGGACGATGCCATGCCCCTGGTCTTCCCGATGACCCACAACCCGGGGACGCTGGCGCTGCACTGGGGGCGGGCGGCGCAGACCGTCGCCGCCACCCTGGCCCAGGGCCGTGACGTAGCGTTCCTGGTGGAAGGGGATGCCTCCACCTACGCCACCTTCGGGCACCTGGCCCGTACCGTGCTCGCCGAGGAGCCCGGTGCCGGAGTGGAGACCATCCCGGGGGTGGCCTCCTTCCTGGCGGCCCCGGCGCGCGTCGGCTGGCCGTTGGCCAGCCAGGGCGACGCGCTGGCGGTGCTCCCGGGGGGGTACGGGATGGAGACCGTGGAACGACTGTTGCCGGAGGTGGATACGCTGGTGCTGCTCAAGGTCAAGCCCTTGCTCGACCCGCTGATCGAGCTGCTCGAGCGGCGCGGGTTGAGCGACGCCAGCGTCTTCGTCGAGCGCGTCGGCACCCCTCAGGAGCGGGTGGTTACGGAGATCACCGGGCTGCGCGGCGAGACGGTCCATTACCTCTCGCTGCTGATGGTCTGCAAGGGCCGCTCCGGCGCGCCCTCCGGAGGAGGCGAGGGCGTTTGAGCGAGGCGGGTGCAGGGCTGTTGCTGGTGGTGGTCAGCCGTGGCGGTGCCGCCGGTGCGGCGCGCCTGGCGGTGCTCTGGCCCGGGGCGGAAATCCTGGTCACCGAGCGGGTCGCGCCACTGCTGGCCGACCACGGCGAGCGCTGCACGCCGGTGGCATCCGGGGCACTCGCGGAGGCCCTGGGGGAGCGTCTCCGCTCCCCCCTCGAACAGGTTATCTGCTTCGCCTCGGTGGGTGCCTGTGTGCGCCTGCTCGCCCCGTATCTGGTCGATAAGACCCGTGACCCCGGGGTGGTCAGCGTGGATGATTCGGCGCATTTCGCGGTGGCGGTGCTCGGCGGCCACCTGGGCGGGGCCAATGCCTGGGCGCAGCGCGTCGCCCGGGAACTCGGCGCCACTCCGGTGGTGACCACGGCCTCGGACCGACGCGGGTTGCCTGCGGTGGACCTGCTCGGCCGGGAGCAGGGCTGGCGGGTGGTGGCGTCCACTGCAGCCCTACGTCGGGCCGCGGCGGCGCTGCTTCACGGTGAGCCGGTCGCGCTGATCGAGGAGGCCGACACCTGGCGCCCGGCAACCCCACCACCGGCGAACCTGTACCGCTTCACCAAGTCCGATGCCCTGGACCCGGGGGCCTACAGTGCCGTGCTCTGGGTCCGCGACGAGGCGCCGTCCGCCGATTGGCAGGCACGCCTGGGCGATCGGCTGGTACGCTACCGAACCGCGCGCCGGGGTCCGTAATGCCGCGTGTGGTGTTGGGGATTGGCTGTGACCGCGGTGCGGCGGAGGAGACGGTGGCCGCGGCGGTGGCCGCGGCACTGGCCGAGGCTGGGCTGTGCAACGCGGACGTGGTTGCGGTGGCGAGTATCGACCTCAAGCGCGATGAACCGGCGCTGCACGCGCTGGCGCGGGCCCACGGCTGGCCCCTGGTTTTCTATCCGGCGACGCAACTGGCCGCGATCCCGGTGCCGCACCCCTCTGAGGTGGTGCGCCGGCACACCGGGACGCCGGCGGTCGCCGAAGCGGCGGCGCTGTGCCGGGCCGATGCCGACAGCGCCGATCTGATCATCGAGAAACGCCGCTGGCGGGGCGGCGACGGACGCAACGCCACGGTATCGATAGCGAGGCTGAACGCATGACAGGCGATGTTCCCCCTCCGGGGCAGATCCTTCTGGTGGGGATCGGCCCGGGTGACCCGGCGCACATGACTGCGCGGGCCCGAGAGGCGATCGCCGAGGCCGAGGTGGTCATCGGTTACCAGACGTACCTCAAGCTGATCCCGGAGCTGCTGGAAGGTAAGACAGTGATCGGCAAGGCCATGACCGAGGAGCTTGACCGGGTCGAGGCAGCCTGGCAAACGGCCCGGGCCGGGCAGGTGGTGGCCCTGGTCTCTTCCGGCGATCCCGGGGTCTACGGCATGGCAGGGCCGACCTACGAGTTCCTGCTTCAACAGGGCTGGCAGGGGGGCGCCGGGGAGGTTCAGGTGGAGGTGGTGCCGGGGACCTCGGCGCTGTCCTCCTGCGCTGCCCTGGTCGGTGCCCCCCTGACCCACGATTTCTGCACCATTTCGCTCTCGGACCTGCTCACGCCCTGGCCGGTGATCGCGCGCAGGCTGGAGGCCGCCGGGCGCGGTGACTTCGTCACCGTCCTCTACAATCCGGCGAGCAAACGCCGCCAGGCGCACATCGCCCGGGCGCAGGAGATCCTGCTGCGCTATCGCGATCCGAAGACTCCGGTGGCGGTGGTCCGCTCGGCCTACCGCGAGCGCCAGCAGGTCCAGCACCTGCCCCTAGAGCAGCTCCACCAGGCCGAGCCGAGTATGCTCAGCACGGTGATCATCGGCAACCGCTCGACCCGGTTCGAGCACGGCCGGATGGTGACCCCGCGGGGCTACACCGCCAAGTACGCCGAGGCTGGCACGCCCGTGCCCGGTGAGCAGCGCGGGCAATCGCTGAGTCTGGGGCTGGAGGGCTGGCCGGTGGTCCTGCGTCAGTGGTTGCGCGAGCAGCAGACGCCAAGCCTGGAGGCCGCGGCGGCGCATTTCGACGTCGATTGGGCCGAGGCGTTGGCCGCCGTTGCGGACGACGTGGCGGAGCCGGATACGCCGTTCATGACCAGCCGGATCGAGGTGACGGACCTGCCGCGTCACCTGGAGGAGTGCCGCGAGTGGCCGCGGATCCGGGCCGTCGTGCGCGGGCCGGCCGGAACGCGCATGGTTTGTTCGGTGGCTGGTGCGGGGCTCTACTACGACGGTGAGACGCTGGTCCTCGGTGCCGGAGGCGGCCGGGTCGAACTCGACTGGCAGCGCGTGGCCGCGGCCTGGGCGCTGGCCGGTACCTGCCAGCACTGCAGCCTGGAGCTGGTGGATGAACGCGGTCGGGGCCTGCTTTCGCTGCAGCGTGTTACCGGCAGGAACCCGGCCGGGGACGCATCGGGGCGTGCGGGCTGAGTCTATGCACCACTATCCGATCTTCCTCAAGCTTGACGGGTGTCGCTGCCTGGTGGTCGGCGGCGGCGAAGCCGCGGCCCGACGCGCCGGTGATCTGCTGCGGGCCGGCGCCCGCGTGGAGCTGATCGCGCCGGAGCTGGGTGCGCCGTGTGAGCGCCTGCTGGAGAACGCTACCGGCGAACTCCACCACCGCGCCGAGGGGTTCGCCCCGGGCATGGAAGAAGGCGCAGCACTGGTGGTGGGGGCCACCGGGGACGAGGCCACCGACCGCACCATCTATCACGCCTGCCGCGTCCGGGGGATCCCGGTCAATGTAGCCGGACGCCCTTCATTGAGCACCTACATAACACCTGTGCAGGTCGATCGTTCGCCCCTGCAACTGGCGGTCTCTAGCGGCGGCGCCGCCCCCGTGCTGGCTCGACAGATCGCCAGCCGGCTGGAGACCCTGCTGCCGGCGGCCTACGGTCGGCTGGCGCGCCTGGCTGGCCGGATGCGCGAGCGGGTGCGTGTGGCCTTGCCGGACAAGGACTGGCGGTTGCGGTTCTGGGAGCAGATCTTTGATGGTGCCGCCGCGGAATCGGTGCTTGCCGGTCGCGAGGCCGAGGGGGAGGCCGAGCTGTTGCGGCTGCTCGAGGAGGAGCGGGCGCGGCCGGCCCCGCGTGGGGAGGTCTTTCTGGTCGGGGCTGGCCCCGGGGATCCCGATCTGCTGACCTTCCGCGCGCTGCGGCTCATGCAGCGGGCGGACGTGGTGCTCTACGACCGCCTGGCGGCGCCGGCCCTGCTGGATCTCGTGCGCAAGGAGGCCGAGCGGATCCCGGTGGGCAAACGACGGGGGCGGCATACGCTGCCACAGGAGCGGATCAACGAACGGCTGATCGATCTGGCCCGCTCCGGCAAGCGGGTGCTCCGGCTCAAGGGCGGTGATCCGTTCCTCTTCGGCCGCGGCGGTGAGGAGATCGAGGGCCTGATCGAGCACGACATCCCCTTTCAGGTGGTGCCGGGCATCAGTGCTGCCCAGGGGGCGGCGAGTTACGCCGGCATCCCACTGACCCATCGGGACTACGCCCAGACCTGCCGCCTGCTCACCGGCCACCGGCGTGCCGGGCACCCGCAGATGAGGGCCCACGCGCCCTATCGCGAGGACGAAACGCTGATCATCTACATGGGCCTGGTCAACCTCGAGGCGGTTTGCGAACAACTACGCGAATGTGGGCTCCCGCCCGCGCATCCGGCCGCTGTGGTCGCCCAGGCGACGACACCGCAGCAGCGGGTGGTTCTGGGCAATCTCCGGACGCTGGCACAGCGGGTCCGCTCCGAGCGGCTAGAGAGTCCAGCGTTGGTGGTGGTCGGGCCGACGGTGCAGCTGCATCCGCGCCTGGGCTGGTACCGCGGCGAGGCCGAGGAGCGCGATGCGGCGGCGAGCATCGACCCCTGCTGGACGGGCGGGCTGAACGGCTAATCCGGTGAGGACCTCATGAGCGAGGAGGAGCAAGATCCGGCTCTGCCCATCGACCCGCTGCGTCCGTCGTTCACCCGGGCGCTGGAGCAGGGCCACTGCGTGGTGGCGGCCGCAACCGGCTCCGGCAAGTCCACTCGGCTGCCGGTCTGGGCGGCGGAGGCCGGCGGTCCGGTGCTGGTCGTCCAGCCCCGCCGCGTGGCGGCGACCAGCCTGGCCGATTTCGTGGCCGCACAAATGGCGACGGAATCGGGAGAGCGCGTGGGCTATGCCGTCCGCCTGGAGCGCCGCTACTCGCAGCGGACGCGCATCCTGTTCGTTACCCCCGGCGTGGCCCTGCGCTGGCGGGCCGAGGGGCGGCTGGCCGAGTTCACGACGGTGATCCTCGACGAGTTCCACGAGCGGCGCTGGGACACCGACCTGCTCCTGGCGTTGCTGCGCGCCGATGCCGCTCAGCACCTGGTGATCACCTCCGCAACCGTGGACGGGGAGCGACTGGCCAAGGAGCTGGGTGGCACGTACCTGGAGACGCCGGGCCGGGGGTATCCGGTGGATGAATGCCACCTGGGCGAGCAGCCCCGGACCATGCCGCAGCGCAGAGATCTCGGCAAGCGCCTGGCCGAGGCGATCCGGCGGGCGCTGGACGAGACGGCCGGGGACGTGCTCGCCTTCCTGCCCGGTCAGGGTGAGATCGAGGAGGCGCGCCGGGCGCTCTCCGGGGTGGAGGCCGAGGTGATCCGGCTCCACGGCGGGGTCCGGCTGTCCGAGCAGCGCCGGGCGCTGGAGCCGGGAACGACGCGTCGCGTGGTACTGGCCACCAATATCGCCGAGACCTCGCTGACCGTACCTGGGATTACCGCGGTGGTGGACAGCGGCCTGGAACGGCGGACCTTGCGCCGCAACGGTCGGACGGTTCTCTCGCTGCAACCGATCTCGCGGGCGAGCGCGGCGCAGCGCGCGGGGCGCGCCGGCCGTCTGCAGCCGGGCACCTGCTATCGACTGTGGGGGCATGCCGCACCGCTGCCCGAGCATGCTCCGCCGGAGGTGTTGCGCGAGGATCTCACCGAACTGGTGCTTGCGGGAGCCTGTGCCGGTTATCGGATCCCCGATCTGCCCTTCGTGGACACGCCCCGGGCCGAGAGCCTGGAGCAGGCTGAGGGGCTGCTCCAGGCGATGGGGGCTCTGGACGCCTCTGGGGGCATCACCCCGCGGGGGCAACGGCTGTTCCGCATGCCCGTCGATCCGGAGCTGGCCCATCTCGTGCTTGCCATGCCCGACGCCGAGACCGGTGGCTTGATGGCCGACTGGATTGCCGGGCTGGCGGTGGGGGATCGCTGGCTGCAGGTCCGCGGCGATCCCGACGAACGCGAGCAGCTGGCCGGGTTGCTTGGGCAGCGCTGCGATGCCCGGTTACGCGTGGCGGCGCTGCGCTGTGAGCGTCTCCCCGGTGTGCAGGTCGATGCGCGGGCGTGGGAGGAAGCGCGACGGCTGGCAGGTCAGCTGCGCGAATTGCTCGATCTACCGATACTGCCGCGGCCTGAGGCGAGGCCGAGGGAGGTGGGCGTACCGGGTGTCGACCGCGCACGGGTCGAGCGGGCCCTGACCGCCGCCGCCCGGGCGATGCCGACCTGGCTCTATGTGCGTCGGCAGCGAAGGCGGCAGGCGCTCGGCAATGGCGCCGGCGACGAGGTGGTGCTCGGCGAGTACTCTTGGTTCCCGGAGGAGGCCGAGGCGGCGCTGGTCCTCAGTGCGCACAGTGTCCCCGGTCGCGGCACGCGGCAGACCATCAGCGTGGCCACGGCGCTGGCGCCGTTGTCGCTGCCATGCGTCATTGCCAGTGGCGCCTGCAGCGAGGGGATCAGCGAGCCGGCATGGACTGGGGAGCGACTGACTGCCCGCCGCGAGTGGCTTTTTGCCGGGCGCTGCATCGGGTGCGAGGAAGTGGAGCCGGAGGGAGCCGCGGCGCGCGAGGCAGCGGCCGACCTGATCCTGGAGGACGCGCTGCTGGCGCCGGCCGGTGGTCGGCTTCGTGACGATCTGGAGGCGTGGGCCCTGTACGTCGCTCTGGGGTATGCCGAGGGCGCTGTTCCAGAGCCGCGGCCGTGGCTGCTGGAGCAGCTCGAGCGCCTGGGCGTGGAGCGGGGTGAGGATCTCGCGCTGCTCGAGCCCGGGGACCTGCGTTTCCCGGGGATTCCGGAGTGGCAGCGATCCGACTTCGATGAGCGCTATCCGCGCCGGCTCCAACTCCCCGATCTCGAATTGCGTATCCACTACCACGTCCGGCGCCGGGAGGTGGTCGCTGAGAAGGTCGGCGGCATCCGCCGCACCGATCCGAAGCGCTGGGAACTACCGGCCTGGCCGGGCTGGCGGGTCCGCTTCCAGCGGGCCAGTCGGGTCGTCGACATTCGGTAGGAGTGATGACGGAACAGACCGATGTGATCGTGATCGGTGCCGGTGCCGCCGGGCTGATGTGTGCCGCCACCGCCGCCGGGCGGGGCCGGCGGGTGGTGGTGCTCGATCACGCTCGCAAACCGGGACGCAAGATCCTCATGTCGGGGGGCGGGCGTTGCAACTTCACCCACCTTGATAGCGGGCCGGAGCACTTCTTGTCGGCCAACCCGCGTTTCTGCATCTCGGCGCTGCGGCGCTACCCGCCGGCCGCCTTCCTGGAGTTGGTGGAGCGCCACCGCGTTGCCTATGAGGAGCGTGAGCCGGGGCGACTGTTTTGCCGTGACTCGGCCCGCCCGATCCTCGACCTATTGCTCGATGAGTGCGCGCGGGCGGGGGTGGAGCTGCGCATGGCGACGGGGGTTCGTAGCGTCGGCTCGACGGCGGCGGGCTTCGCCGTGGCAACCCCGACCGGTACGGTGCACGCCGAGGCATTGGTGGTGGCCACTGGTGGCCTGTCGATCCCCCGGATGGGCGCCAGCGGCCTGGGATACGCCATCGCCCGGCAGTTCGGCCTGCCGGTGCAGCCGACGCGCCCGGCGCTGGTGCCGCTGACCCTGCCGGACTACCTCCACCGGCCGATCGGATCTCTGGCGGGGATCAGCCTGCCCGTCCGTATGCGCTGTGCTGGGGCTGAGTTCAGGGATGACCTGCTCATCACCCACCACGGGTTGAGCGGACCCGCCGCGCTGCAGGTTTCCAGCTACTGGCAGCCAGAGGCCCCCTTGAGCGTGGACTGGCTACCGGATACGGCCCTGCGCGAGGAGCTGGCCCGGGTGCGCAGCGGACGCGGCCGGCGGGCCCTGCATCGTTGCCTGGAGCGCCACCTGCCACGACGCTTGGCGCGGGCGTTATGCGAACTCGAGGGCTGGTCGGGACCGTTGCAGGGCTACAGCAATCAGGCCCTGGATGAGGTGGCGCGGCGGCTTGAGGATTGGCGATTGACCCCGGCCGGTACGGCCGGCTACGCCAAGGCCGAGGTGACCGCCGGCGGCGTCGACACCGACGCGCTCTCTTCGCGCACCCTGGCGGCCCGTCAGGTGCCCGGGCTTCACTTCATCGGCGAGGTCGTCGATGTGACCGGGCAGCTGGGCGGCCACAACTTCCAGTGGGCGTGGTCCTCCGGGGTGGCCGCGGGTCAGGCCGTCTAGCCGTCGCCCTCCGGGTCGGTCGGTGCCTTGAAGTCGGCGACCTGCAAATGGTGGCGGCTGAGCAGTCGGTAGAACTCGGTTCGGTTGCGCCCGGCAATCCGCGCGGCCTGACTGACGTTTCCCTCGGTGAGCTTGAGCAGCCGGATCAGGTAATCACGCTCGAACGCCTCGCGGGCCTCGGCCAAGGTGGGGATGGCCGGTTCCTGGTCCTGGTTGAGGGCCTGGCGGACCAAGCGCTCGGGGAGGATCTCGCTGGTGCTCAGGGCCACGCACTGCTCGATGACGTTCTGCAGCTGGCGCACGTTGCCTGGCCAGTCGGCCTGGACCAGCACCTCGATGGCCTCCGGCGAGAGGTCCTCGACGGTGCGCCCGTGACGGCGGGTGGCCTCGGCCAGGAAGTGGCGGGCGAGCAGCGGGATGTCCTCGCGCCGCTCGGTCAGCGGGGGCAGGGCCAGGGTCACGACGGCCAGGCGGAAGTAGAGGTCCTCGCGGAACGAGCCGTCGGCCCGGGCGGTCTCTAGGTCCCGGTGGGTGGCGGAGAGCACGCGCACGTTGATCGGGATCGGGTCGCGTCCGCCCACCGGGCGAATGACCTGCTCCTGGAGGGCTCGCAGGAGTTTGACCTGCAGCTGCGCGGGCATATCACCGATCTCGTCCAGGAACAGGGTGCCGCCGTCGGCATCGCGGAACAGCCCGGCACGATCCCGGTCGGCGCCGGTAAAGGCGCCGCGCACATGCCCGAAGAGCTCGGACTCGAGCAGCGTCTCCGGGATGGCCCCGCAGTTGACCGGCACGAACGGCCCCTCGGCGCGGGGGCTGTGGGCGTGGATGGCCCGGGCGACCAGCTCCTTGCCCGATCCACTGGCGCCCTGGATCAGGACGTTGGCATCGGAGTCGGCCACCAGCAGGGCGCGCTCGAGGACCTCTTCCATGCGCGGGCTGCGGGTCACCAGCCCGTGGCGCCGGCCCGCCTCGCGGGCGGTGTCGGAGGTCTGGCCACCGCGGGCCGACAGGGCCTTGTCGAGCTGTTCGAGCAGCTCCGGCGGGTCGAAGGGTTTGGTGAGGAATTCGTGCACGCCGCGCCGGGTCGCCTCGACGGCGTCCTGGATGGAGCCGTGGGCGGTGAGGATGATCACCGGCAGGGCCGGCCAGCGCTCGCGGACCGCATCGAACAGTGCCAGCCCGTCCATGCCCTCCATGCGCAGGTCGGTGATCAGCGCATCGGCAGGCTGGCGCTCGAGCTCGGCCAGGGCCCGCTCGCCGCTCTCGCAGGTGGTGGGGGCGTAGCCGGAGGCCTCCAGGCGCATCTCCATCAGCCGGCACAGGCTCGGGTCGTCGTCGACGACGAGGATCCGAGGGCGTTGCGTCATACCGTTGCCTCCTTCGCATCTCTGGGCAGCCAGACGCGCATGTTCGCGCCGGGCCCGTCGGGACGTGCCAGCGCCTGGATGGTGCCGTCGTGGGCATTCAGGCATTCGCGGACCAGGGACAGCCCCAGCCCGCTGCCCTTGACCGAGCCGCTGCCCCGGGTCTCGCCCTGGCGGAACGGCTCGAAGATCAGCGATTGCTCGTGCTCGGGGATGCCTTGTCCGCGATCCTGTACCTCGAGCGTGACCCCTTGGTCGTCGCCGCGCAGGAGCAGGTCGATGGGCTGGTTCTCCGGCGAATAGCGCAGGGCATTGGAGAGGAGGTTATCGATCACGGTCGCCATGAGTTCACGATCGGCCTCGATCTCGGCGGGTTCCAGGTCGGTCCGGATCTCGATGCCGCGGCGCCGGGCCGTGAGCTCGTGGCGCTCGACGACTTCGCGGACCAGCGCGGCCAGGTCCAGGCGGTTGAAGTGGGCCGGGCGGGCAAGGGCCTCGCCGTGGCGCGCGAAGCGCAGAAGATTGTCGATCTGGCGGCGCAGCTCGTGGCCGTTCTCGCGGACGATCCCGGCGATCTCCTCGCGTCGTGTCGGGTCGCCGTTGAACGTGGGATCGCGGAGGAGTTCGGCCCCCTCGAGCACGGCGGCCAGCGGCGTCTTAAGCTCGTGGGAGAAGTGGCGCAGCAGCCGCTGGCGCTGGTTGCGCAGCTCGGCCAGTTGCCGGCGCAGGTCATCCAGCTCGCGGCCCAGGTTTTCCAGGTCCTGTGGGCCGCGGACCGCCACCGGGCGCTCGAAATCCGCCGTCCCGAGCCGGCGGATGTTGTCACCGAGGGCCTTGATAGGCCGGTGGATGCGTCCGGCAAAGTAGAAGGTGAAGGCCAGCGTGATCGGTACCGCCGCAAGCAGATGCCAGACGAAGATCTGGCGGGCCCGATCGGAGAAGGCCTGAACCTGGTCCACCTCCTCGTCGATCCGTCGGTAGCCGGCTGCGGAGATGCTGGCCACCGAACGGTGCAGGGCCAGACTCAGTGCCGGCACCTGGGCGGTGGCCTCAGGCCGGTCCGGCCCGAGCAGGTGCAGCGTGGTCACCAGGGTGGACTCTACGACCCGCAACCCCTGGTGAAGCCAGGTGGCCTCCTCGGGTCCGAAGGCACCGGGCGGGGCGCCGGCTGCGGCCAGCTCGCGGCGCCAGTGGCGATACTCCTGAAGGGCGGCGGGGTCGTTGTGGGTGGCATAACGGCGGGCAGCGCGTTCGATATCCATGGCGACACGCGCCATGTGAGCACTGTTCTCGGTGACGCCGACGGCTTCATAGATGGCGATCTGACTGTCGCTGGCGAGCCGATCCACGGACCATGCGGCGATGGCCAGAGCCAGGATCAGCGGCGCCGTCACTACCGCGAAGCCGGTCAAAAGCAGCCGGAGCAGGGATTTGGTAGGGCCGAACGGGTTGCGAAACCGGGCGGGGCGGACCGGGCGCAGCCTCATCCCGAACTCTGACCCCGGGCCCAGTCCAGGACGGCGTGCAGGGCGTCCGTCGCCACCGGCTTGGTCAGGTAGCGGTCACACCCGGCTTGCAGGGCGCGCTCGCGGACGTCGTCCAGGGCGTGGGCGGTGAGTATCACAATGGGCGTATACGGAACCCGATGCCTCCGTTCGAGTTCCCGAATCCGCGTTGCGGCCCGGTCGCCGTTGGTGTGTGACATCTGCATGTCCAGGATCATCAGGTCCGGTTGTGCCTGCTGCCACGCGGCTATCGCCTCCTCGCCGTCAGAGACCGTGGTGACCTTCCAGCCGGCGCGCTGCAACAGCTTGCTGAGCAATAGGGCGCTGGTTGGCTCGTCTTCGGCCACCACGGCCTGCGGTGGTGTGTCGCCCGGGATCGGACGCCGCGGCGCGTGAACGCCGGTGTCGGCCTCCGTCGGTGCATCCGTTGCCTCGCAGGTGGGTAGCGACACGGTGAAGGAGAAGGTGGTGCCGCATCCCTCGGTGCTCGTTACCTCGATCCGACCACCCATCAGGGCAACGAGTTCCTTGCAGATAGCCAGCCCCAGCCCGCTCCCCGGGGCGCGGTGCAGCGCTGGGTCACCGCGGGCGAATGGCTCGAAGACGGAGGCCCGGAGGGCTTCCGGGATCCCGGGGCCGGTATCGCTGACGCGGAAACTGATGCGCTCGTCGCCTTCGGGAGTCACGTAGACCGCCACCGACCCGCGCTCGGTGAACTTGATGGCGTTGCCCACGAGGTTATTCAGGACCTGAGCCAGCCGGGTCGGATCGCCGCGGACGATCCCCGGGAGGCGCTCATCCGGGTGCCAGTGCAGGGTGAGCCCTTGGTTTCGGGCCTGATGCTCCAGGGGGGCTAGCTGCTCATGGAGGAATTGGCGCAGCCGTAGCGTCCGAGGTTGAAGCCGCAGCCCGCCAGCGTGCAGCCGGGACAGCTCCAACAGCGTGTCGATTAGCCCTTCCAGCTGCCCCGCCGCGTTCCGGCAGTAGCCGAGGTACTCCTCCTGCCGGGGGGTGAGTGGCGTATCGGCCAGCAGCCCGCAGAAGCCGGCGATGGTGTTCAGGGGGGTGCGCAGATCGTGGCTGACGGCAGCCAGGAAGGTATCCCGGGCGCGTTCCGCCTCCTTCTGTTCGGTGATGTCGTAGATCGCGCCCTGCAGGACCCAATCTTCCTGGCTGTTGAGTCGCACCAGACGGCCGATATCGCGCACCCAGCGCACCGAGCCGTCGCGGTGTACGATGCGGTAGTTCAGGTCCGAGGTGCCGCCCTCGGCAATCAGCACCCTGATCCGCTGCCGGACCCGCTCGCGGTCCTCGGGGTGGATCAAGGAGGTCCAGTCGCAGTGGCCGCCCATGAATTCGGCCTGGGTGTAGCCGGTGATCTCCTCGACCATGCCGCGCAGCAGGACCGGGGCCGGTTCACCGAGTCGCCTCTGGTAGGCAATCCCGATGAAGTCCTCCAGGAACCGTCGGTAGCGTTGATCACGGGGTGACTGCTCGGCTGCCTTGAGTTCACTGATGTCCGTGTGGATGCCCAGTACCTGCCGGGGGAATCCCTCGGCATCCCGCGCCACGACCTGGCCCCGGGCGTGGATCCAGTGCCAGTCGCCGTCGGCCCGGCGCAGGCGCAGCTCCAGCGAGTAGCTGCCGTCGTCGCGGGCGATCAGATGCTGGTAAATGGCGTTCTCCGCAGCCTCGCGATCGTCCGGGTGGATGTGCTCGCGGAGGGTGGCGTAATCCATGTCCATGCGCTGCTCCGGCGGGTAGCCGAGCAGACTCCAGGCGTCGTCGTCCCAGTGCACCCGGTCGGTGCTGATATCCCACTCCCAGATGCCGAAGCGGGCGGCGCTCTGCGCCATTCGGTAGCGCTGCTCTTTCTCGGCGAGGGCCCGCTCAATCTCCTTCTCGTGGGTGATATCCACCAGGTAGCCGTAGTGGTAGTCGGGCCCATTGTGGCGTCGGTCGATCACCGTCGAGTCGTAAACCCAGCGGTAGCTGCCATCGGCGTGGCGCACGCGGTAGGGGCGGTGCTCGAAATGGCGCGAGCCGAGATCGCGGTGGTGGGCGACCTCCTCGGCGACGCGCTGGAAGTCGTCCGGGTGGATCAGATCGCCATAGCGCACGGTGCCGCTGAGCAAGGCCTCGGGTGAATGGCCGAGGACCTGCTGAACGTTGGGCGAGACGTACTCCACCGGCCATTGAGCGGTGATGCGCCACTGGAAGACGACAGTCGGTCCGCCGATAAACAGCTGCCGCTCGCGCTCGAGGGCCCGTTTTTGCTCGCGCAGCTCCCGCTCCAGGGCCTGCTGGTGGCTGCGATCCTGGAAGGAGACCACCGCACCGGTGATCTCGCCGTCGTCGGCTGCCAGCGGGCTGGCGTAGACCTGGACGGGAAGGCCGGTACCGTCGCTACGCCAGAACAGGTCCTGCCAGGCCTCGAGGGCCTCGCCAGTCTCGATGACCCGGTAGATGGGGCAATGCTCTTCCGGGTAAGGGCGCCCATCGGGGTGGCTGTGGTGGGTCAGCGCATGGGCCGATTCGCCAATCACGCTGGCTTCGTCGCGGAACCCGAGCAGTCGCAGGGCGGCCGGGTTGAGAAAGGTGAAGCGTCCCTGGCGGTCGACGCCCATTACACCCTCGCCGAGGGCTCGGAGAATGTGCTGCGGGGGGAGGTTCACCATGTTTGCCGCGCGGGGCCTCCTTGCCGGGTTGCGAGGATCAATGGCTATCGATCGACGTTAACCGGTCAATGATAGAGCGAATGCACCTTTCCGTGGCCGAGCGCATCGTCGCGGTGCGACAGCGGGGCGATCCTGCGTTACGCTGCGCCGACCCAGATGACGTTTCGGAGGAGATCCATGCGGCCACAACGCAACAGACCGTACTGGCTCGCTGTGGTGCTCGTGCTGGCGGTCGCCGGCTGGGTCGGCGGTGCCCAGGCCACGGAGCCGGGAGCGGCGTCCGGCCAGGACGAGGAGCTGAGCGAAGCGGATCAGGCCCTGAACGAGGCCTTCGAACTCCACGAGCAGGGGAAGCTGGAAGGTGCCTACGAGGCCTTCCGGGATCTGGCTGACGCCGGAGATGCCGAGGCCAAGGTTCAGCTAGGCTGGATGTACCTGGAGGGGCATACGACGGAGCCGGACATGGAACGCACCGCCGAGCTTTGGGAGCAGGCGGCCGAGGCCGGCCACGAGCGCGCGGCGCACCTGCTCAACGCCGTGCTGCCCGGGGTGGAGCACTGAGGCGGGGTGCCCGGGCGCGCCGCAGCGGCGCGCCCGGGTGGCTCATTACGCAGGTGGATGGATGAAGGAGTGATCGATGAGTCGAGTAATGCGTCAGGCGGTTTTGGGACTCGTGGGCGGGGCGGTTCTGATGGTGGGCTGCTCTGACGGCACGCCGGGGGAGTCCGCCCAGGCGGACGTCTTCGATCGCCTTGCCGATAGCCACTACATCGCGCAGGGCGAGAGCGACTTCCGCGTCTACGCCTTCAAGGATCCGCACTGCCCGGCCTGCACCAACCTGAAGAACGCCGTGGATAACGATGCCACGCCCAGCGTGGAGTGGCGCTGGGTACCGGTCGGGTTCCTCGGCTCGGGCGCGCAGGCAGATGCAGCGGCGATGATCGAGGACGAGAAGGATGTGGACGGCTACGACGCCGTCCAGGCCAACATGCGTCTGGCCCAAGAGCTGGGCGTGCGTAGCGTACCAACGGTCTTCTACCGGGACACCGATGGCGAGGTGCGGTTCTTTGTCGGGGGCGAGCAGCAGGCCCTCGATGCCCTCGAGCGCATGGCCGCCGAATAGGTCGCGAGGTCGGCCCCGGGGCTACCTACCGCCCGGGGGCCGGTGCGATCACGGTTCTTCGCCCGGTTCGTCTTCCAGGTCGTCGTCGGCCCGCTCGACGTGCTCGGCGACGAAGCGGAGATAGTCGGCCAGGTCCGCACCGCTCATGTAGTTGCGGGCGAAGGAAAGCGTCCCGAGCATGAGGGCTTCCACCGTGGCCATTGGCTCGTCGTCCTGGGCGTCGACGGCCTCCAGGCCCAGGGCCTGAACCTGTCTGGCAAGGTCGGTGTTGAGTCTGGGGGTGTCTTCGCTCATGCGGCTCCCTCTGGCTTGGGCATGCGCCCGGTGGGCTTGGGCGGGTCCCCATTATCCCCGAGCCACCCGGCTGCGCGCCACGCCAGCGGGATCCGGGGGTGCAGGCGGCCGACGGGCCCCTTCCATCAGGCGGCCGGGGCACTGATCCGCTTGACGAAGATCCAGTAGCTGTCCCCGCTCAGGGCCCGTTTCATGTGCACCCGGACCTTCGTCGGCGCCATCCGGTAGTCGAAGGTGTAGTCGAAGATCTCGTTGAGATCGCCGCTCCGGACGCCCTCCCGGAAACGACCGTAGAAGGTCTCCGTATGACCGCATGGGGCGACCTCGTTGAAGAAATCGCGACCGATCATCTCCGCCGGATCCCGACCGGTGATGGCCCCCTCGGTGGCGTTGTAGAGGAGGATGCATCCGTTGTCGTCGATCTGGATGACGCCGAAGGGAAGCTCGTCGATCTCCTCCGGCGTCATGGCCGCCAGCCGGTTCTCCAAGTCTGCGCGACCGAACAGGAGTGTGCCCATCCGATGATCCCTCCTTAGAAGAAGCTCTCCACCTCGTCGCGGAGGCGGCGTTCCGCCTCGTCGCGCTGCTCTTCCGCCTCCTGCTCGAGGCGTTCGCGCTGCTCCCGCGCCTCCTGTTCGAGACGCTCCTGCTCCTGCTCGGCCTCCCGTTCCAGGCGTTCGCGCTCCTCGTCCACCCGCTCCTCGATCTCTTCGCGTGCGGCACCGAGACGCTCCAGGCGCTCCTCACCCAAGGCTTCGGCGAGGTCGAGCCGGATGTCCGGCTCAAACAGAAAACCGGTGATCTCCAGGGGGATTGTGGCCCCGGCCAGGCGGTGCAGCAGCGGGGCATCCTCCTCGTTCAGGCCGTCGGGCAGGGTTGCCCGCACGCGGTAGTCGATCTCCTCGGCAAGGATGTTTGCCGACCCTTCGCCGGTGGCCTGGAGCACGGGCGACTCGAGCAGCAGGTCCTCGTTGTGCGCGATGCCGTCTTCCAGGGTGAAGCTCGCGGTCAGGTCCGAGAAGTCCGTCCGCTCGTCATGGCCGGGGGCCTCCGGCGGTTCCTCACGGCGCAGCTGGGCCGCCGCCTCGCGGATCTTGTGGGGGATGTTCAGCCCGAGCAGGTTGCCGTCCTCGGCGGCGATCCGGCCCGACCCCTCGAAATCCTCGATCAGCCCGTGCAGGTGCGCGCCCCCGCCACTGCCCTCGAAAAGGAAATGGCCGCGCCCGTGGAGCCAGTCACGATCCAGCAGATCCTCCAGTAGGGGCGCAAAGGCCACGCCTTCGAGGGAGGTGGCCACGTTGAAAGCGGGTACGTCGCCGCGGGCATCCAGCCAGGCGTGACCGGCCAGCTCGCCTTCGTAAAGGCGGGCGCGCAGGGACTCGGCACCCAACTCGCCCTCGCTGCCGGTGAGCCGGGCCTCGAAGTCGCTGACCGTCAGGTCGGCGGCATGGAGTTCGTCGATGCCGATGCGGCCCTCGACGACCAGCGGGCGCAGTGGCTCCAGCGGGAAGTCCAGGGCCACTTCGCGCAGATCCCCCAGCCCCTCTTGCGGACCGTCGTCGCTGTCCGTGTTCCCGCCGTTGCCATGGCCGCTTGGCTCGCCCTCAGCTGTTTCGGGCGGCAGGTAGCGGTCAAGATCGATGTGGTTGAGCTGCAGCGCCAGCTCGATGGTCGGATGCGCGGGCTCGATGGCCGCCTCGCCCTCGACCCGGCTGTCATCCAGCTCGACGGCGAGCCCGGTCAGATCGATGCGCTCTGCCGTGGCGTCGATCTCCCCGGAGCCGCTAAAGCTGCGCAGCACCCCGGGATCCTCGGTCTCCGGCGGCTCCTCGCCGAGCGCCTCGAGCAGGCCCTTGGGGTCGAGGGGGCTCAGCGACCAGCTGGCCGTCAGCTCCGGGCCGGCATCGGCTTGGCGCAGCCGGGCCTCACTGGTGAACTCGAGGTATTCCTCGTCACCGACCAGGGCGTCGGCCCGGATCCCCACGGGTTCGTCCAAGCGCAGGGTGTCGATCTCCAGGTTGACGGGATCCAGCCGGATCCGCCGGTCATCGCTGCGGTCCTCCCAGTAGACGGCCCCCTCGTTGAGACGAACTCCGCCGATGACCATCCCCGCCAGGGCCTCCAGGTCGGCCGGAGGGGGGTCGGTCGCGTCAGCATCCGCCGGGGCATCGGCGCCGGCGGGCTGCTGCCCGGCGTCGGCCTCCGCCGCGGCGAATCGCTCTGCCAGGTCCGTCCAGTTGTCTTGGCCATCTTCGTCACGCATCAACCGCACAACCGGACGCTCGATCTCGACGGCCCGCGTGTGCAGTTCGCCGCGCAGCAGCGGCCAGACCTTCATGGCGGCGGCGAGCCGGTCGAACTCAACGAACGGCTCGTCGTGGTAGCCGTCGGCGTCGGCCATCGTGATGCGTCCGACCTCGATACCGAGCCAGGGGAAGAACGACCACTCGATCTCGCCCTCGATCTCGAACTCCCGGCCCAGCTCGCGCTCGGCGAGGGCGGCGAGGTCATCGCGGTATTCGTTCGGGTCGATAACCAGCGCCGCTACGGCAATGGCGACGCCCAGGGTCAGGATCAGTGCGAGGAGGCCCAGCAGGAGCCACTTGAGAAGGCGCAGCATGGTTGAACGGGTCCTTTCCGGCATCCGGTGATACGACCCACTCTAGCGCGGCCGTATCCCCGATCGCCAACCGGGCAGAAGCGCCCTACCCGAACATATCCCGGGTGATCGATTCGTACCAGCCGGGTGCGTAAATGGCCTCGACCTGACGAAACTCCTTGCCCTCGTCCTCTGGGCTGAGCCCCCCGGAGCCCTCCACCTCGCGGATTCGTCCATCGCGGTGCTCGAAGACCGCCGCGATGGTGAACGCCCAATCGGGTGCGACCAGGCTGTAACAGGTGTTGACCGTGGGGAACCCCGGGCTTGGCTCGCCAGTGAGTTCGCCGACGATGGTTGCGGCCACCAGTTTACCCTGGTTGTTGGCGCTGTGGGCTGACTTGGGCATGTCGCCTGCGATCGCCGCATCCCCGATGATGTAGACGTCTTCGTGCCGCTTCGACCGGAAGGTCTCCTGATCCACCGGGCACCAGCCGGTGTCGTCGACCAGGCCGGCCCGATGGGCGATGGCGCCGGCCTGCTGAGGCGGGATAAAGTTGATGACATCACCCTGGTGCATCTGGTCCCCCCCGTCGGTGAAGACTCTGCGGTCTGCCACCGAGAGCCGTTCGGGGGCGCCGCCGGCGGACGCGGGAACCCACTCGATCATGTCGCCGTAGAGCTCCTCCCAGCCCTGCTTGAACAGGGTCTGCTTCGAGAAGCTGTCCTTCGGATCGAGTCCCAGCACTTTCGCCCGCGGTTTATGGGACTTGAGGTAGTGGGCGATCAGCGCCATGCGCTCGTAAGGCCCGGGCGGGCAACGGTACGGCGACTCAGGCGGGCAGACGATGACGGTGCCACCGTCGTCCATAGCCTCGAGCTGCTCGCGCAGGATCCGGAACGGGCGGCCGCCCTGCCAGGCGTGTGGGATTTGCTCGGTGCCTTCTCGGTCGAGGCCCTCGACCCGGTCCCAGTCGAAGTCGATACCTGGGGCGACCACCAAGCGGTCGTACTGGATGGGGGTATGGTTGCGGGTCATGACGCGCCTGCCGGCCAGGTCCAGCTCTTCAGCGCGGTCATGGATCACTTCGATGCCATGGCGTTCACGCAGGTTGTCGTAGCCGTGGCCCAGCGTGTCCAGATCCCGGAAACCGCCGAGGTACCAGTTGCCAGCGTAGCAGGTGTAGTAGGTCTCGTTGGGCTCGATCAGAGTGATCCGCAGGTTGGGTGCGTGCTCCTTGAGGTACCGGGCCACGGTGGCACCGGCGGAACCGCCCCCGACCACGGCGATGCGGGCATCGAGCTGGCTGCGGGCCAGGCTCAGGGTGGGGAAGCCGGCCAGCCCCAGTGCGGCTATGGTGCCACCGGTGGCACCCAGGCGCAGGAAATCGCGTCGGGATAGATGGGATCGGCTCATGATGCGACGGGCCTCACTCGAGTTCACTCAGATAGGCGGCAAGCTCGCGGATCTCCTCCTCGGTGTAGCCGGTCGCGTGGCGGTCCATCACCGTGGGGTTGCGTTTGCCTTCCTGGAAATCCAGCAGATACTCCACCATCAGATCCTTGTCCCAGCCGGCGATCGGCGGCATGGTGTCGGCACCCTGGCCATCGGGGCCGTGGCAGGCAAAGCAGCTCTGGGCGATGAGCTCACCGCGGGTGAGCGGGTCGTCGTCGGCCTGGACGGGGGTGACAAGGAGGGCCCCGCACAGGGCGATCAGGATGGTGCGAAGGGGTGGTTTCCTGACGGGCATCGCTCGAAGTCTCCTCCCTTTGATGTCGAGCGCGGCGCGATTAAGCTGCGGAGTATACGCCACACCCTTCGCCGCACGGAACGGTCTGCCCATGAGAAAACCCCACGAGTGGCTACTCGATGCATCCATCTACTTCTCATTCGACCGTAGCGGCTTCGAGCGCCACGCGCGGACCTGGCCCGGGTTCCGGGACCGCCTGCGGGAAGGCCCGCAGGAGGCACTGACCGGCCTGATTACCGGCGGCAGTCGTGGCATCGGCGCTGCAGCCGTTGAGCGCCTGCGCGGCATGGGCCATCGAGTGCTGAGTTGCGGGCGCGGGGCAGGGACCGGGGACCCGGATTACCGCACGCTGGATACGGGGGACTGGGCGGCCGTGGCACGCGCGGGGGAGACCCTTCCGCCGCTTGACTTTGTGGCCCTCAACGCCGGAGGGATGCCGGAGCAGTTCACGCGCAATGCCGACGGCGTTGAGCTGCAGATGGCCTCGCAGCTCTTCGGGCACTACCTGCTCGTCCACAACCTGGCCAGCTCCGGCAGGCTGCGCGAGGGCGCCCGCGTGATCTGGATGAGTTCCGGGGGGATGTACCTGCAGCGCCTGCACCTGCGCCATATCTTTGAAAACGAACGCTACGACAAGGTCGCCACCTACGCCAACGTCAAGCGCGCACAGACGATCGTCAATGCGCAGATGGCCCGCATGCCGCTGTTCCGCGATGTGGACTGCTGCGCCATGCATCCTGGCTGGGTGGATACCGCCGGGGTGCGTGAGGCGATCCCGGGGTTCTGGCGCTGGACCCGCGGCCGGTTGCGCAGTCCCGAGCAGGGGGCGGACACCTTGGTGTGGCTGGCGGCAAGGGCCGGCGGGCCCAGTGGGGCTGAGGCCTCGAGCGCACCGGAATCCGGGGGGTTCTACTTCGATCGTCGGAGCGTCTCACCGTACCTGGTGCCGGGTACCCGCGAGCCGCTGGCCGAGAGGCGCCAGCTGCTGGAACTAATCGACCGCCTGCTGGCACCGTACCGCGATGGCGGCGGCGCGCTGGCGGACACGATCGGCTAAGGAGGACGAACGTGAGGGTGCGGCAGTTGACGCCCCGTTCGGGGAAAGCGGGGCTGTGTCCAGGGGCGGGGAGGCTCGGGGTCCGGGTGGTGGCGCTCATGCTCGGTCTGACCGTTGGTGTCGCGGCGCGGGCCGTGACGCTGGAGGTGGAGATCCTGTTGCCGAAGGCCGACCAGGGCAGTGTCTACGTCGCACTCTTCGACGACGCGGAGGCCTTCCCCGATGCGGACCGGGCGCGCGCGCGCAAGACCCGTCCGGTGGAGGGCGACGCGGTGACGCTGACGATCTCCGATCTGACCCCCGGTCAGTACGCCGTGGCCGCCTTCCAGGACCTGGACGGCAGTGGCGATCTGACCACCAACTTCCTGGGTGTGCCGAGAGAACCCGCCGGTTTTAGCCGCGGCGCCATGGGCCGCATGGGACCGCCCGATTTCGAGGATGCCGCGTTTACGGTGGAAGAGGGCGGGACCCGCATCACCTTGGATCTGCGTTAGCGCCGGCGGGCGGCGTATGCCCGGGCCGTTTACCGGCCCCGGGGGCGTGGGCTCCCGCCTCGCGTCACCGTCGGGTCAGGAGCCCGGTGCGCGGATGCAGACCCGATTGCGCCCCTGGGTTTTCGCGGCATAAAGCGCGCAATCGGCGCGCTCGAAAAGGTCTTCACCCTCATCATCCGCCTCCAGCGTGCTCACCCCGAAGCTGGCCGTCAGCTGGTACTGGCGGAACACCGGGTGATCGGCCAGCGCCCTGCGCAGCTTCTCCGCCGTTCGATGGGCCCCAGCCAGATCGGTGGCCGGCAGCAGGACCACGAACTCCTCGCCACCCCAGCGGCCCACCGTATCGGCCTCGCGGACCCCGGCGCGCAGCTGACTGGCCAGGGTGCGCAGGACGGCATCGCCGATGGCGTGGCCGTGCTCGTCATTGACCTGCTTGAAGTGATCGAGATCGATCAGCAGCAGCGACAGGGGGTGATCATTCTGGCGGTGGTAGTCAATCTCGTTGGCCAGCTGCTGATCCAGCCCGCTGCGGTTGAGCAGACCCGTGAGCTGGTCTGAGTGGGCCTGCCGGTTCAGGGCCGCGAGTTCGCGGTGGCTGTGGGCCAGCCCGCGGTTGATCTGTCGGGCCAGCAGGCGCAGTTCGCGCAGCCACGCCACCGGCCCATGGATCGGGATGGGGCGCCGGGCGGCTGCCGCCTGCGCCGTCCGGCGTAGCGGAAAGACCAGCAGCCGGCGTGCGATCTGATGAAAGAGCACGGTGGCAAGCACGATGGACCCGCCGGTCCCCGCCAGCACGGCGATCCAGACGCGGCGCACGTCCTCGGAGGCGGATTGCTCCAACTCCAGGCGGGCCAGGATGTCCAGGTGGTGGCCGTCCTCGTCGAGATCGATGCGGTTTAGCCAGGCGTAGTAAGTGCCGGGCTCGGGCGCATTCTGCGGCCGGTAGACACCACGGCGCTCCACCGCTTCCAGGGAGTGGCGGGTGTGTTCATCGAGCTGGACCTGGCTCTGCACGAAGGCCTCGGCCTTGTCGAGCCCGCCCAGGTCCGGATCCAGGCCCAGGGGGATCAGCCACTGGCCGTTGACCAGGAAGAAGAGCTCACCCTCATACGGAGTCCGCTGCTCCATGCGCCGCTCCATGCCCCGAAAGACCTCATCGATGAAGTCAGGGCTGAACCCGAGCTCCAGCGCGTAGCCCTCATCACCGAGCGGGCCGTAGGTGTAGAAGCGGAACTCCCGGCTGACCAGCTCCAGGGTGGGCGGCCCAATGAGAACCTGCTCTTGCGCCAGCGCGCTCTCGAGCATGCCGCGGGCGTCCTCCATCCCCTCCATGGTGAAATCCAGATCCTGGTCAGGTTCGAAGGTCGTCCGGGTGATGCGCAGCTCCGGGTCGACGATATAAAGATGCACCGGATCGCCCAGGGCCTGGCCCAGACGTGCCGCCAGGGCATCCAGGTCGACCTCCTCAATCCCCTTCGCCTCGATGATCTGGCGGGCCCGTTCGTGGGCCTGGCGGTAGCGGTCCTCGCCAGCCTCCAGAAACCGCTCAAGATCGGCGTAGCCGGCGCGCAGTTCGGCCCGCACGCCTTCGACCAACGCCGCATTGACCCGCTGATCATGGGCCTGCTGGCGATCGAGCAGGATGTAGCCGCCGATGATGTGAATGGTGCTCAGCGCGGCGAGCAGCGAGGCGATGCCGAGGAGCAGCAAGGCCCCGACGCCCAGACGTGGCCGGTATCGAGAAGGGATCAGAGCCATGCCTGGCGCGTTTCCGTCCTGGTTGCGAAGGGTTGGGGCGCCCGGAGTGGCGCCCCTAATCGATCATCCGAGGATCAGTTGTCGCGGTAGTTGTCGTGGCAGCTCTGGCAGGATTCAGCGACCTGCATGAAGCGATCCTGAACATCCGCCAGCTCGCGATCCCCCCCTTCGGTGGCCTCGGCAAGCTCCTGGGCCGCGGACTCGAAATGGGTCATGCCCTCGGAGAAGCGGTCCCACTCATCCCAGATAGCCGGCTTGGCATCGGTGTCACCATCGTGAGGGCCGCCCTCAAAACCCTCCTTGGCCATGCGGCTAAGGTCCGCAACGCGGGCCGCATTGCGGGCGAACTGCTCGGCGTCATAGTCGATCTCACCCTGAGCCATGTCGCCCATCGGGCCGAAGTTGGCGCCGACCAGGGTGAACACGGCCTGCCGGTAATCGATCTGATCCTCGTCGGATTGTGCCACTGCGCCGGTCGCCAGCAGGCATCCGGTCGTGATGGCCAGGGTGGTGGAGAGCAGTCTGCGCATCATGGCACCTCCTTTCGCGCTAGTCGGGTCCAGGGAAGTGGGCCCCGATGGATCCGTTGCTTGGCAGCACCCGACCAAGCGTAGTCGGTGGATGGGGCTGGATCAAACACCGCGGGGCCTGACAGGTGGCCGGTGAGACGCTAGTCTGGACACCCCTTAAGACGCGCCGGATCAGCGGTGCGCGCCCGAGTCACCCGCGCATGGAAGGGGATGATGAGCGGAGAACAGCGGGTTCTGGTTTGGGATCTACCCACACGGCTCTTCCACTGGGCCCTGGTGGTGGCGCTGGGGCTGTCCTGGTACAGCGCGGAGCAGGGGCTGTCGGGCTGGGATCTGCATCAGTGGAGTGGCTATGCGGTCATCACCCTGGTCCTGTTCCGGCTTCTATGGGGGTGGTTCGGCAGCGAGACGGCCCGATTCGGCGATTTTCTGGCCGGTCCACGGACCATTGCCCGTTACCTCCGGGACTGGTGGCGCGACCGCACCCCGAGTCGTGGCCACAACCCGCTGGGCGGCTGGGCTGTGGTCGTGCTTCTGGCCTTGGTGCTGGTCCAGGCGGTGTCCGGGCTGTTCGCCACCGACGACATCCTGCGCAGTGGCCCGTTGACCGGCTGGGTCGGCTCCGACATGGAGCGGACCATGACCCGGCTGCACAGCCGCACCTTCGACCTGCTGCTGATCCTGGTCACCCTCCACGTGGTGGCCATCGCGGTTTACCGCTGGGTGCGTGGTGAGCGGCTGCTCATGGCCATGATCAGCGGCTACAAGCGCAACGGTTTCGCACCGCCCTGGATTGCGCCGCTCTACCGTGCCGCCGTCGCCGCCGCGGTGGCGGTGGGCGTGGTGTGGCTGCTCCTGGCCACGGCACCGTAAGACACGCGGGCCACCCGGGTGGGCGGCCCACGCGTGGCCGGTCACTGGGCGGTCATCCCGCCGTCGACCATGTAGTTGGAGCCGGTGATCCCCGAGGCCGCATCAGAGAGCAGGAAGGCCGCCACGGACGCGACCTCGTCGTTGTTGACGTAGCGCCCGAGCGGGATGCGTGCCGTGAAGCCCTGCTTGACCTCGTCGCCGTGCCCGGGGCTGACCTGATCCTCGATCGAGCGCATCATCCGGTTGTCCACCGGGCCCGGGTTCACGCAGTTGACCCGGATCCCCTCGGCGCCGAGCTCAGCCGCGGCGGTGCGCATCAGGCCCATGACCGCGTGCTTGCTGCTGACGTAGGGGCTCAGCCCGGCGACGCCACGCACGCCAGCGACACTCGAGGTGATCAGGAGGCTGCCGCCACCGGCGCGGCGCAGAGCGGGCAGGGCGGCCTGGATGCCGTAGCGGACGCCGTGCACGTTGACCGCCAGCACCTGCTCCCAGACGCTGTCGTCCGCCGCTTCCAGCGGACCGGCCCGACCCTCGATGCCGGCGTTGAGAAAGACCCCGTGTATGGCCCCGAACTGCGACTCGGCCTCGCGGATCATGGCCTCGTTGTCGGCCTGGCTGGAGACGTCCACCGCCATGGCGGCGGTGCCTTCTCCCAACTCCGCGGCCAGCCGCTGCACACCATCGAGTTCCCGGTCGGTGAGCAACAGGCGCGCCCCCTGGGCGTGGAGGTGGCGTGCCGTGGCCTCGCCGATGCCTCCAGCGGCCCCGGTGATGACGATGACCTTGCCGTCTACTGCCTTCATGGTTCTTTGCCCTCGTTCAGATTCGGCGGCGCCTACTCGCTGATCATTCTAGTCCTCTCGATGCTGGCGCTCTACGTGGCCCGCCCGGTGGTGCTGATGCGGGCCAGCTCGGGTGCGGATCGCACCTCGCCCTGGCCGGGTCACGGCAGGTGCTGGTCCAGGAACTGCCGCAGCCCGTCGCGATACGCCTGGCCGCTGGTGAGAAAACCGGTGTTGTGGTCACCGCGGATGGTGAGCAGCTGCGCCTCGCCCGGGGCGGCCTCGCGCAGGGAGCGGGCGTGGTGGTAGGGGATGATCTCATCGTCACGGCTGTGGACGATCAGCACCGGTGCCCGGGTCTTGGCGAGATAATCGGCGGTGGCGTATTCGAGCCGCGTCAGCCAGCGGGCGGGGTAGAACGGATAGAGGTCGCGGGCCACCGCCTCGGCCGAGGTGAAGCTCGACTCCAGGATCAGCGCCGCCGGGCTGGTGTGGCGCGCCGCGCTGGCCGCCAGGGCGCCGCCCAGCGAGCGGCCATGGAAGACCATCCGCTCGCTGGGCACGCCCAGTTCCTCACGCACCCACCGGGCCACCGCACGGGCATCCTCGTGCAGCCCCGCCTCGTGGGCGCTGCCCTCGCTTTGTCCGTACCCGCGGTAGTCGAAGATGATCACATCCAGCCCCAGATCGCGGAGGATCGCGATGGTGTCCATGCGATGGGAGATGTTCCCGGCGTTGCCGTGGAAGAAGATCACCACCCCGCGGGGCTGATCGGCCTCGATGCGCCAGCCGTGCAGGGTGACCCCGTCGGTGCTCGGGATGGCCAGATCCTGATAGTCCCAGCCGCGGTCCGCCGGGGCGGATTGCAGCTCGCGGGTGGGGATCTGCGGCAGATGGACCATCCGCTCCTGCGTGAAGAAAAGCAGCGCGCCGAAGCCGACGTAGATCAGACCGGCCGCTGCAGCGAGGCTCAGCAGCAAGCGCATCCGGATCTCCGTGAGGCAGGCTGGCGGTCCATGGCGGACAGGGTAACGGCTCGGGCCGCGCCGCGGCGAGGGCGGGGGAGCGCTGGGCTACATTGGGGGCTGCGGAGTCGTGCGGGCGCAAAGGTGTGATCGTTATGAGCGGAGGCCGGCTCGCTCTTGTCACCCTGATCCTGGTCCTTGCGGGCCCGTCGTCTGCGGCTATGGAGCGGGCAGAGCCAGCGGGAGCCGGTGACAACCGGTCCTATGTGGCGCTCTACGTCGGCCAGAGCGCCCAGAACCGGCTGGTTCATATCATCAGTCGGGCCTCCGCCAGCCGGCAGGAGAGCTATCTGCTGAGCGTGGCCTACGGTACCCGCTTCGCCCGCCGCGGCGGCCTGGACCTGGAGGTGGAGGGGCAGCTGGTCCGGCACACCGGTCTGCAGCGCCATGGGGAGATCAACGGCGTCCTGGTTGCGCGCTGGACCCGCTTCCCCTGGGATCGCTGGCTGGATACCCGGGCGGCCTTCGGTGAGGGGCTGTCCTGGGCGACCGAGGAGCCCCCCATCGAGCCCCGCGGGGATAAGGACGACGAGAAAGCATCCACCCGATTGCTCAACTACCTGCTGCTGGAGTTGGAGGGCAAGCCCCCGGGACGGGCCTGGAGTGGATTCGTGCGCATCCACCACCGCTCCGGCGTCTTCGGCCTGTTCGACGGGGTCCGCGGCGGCTCCAATTTCGTCGGCTTCGGGGTGCGGCGCTATTTTCGGGGCCTGCCCCTTGTGCGTAAGGTGAGGCGGTCACCCTCGGGGCGAGCGGGCCCCGCCGGGGTCGACAGCTTTGGCGGAAACAAGGGGATACGTTAATGGTGAATGCTCAAGGCAATCGGGTCGTGGTACTGGACGGTGGCATGGGGCAGGAGCTGCGCCGGCGCAGCAGCCGCCCGGCATCACCGCTGTGGTCCGCCCAGGTGATGCTGGAAGAGCCGGAGCTGGTGGTCGCGGCCCATCGCGACTTCATCGAGGCCGGCGCTCAGGTCATCACCGCCAATACCTACAGCGCTACGCCGCGGCGTCTGGCTCGTGACGGCGAGCCTGATCTGTTCCATTCCCTGCACGCCGCGGCGCTGGATGCGGCCCGTAAGGCCCGCCAGGAAACCGGTCAGCAGGGGGTACGGATTGCCGGTTGCCTGCCGCCGCTGGTGGCGAGCTATCGCCCCGACGTGGCGCCGGACGACGAAACCTGTCTTGCCGACTATCGCCAGATGGTCGAGGCGCAGGCCGAGGGGGTCGATCTTTTCCTGTGCGAAACCATGTCCCTCGCCCGTGAGGCCCGTGCCGCGACGATCGCCGGGGTGGAGAGCAATCTACCGGTCTGGACGGCGTTCACGGTGGACGACGGGGATGGCACACGCCTGCGCTCCGGCGAGTCTCTTGCCGAAGCGGCTCGTGAAGTGGTGGCCGTGGGCGCCCAGGGCGTGCTGATCAACTGCGCGGTGCCCGAGGCAGTCACCACGGCCATGAGCGAGATCGCGGACCTTGGGGTGCCGTTCGGCGCCTACGCCAACGCCTTCACCTCCGTCGAGGCACTGCAGCCGGGGGGCACGGTCGATGTGCTGGAGGCCCGCAAGGACCTCGACCCCGCCGCCTATGCCGAGCATGCGCTGGGCTGGGTGCGACAGGGCGCGAGCATCGTCGGTGGCTGCTGCGAGGTGGGGCCGGCCCACATCGAGACCCTAAGCAAGGAGCTGGCCGCCGCCGGGTACGAGCTGGTATCAGCCTAGCGGCCGGTTACCCGTCTGAAAGACCGCGGGCCGTGATGGCCGCGGGGCGCTCGATCAGGGACGATCGAGCCTTGTGGGGTACCGGATGTGCTCCGGCCGCGGCGACTGAACTGGAGGGTGCGGTCGCTGCCAACGCCGCCTTCTTCTAGTCCGCCACGAAGGCGTATCGGCTTACGTGCCGAATGGCTTCAAGGTGCCACTCCGGCAGTCCGTGCTCGATCGCACCGTCGATTACGTAGCGGTAGTAGGTTGCTGTCGGCTGGAGCCCGTCCATAACGGCGTCGGGCTTCGCCCGGTAGGTGAAGGCTTCAATGAGCGTGTCGTTGTCGTTTTGGACCGTGACGTCGATGCGGTCATAGCGCGGCCCTTCGGCGTCGTCGAGTGCAGGCAACTGGCCGGCATCCATGCGAAAGATGACGCCCGGCAGCCAGTGTTCCGGCTGTCCCGTCCAGTTGGCGTTGCACTTGGCCGAGCCGTCGGCGCCTCGCTTGTGAAAGGCGAGTTGGTGGCCCTGCAAAAATGCCCGACCCACAGGGGTGGCCGAAGGCACCCGCGCCTGGAGTCTGCTAGTGAGCATGTTGGAGCCAAACGCGAAGTAGAGCATCACCCCTCCCGGTAAAACGGCTGCAGTATCGAACGTGAAAGCCACCTTGCTTCTCTCCCTGTTGCGCGGTGCTCCGGGTTCTCAATCCCGCTCGCAGGATACCAGCCCTTGACGCTCTCGCTCGTGAGTGGCCCGAGGCGGTGAGCAGAATCTGTCCATCTTTCGCGAACCCGCGCAGCGCGGGGCTGCACGGGGTGTCTCCACACGGTTTTCCACAGTTATTGTGAAAACCCGCCGGTCCATGCTGGTAGGCTCGGAGACTGAACAAGCGGCGGAGCGAGCAAAGGGGGGCATGGTGAGCGCATGGAGTCTCTGGTTGGGTGGGGCGATCGTCCTGGTCCTGACGGATCTTTTCCTCTTCGGCGGAGCGAGCGGTGTGCTGCTCGCTGCGGCGGGCATGGCGCTTTTCGGGATGGGAGCCGCGCTGTTGGGTCTGTCCTGGGAGCTGCAGATCCTGACCGCCGCGTTCTCCGGGGTGGTGTTGGTGCCGCTGGCGCTGATGCTGCTCCGGCGCTGGACGCCGGGGCAACTGACGCAGGGCGTGGACGACCCGCGGGTGCGGCACCAGACGTTTCGGGTCCACCTCGATGCCCGTGGTGATCCGCGGGTCCACATCCTCGGTGATGAGTTTGGCGCACGCCCCTGGTCGGCGGACATGCAGCTCGAGGAAGGGGCCGCGGTCCGACTGGTTCGCTTTGAGGGCACGACGGTGGTCGTAACCCGTGAGGACGGGGGTGGTGCCGGAAACCCCCAACAAGGACGCAGAGGTGAGCACCATGAATGATGCCGTGGCGATTCCCGAGGTGACCTCGATTCTGGTCGTGCTGATGGCGGTGCTGCTCATCGCCATCCTCGTCAAGGGTCTGGTGATCGTCCCGCAACGCCATGCGATGGTGATCGAGCGCCTGGGTCGTTACCACCGGACGCTGGAGGCGGGGCTGAATCTGATCATCCCCATCCTCGACCGACCCCGTCCGATCACCATTGTCCGCTACCGCGACAACCAGAAGACCATCGATACGGAAAAGCAGATCGACCTGCGTGAGGTCGTGCTCGACTTCCCCAAGCAGGAGGTCATCACCCGCGACAATGTCGGGGTGCGCATCGACGGGGTGCTGTATTACCAGATCATGGACGCCCAGGCGGCCATTTACGGCGCCGAGAACCTGGTCCTTGCCGTTCAGACCCTGGCGCAGACCTCGCTGCGCTCGGAGATCGGGCGCATGGAGCTCGATCAGATCTTCGAGTCCCGTCAGGAAATCAACGGCCGGCTGCAGGCGACCATGGATGAGGCCGGCAACAAGTGGGGCGTGAAGGTCAATCGCGTCGAGATCCGCGATATCGACATCCCGGACGACATCCGCGAGGCCATGAACAAGCAGATGGCCGCCGAACGTGCCCGGCGCGCCGAGGTGCGCGAGGCAGAGGGCTACAAGCAGGCAGAGATCCTCAAGGCCGAGGGCGACAAGGAGGCCGCCGTGCAGCGGGCCGAAGGCGAGAAGCGGGCCATCAAGCAGATCCTCGAGGCTGCCGACGACGCCGACGGCCTGGAGTCGCGGGATGCGATGCGCTACCTGATCGCCCAGGGCTACATCGAGGTGCTGCCCAAGGTCGCGCAGGACGGCGAGCGGGTGTTCCTGCCGCTGGAGGTCACGAGCCTGATGGGATCGGTGGGCGGTATTCGCGAGCTGCTGGGGCCAGCGACGGGGGCTGCGGCGGCTTCAAGCCAGTCCGGTTCCGGCGCCGGTGGATGAGCGGCCCGGCCGGACGATCCCCCACCTTCGGAGTTGGAGATAGCCATGAGTCAGCCTTTCGAGTCCATCAACGTCCTCGGCCAGCCCCTCGCGCCCTGTAGCACTCAGCCTTTGACCGGCTTCTACCGGGACGGGTGCTGCAATACCAGCCACGAGGATTTCGGGATCCATACGGTCTGCGCCCAGCTGGACGAGGCGTTTCTGGCCTTTACCCGGGAGCAGGGCAATGACCTGACGACCCCCAACCCCGCCATGGGGTTTCCCGGCCTTCAGCCCGGGGACCGGTGGTGTCTGTGCGCCGGCCGCTGGATGGAGGCCTACCGCGCGGGAGTGGCTCCCAAAGTGGATCTGCACGCCACTCATGCCGAGACCCTGGCCGTGATCGACCTCGAGACGCTGAAGGCGTACGCGCTGTGAGTGCGAAGGCGGTGGTTCCGCGCCCGCTGCGCGCCTGCTAGCCCCCGCGGTCCTGGCTCCCTTGGCTAGGCAGGCTCTGGATGAGGGTAACCCCTCAAGTTAGAGTGCCAATCCACGTGCCTACATCTCAGGAGCAGGATCAGCGAGGATGAACCAAGAGAACCTGGCGAGCTTCATCTGGGGGGTTGCCGACCTCCTGCGCGGTACGCTCAAGCAGTCGCAGTACGGGCGGGTGATCCTGCCCTTCACGGTCCTGCGCCGGCTGGAGTGCGTTCTGGAGCCGACGCGGGATCAAGTCCTGGAGCAGGCCAAGGCCTACCAGGACAAGCCGGCAGCGATGCGCGATCGCATCCTGCGCAATGAGGCTGGTCTGGAGTTCTACAACACCTCGCCGTTGCGGCTGGCCACGGTCTCGGAGACCCACACCCGGGAGGACCTCAACGACTACGTGCGCCACTTCAGCGCGGCGGCGCGTGAGGTCTTCGAGCACTTCCGCTTCGAGGAGTTCCTGGAGCGCCTCGAGCACGGCGACGCCCTCTATCCGGTGGTCCAGCGCTTTGCGGCCATGGATCTCAGTCCGCAGCGGCTGGATAACTTCTCCATGGGCGTGGTCTTCGAGGAGCTGATCCGCAAGTTCGCCGAGGCCTCCAACGAGACCGCCGGTGAGCACTTCACGCCCCGTGATGTCGTGCACCTAACGACGTCGCTGGTCTTCACCGGTCAGCAGGGGCGGCTGCAGCGCGGAGAGATCATCAAGATCTACGACCCGGCAGCGGGCACCGGCGGCTTCCTGTCCGAGGCGCAGAACTACATCCAGCAGATCAGTGAGGGCGTGGACGTCTCGCTGCACGGCCAGGAGCTCAACCCGGAGTCCTACGCGATCTGCAAGGCGGACATGCTCATCAAGGGCGAGCCGGTGAGCAATATCGCCCTGGGCAACACGCTCTCCGACGATCAGCACCATGGGGAGCGCTTTGATTACCTGCTTGCCAATCCGCCGTTCGGGGTGGACTGGAAGGGTAGTCAGCGTGCAGTGAACGAAGAGCACGAGCAGCTGGGTTTCGCCGGCCGCTTCGGCCCCGGGCTGCCGCGGGTCAATGACGGGGCGCTGCTCTTCCTCCTCCACCTGGTGAGCAAGATGCGCCAGGACCAGAGCAGCCAGTGGCCGTCGCGCATCGGCATCATCCTCAACGGCTCGCCGCTTTTCACCGGCGGCGCCGGTGGCGGTGAGTCGGAGATCCGGCGCTACCTGCTTGAGCGCGATCTCGTCGAGGCGATCGTGGCCCTGCCCACGGACATGTTCTACAACACCGGCATCGCCACCTACGTCTGGATCCTCTCCAGCGCCAAGCCCGCCGAGCGCAAGGGGCACGTGCAGCTGATCAACGCCACCGAGCACTACTCGAAGATGCGCAAGTCGCTCGGCAACAAACGCCAGTACCTCGACGACGAGGCAATCCGGACCATTGTGAAGCTCTACGGTGACTACGAGGAGACCGAGGAGAGCCGGATCTTTCCTTTGGAGACCTTCGGGTACCGGCGGATCACCGTCGAACGCCCGCTGCGCCTCAACTTCCAGGCCAGCGAGGAGCGCATCGCCCGCATTCCGGAGCAGAAGCCCATCCAGAAGCTCGGCGAGGAGGATCAGCAGGCGATTCTGGACGCTTGCCGTCGGCTCGATAGTGCCCTCTACCAGGACCGCGAGGCCTTCACCCGGGAACTCGATGCCGCGCTGCAGAGCGAGGGCGTGAAGCTCAAGCCCAACCAGCACAAGGCCGTGCTCGCCGCCCTCAGCGAGCGCGACCCGGAGGCGCCGATCTGCCGGGACAAGAAGGGCCGGGCCGAGCCGGACCCTGACCTGCGGGATGCCGAGAACGTGCCGCTAACCGAGTCCGTTGACGACTACTTCGAGCGCGAGGTGAAACCGCACGTCCCCGATGCCTGGATCGACACCAGCAAGAAGGATGCGCGTGATGGGGAAGTGGGCATCGTCGGCTACGAGATCCCGTTCAACCGCTACTTCTACAAGTACGAGCCGCCGCGGCCGCTCGAGGAGATCGACGCCGATCTGCGGGAGTGCACCAACCGGATCAAGCGGATGATTGAGGAGCTGTCGGCATGAGTTTTCCGGCGTATCCGGAGTACAAGGATTCGGGTGTGGAGTGGCTGGGGCAGGTGCCATCGCACTGGTCTGTGGTCCAGGTGCGCCGCCTATTTCGTCTGATTAATGGCGCCACTCCTCCTAGTGGTTACGACGAATACTGGGGCGGAGATATCACTTGGGTTACACCTGAGGATTTAAGCAAGATAGAAGCCAACCAGATTTGCGCGTCCAAAAGAACGCTGAGTGAACAGGGGTACCGCGCATGCGGTTTCCAGCTCATCCAGGCGGGCAGCATAGCCGTATCGATACGTGCTCCGGTAGGATATGTGGCAATAGCGGGCGTGCCGTTGTGCGTCAATCAAGGATGTCGTGGACTAGTGCCATCGCGCGACATCGACAGCCGTTTTTATATGTACTGGATTCTCGCATGTCGCGAGATTCTACAATCGCTCAGCGGTGGCTCAACTTTTCAAGAGCTTTCTTCCAATGTTTTGGCTGCTGTGCCAACCGTTTGGCCCAGCAGCGACGAACAGGAAAAGATTGCTACGTTTCTCGACTATGAAACCGCCCGCATCGACGCCCTGATCGAGGAGCAGCAGCGCCTGATCGAGCTGCTCAAGGAGAAGCGCCAGGCGGTCATCTCCCATGCCGTCACCAAGGGCCTCGATCCGGATGTGCCGATGAAGGACTCCGGTGTCGAGTGGCTGGGGGAGGTTCCAGCGCATTGGGAATTGGTGCCGTTATCCCGTGTTTTAAATAGTATCGAGCAAGGTTGGAGTCCAAGCGCGGACTCAGATCCTGCATTGCTGAGGGAGTGGGGAGTCATAAAGCTAAGTGCAATTAGGTCGGGTTTTTTTGTAGAAGAGAAAAATAAAAGGTTGCCTGAGGGTTTTTCCCCGCGCTTAGATTTAGAAATTAAGGCCGGTGACCTTCTTATTACTCGGGCGAACACGCCGGAGCTAGTAGGCGATGCTTGTGTTGTTCGTGAGCAACCTGCAGCGCGGCTGATTTTTTCTGATTTGGTGTACAGGTTGAGAGCGTCAGAATCTATTGATCCGTTATTTTTATGTTATTGTTTAATCAGTGACGTTGGACGGGTTCAGTTTCAAATACACGCTCGTGGCTCAAGCATGTCAATGGCAAAGATTTCTCACGAGCACATAAAACAATGCATGATAAGCCTCCCGCCGCTAGATGAGCAGCGCCGAATCGTATCCATTATAGATGAACATCTGGCTAGGATATCAGAACTATCCTCGGCTGGCCGGAAAACTGTTGAGTTGCTTGAAGAGCGTCGTTCGGCTCTCATCTCTGCCGCAGTGACCGGCAAGATCGACGTCCGCGATTGGACGCCACCGGCCTCAAGCACGGAGGCTGAGCATGAAGGCGTGGGCGCCGTGACATGAGCTACGGCCGCAGCCTGCGCCTATTCCTGGTGGATGACTCGCCGAACGGGCTGATCACCGCCGAGATCATGAACTGGACCGGTCATGTGCTGACCGGTCCGCGGAGCAAGCTCAGTGAGCTCATCCAGCGCCCCGAGTGCGGGCGCACCGGCGTGTACTTTCTGGTGGGGCCGGATCCGGACAACAGCCTGCGCCCGCTGGTCTACATCGGCGAGACCGATGACGTTGGGACGCGGCTCAAGCAGCACAACCGCCCGGAGGATCAGGGCGGCAAGGACTTCTGGGAAAAGGTCTGTCTGGTCACCAGCAAGGATCAGAATCTGACCAAGGCTCACGTCAAACATCTGGAGAGCCTGCTCATCCAGAACGCCATGGAGGTCGGCCGGTGTCGCCTGGCCAACGGTACGGCCAAGGCGTACGCCAACCTGCCGGAAGCGGATCGGGCCGACATGGCCTTCTTCCTCGATCAGATCCGCGTCGTCCTGCCGGTGCTCGGGTTCGACTTCCTGCGGGCGGTGCCGAAGCCATCGACGCCGGAGAGGCCGGGCGAACAGCCGAAGGCGGAAGCCTCGCCGTTCTTCAGTCTCGAACTGCCGAAACACGGGCTCAATGCCCGCGGCCAGGAGTACGAGGGCGAGTTCTACGTGCTATCCGGATCCCTGGCCCGAGAGTCGTGGAAGGGACCAAGCGGTGGCTACGAGGCCTTGTTCTACCAGCTCTGTGAGGACGGTGTGCTCGTCGAAGACGGTGCTGGGCATCGGCGGTTCACCCAGGATCAGGCCTTCTCCAGCCCCAGCGCTGCGGCGGCCATTGTTTCGGGCCGCACCGCCAATGGACGGGTCGCATGGAAGCTCGAGGGGAGTTGCGAAACCTATGCGGAATGGCAGGATCGACAGGTACAGGCCGCCGAGGAGGCGGCGGCATCGGCGAGTGATCAGGGAGTGAGCCCCGGCGATGGCGGATCCTAAAGAGCGCGCCTTCCAGCAGGCCATCATCGACGAACTGGTTGCCGCCGGCTGGCAGCTCGGCAGCAGCGCCGCCTACGACCGCGAGCGCGCCCTCTACCCCGAGGATGTGATCGGCTACTTCCGGGAGGCCCACCCGGATCAGTGGGAACGTTTCGCCAAGCACAACGCACGCGGTCCGGAGAAGGCGCTGCTCGATCACGTGGCCCGCGAGCTGGAGAAGGTCGGCACGCTCGAGGTGCTGCGCCACGGCTTCCGCACCCCGGGGGCGAAGGTCGAGCTGGCCACCTTCAAGCCCGACCACTCGATGAATGAGACGGTGCTTGAGCGCTACCGGCAGAACCGGTTGCGCGTGGTGCCCGAGCTCTCCTACTCGCCGCACGCGCAGGAGGGTGCGTACAACCCCCGGCTGGATCTGGCTCTGTTCGTCAACGGCCTGCCCGTGGCCACCTTGGAGCTCAAGAGCGAGTTTCAGCAGTCGGTGGAGCAGGCGATCCGTCAGTACAAGCACGACCGGCCAACGAAGGCGAAGACCAACGGCAAGCAGGAGCCGCTGCTCAAGTTCAAGCGCGGCGCCCTGGTTCACTTCGCCGTCAGCCAGGACCGGGTGGCCATGACCACCCACCTGCAGGGCAAGAAAACGAAGTTCCTCCCCTTCGATCGTGGCACCGAAGACGGTGGTGCGGGCAATCCGCCCCCGGCCTCCGAGAACGACTACGCCACCAGCTACCTCTGGCGCGAGGTCTTCCAGCCGGATCACTGGCTGCACATCCTAGGGCGGTTCCTGCACCTGGAGCAGAAGACGCACGAGGACTTCCACGGCCGCCGGAGCAAGAAGGAAGCGCTGATCTTCCCGCGCTACCACCAGTGGGAGGCGGTCACCCGTCTGATTGACGCCACCCGGGAGGAGGGACCCGGGCAGCGCTACCTGATCCAGCACAGCGCCGGCTCCGGTAAGTCGAACTCCATCGCCTGGACCAGCCATCAGCTCGCCAGTCTCTACAACGACCAGGGTGATAAGCTCTTCGATTCGGTGATCGTCGTCACTGACCGCAATGTCCTCGATCAGCAGCTGCAGCAGACGATCTACCAGTTCGAGCATGCCAGCGGAGTCGTTCGCCCGATCACCGGTAGCGAGGGCCGCAGCAAGTCCGAGCAGCTGGCCGAGGCGCTGAAGGCGCGCACGCGGATCATCGTGGTCACCATCCAGACCTTCCCGGCGCTGTTCGAGGCACTGGATCGGCACAAAGATCTGGCCGCCGGCAAGTACGCGGTCATCGCCGACGAGGCGCACTCTTCGCAGACCGGCACCTCGGCGCACAAGCTCAAGGCGCTGCTCGGTGTCGAGCGCAGTGAGGACGAGGAGGTCAGCGCCGAGGAACTGCTTGATGAGGCGGTGGCGGCCCGCGGCCACACGGATCGGATCAGCTACTACGCCTTCACGGCCACGCCCAAGGCGCGGACGCTGGAGATGTTCGGCCGCCCGCCGGATCCCTCCCGGGGCCCAGCCTCGGACAACCTGCCGACACCCTTCCACGTCTACTCCATGCGCCAGGCCATCGAGGAGGGGTTCATCCTCGATGTGCTGCAGAACTACATCACCTACAAGACGGCCTTCCGGCTGGCGCACCCGCACGGTGAGGCGTACGAGGTCGACGCCCGCGAGGCTTCATCGAAGATCGCCCGCTGGGTGCGGCTGCACGAGTACAACATCGAGCAGAAGGTGGAGGTCATCGTCGAGCACTTCCGCGAGCACGTGCGCCACCTGCTCGATGTCCAGGCCAAGGCCATGGTGGTCACCAGCAGCCGCCGGGAGGCGGTGCGCTACCAGATCGCCATGCGCAAGTACATCGACCAGCAGGGCTACGCCGATGTCCACCCGCTGGTGGCCTTCTCCGGGCAGGTGGAGCCGGATGAGGTGATTCCGCAGGCGGTTGATGAGCGCAGCAGCCTCCTCAATCCGGGGCTCAAGGGCCGCGACCATCGGGACGCCTTCGACACCGATGACTTCAACGTGATGATCGCGGCCAACAAGTTCCAGACCGGCTTCGACCAGCCGAAGCTCTGCGCGATGTACGTCGACAAGCCACTCCAGGGGGTGGATTGCGTCCAGACGCTCAGCCGCCTCAACCGCCCGTTCGACGGTAAGGAGGGGCGCACCTTCATCCTCGACTTCGTCAACGATCCGGAGGAGGTGCGCAAGGCCTTCGAGCCGTACTACCACACCGCCGAGCTGGAGGATGTCTCGGACGCCCAGGTCGTCTACGACCTAATGCGCAAACTCAACGACGCGCAGATCTACCAGTGGGAGGAGGTCACGCAGTTTGCCCACGCCTTCTACGACTCGAAGGCCAAGGACTCGAAGCTCAGCTACTACGTCCGCCCCGCGCAGGACCGGTTCCAGAAGCGCTACCAGGCCGCCATCGAGGCGGTGCGCAACTGGGAGTCCGAGCGCAAGCGTGCCGAGTGCCAAGGCGATCAGGCCGGGCAGCAGCGTGCGGAATACGAGCTCAAGGAAGCGAACGAGGCGAAGGAGGCTCTCGAGCTCTTCAAGAAGGACCTCAACAGCTTCGTGCGCATCTACGAGTTCCTCTCGCAGGTGATCGAATACGGAGACCGTGATCTGGAGGCCCTGGCTGTCTTTGGCCGCTACCTGGGTCCGCTCCTACGCCTGGAAGCGATCGATAAGGACGAGGTCGACGTCTCGGAACTGGAGCTGACCCACTACCGCATCCAGAAGCAGGCCGAACGGGCGGTTCGACTGGGGGAAGAGCAGGGCGCGTACACCCTCCGCCCGGTTAGCGAGGCCGGGTCGGGGCAGGCGCGGGAGCCAGAAAAGAAACCGCTCCAGGAGATCATCGACCGGCTCAACGATCTCTTCGGTCACGACACTGCCGACGAGGACAAGCTGACCTGGCTGCAGGAACTCGGCACCCGGGCGCGACGGCATGAGCAGGTCGACCGCCAGATCGACACCTACGATGTCGACCAGATCATGCACGGGAGCTTCCCCAAGGTGCTGGAAAAGATCCTCATCGACAGCATCCAGGAGCGAGAGCAGATGGCCACCAAGGCCCTTGAGAGCAACGACAACTTCGATGCCCTGGCGCGGCTGCTTGTGCGGTTTATGAAAGCAGAGAAGGCCGCGCAGGATTCGTGACGACGCCGCGGTATAACCGACCGTGAGCGTCGATGGCGGTGCGGAGCCCCATCCCGCCATTGCGGCCCAGAATCCGACTCGGCCCCAGTGAACGGTTGAGGCCGCATGCATTGCGGGGTTGGGTGCGAGGCGATACCGTAGTCAATTAAGGACATCTTGCGTCGGCAGAGGCACCGGGCCAGCCAGCGGCGCAATCAGGAAACAAGGACGGTCGTTTGATGGATCTCGCCTTCAGCCCCGAAACCTCGGGGGCAGCGCCGACCCCAGCGGCACAGAAACCACAACGTGCTTCACCACCATGCGTGTCGATAGCCCCCCGCGCATGAGGCCGGTAGGCGGCGATCTGCCTCCGGGAACGCCGTGCCGATGGATGTACCCCTTGGACGTACCGCTCCCAGAACCGCCGCTGCGCGCCTTCCAAGTGTCTCCGTTGCCCTGGCTTGCTTGGTGCCAGGCAGTTCGTACTTACGGCACCGGAGCACCGCCGCAATCGCCTCATCTCCGCGTTGCGGGATATACAGAATCAGGCCCAACCGGGATACACAGAATCTGTCGATACCACTGTTAAGCGCTTATTTGGAGTCATGTGAATAATGGTTGAATGGCTACCGGCATTTACAACAACATCATTGTTTGCGCTTGTGGTCTGGTTCTCAAGAAATCTTATCGCCGCTAGATTGACGAACGCGGTGAGGCATGAATATGACGTCAAAATAGAAACGTTGAGAGACGAACTGGGCCGAAAACAAAAGCAAATTGAGGCATTGCGCAGTGGCGCGTTGTCTGGAGTCGTGAATCGGCAGTCAGTTCTTTATCAGCGCCAAGTGACTGCGGTTGATCAAGTTTGGGGCGGAATAGTCCAAATGGCGCCCGCGAAAAACATTGCAAAACAAATTGCAGTATTTAAGTTCGAGAATACCGCTGAAGCCGCCGCAGAAAATCCACAACTGCGCCAAATATTTGAAACGATGGGGGCCAACTTTGACAAAAATTGTCTTTTAACTCCTGAAGCTAGCAAATCCCGACCATTTATTACGCCGATGGCGTGGGCGTACTTTGCGGCGTATCAAGGAATACTAGGACACTACGTAGTAAAAATGGTAATGCTGCAAAATGGCCTCCGGGACGCGTCCAGATTGATCGACCATGAGCAGATAAAATCGATTATAAAGACCGCATTACCTCATCAATCGGATAACATCGATAGGTTTGGCCATGAGATGTTTCATTTATTTGTCGATGAGCTTGAAAATTATCTGCTTCGGGAACTTAAGAGCCTTTTGGAAGGTTCAAGGGCTAACGATGAGAATGTTAGGCAAGCGAATCAAATCCTCGAGGCAGTCGAAAAACTTCAAGCTCAGGAAGGCGAATCTGAGCGTAGCGCTTAACCAGGGGCTTCAGCCGACCGGTTCTCCGCTGGCGCTCCAAACCGGCGGCTGAGCCCAGGCGTTATGTGGACTGCTAGCAATGGACCTCGAGTCAGAACTACCACGGCTACTCCCCAAGGCCGTGGAATGGGCGGAGCAACAACAGGCGCACGCATTGGAGAACGGACAGCCGCTCTCCGACAAGATGATTGGCGTCGCCCGCCACGTAGGCGTCATGGTGCCAGAATCGGTTCGAATCCTAGCAGTTGACAGCTTGCCTAGGCCCGGCGACCCCCAGCTACGTGCAGCAGCGGAAGAAACCGGGATGCTTGGCCCTGGAATGATTGGTCTGACGCTCGGCTACGGAGTGTTCATAGTCGATGGTCATGAGACGACTCGGCTTGTATCCCACGAGTGTCGCCACGTATATCAGTACGAGTCGAATGACGGCATTGGCGGTTTTCTCCCAATTTACCTCGGACAGGTCGCTAGGTTCGGATACCGAAATGCCCCAATGGAAGTCGATGCGAGAAAACACGAGGTACATTCCATATAATCACTGTTATCTTCGCCACGATATTCGGAGGTGTCTGTGAAGTGCTTTGCCCGGTGGTATTCGGATTGTCACGGCGGAGCATCCTTTCGTGACCAAACTATTCTTCAGTTCGGCGACTCGTGGGAGTTCCGTGCCAGCTTTGTTCTCTTGAACCCGGGTAGCGCGCTACCTCTTAACGAATCGGACCAAACGGACTGGCTCCGGGATAAGGATCTACCATTTTTTGTCAGCCCGAAAGACGGCGAAAAGTACGTGCAGTTCTCCGTGGACCGGCTTATGCGTGATGTCATGACGCTATTCTCAGCTCATTTCTCCGGTGGGGCTATCAGGTTGCACAATCTTTTTAACCTAAAGAACCAAGATTCGGCTGACGCTGTAGATCAGATCGCAGCGTACTCAAGTCATCCCAAGATGTTCGCCAAAGATGCTGATATCAGGTTCTGCCATGCTCCAGTCATTGTGGCGTCTGGAGGTTATTCTGAGAACAACGATGTATTAAGGGCGGAATTGATCCGTCTCGTGCGATTAGCGAGACTAGAATTTCTATTCGCACTGTCGCGTATAGCGCCAAGAAGTTTTTCGATATTACAGGCTACTCCCAACGGGGACGGGTTCGTGAAAAGCTATCACCCTTCGTACACATTCAAATATGGCAACACAACAACGATCGGTGAAATACAAACATAACAATGCGCTGCAGCCCACGGTCAACCCTCCGCTCCGCTCTGGTTCGCCGCGGCTGAGCTTGATCGTTATGCCTCCTGAGGTAGGTATGTCATGACCCCAGAGGAATGGTGGAAAAACTTTGCGCTCGGCATGGAACTTGATGCATCTGGAACCTTTATCTACAACGGAATAAGGTCGCTGCACGAACTTCCGACGCTGAATCATCCCGTCGATAGCTTCGAGGTGTTGTACAACCTCTCTATTGGGCTCGAGCGTCTTCTGAAGGTGGCAATCATTCTGATCGAACATACCGATCAGATTGATATTGAGCAGTTTGAAGAAAGTCTGATCTCTCACAGCACAATTGACTTGGCCAACCGGGTTGATGCACAAAGAAGTCTCGCCTTGGCCGGTATTCATCGAGAGTTTTTGTCGCTGCTTTCGAAGTTCTATGAATCACATCGCTACGGGCGTTATTCCCTTAGTGCGGTCCCAAATATTTACCAGGAAAAATTGGAATTTCTACGATTCTTGGCCAAACACCTGAAGATTCAGCTTGACCTGGAGAGCGAATTTACTCCGATTCGGAACACCAACCAGATTCGCAAGTTCGTCGGGAAGGTGGTCAAGAAGATTTGCGATGAAGTCTTTGCGGTTGTCAGACGGCGTGCTCGCGAATTGAATATTTATACCACTGAGATGAGGGGAGACGCCAAGGCGCTGAAGGTCTTCTATGGGGAGCGCTTGGATTTTCTCGATGAAGACATCAAGAAAAAGGAGTTGCTGCACTACCTTATGAGCGAAAAGGCCTCTGGTGATCACGTTGAGCTACTCCGGTCGTTCGAAGCCTTGGATCTTGACCCGGCGATGGTGCCAAACTACATACAGGCACTGTTAAACGATGCGTATCTTCCCTATGTAGAGGGAGAGATTGACGAACTCTACACCGAGGTAGAGAACGTGCGGGAACGCTTGGAATTTATGTCTATCGTCGATAACGAGTATTTATCATATGGTGGAGAAGACGAGGCATAACAACAGCTTCAACCCGACCGGCTTCTTCGCTGCCACTCCGAAGCCGGCGGGTTAAGCTGGGCGTTGGGCGGCGGACTGGCGGCTATCTAGTACGCCGAGTGGCGAAATAGGGGAGGGGGAATGAACTTCGATGTAATCGGCCCATTCGAGATAAAACGTAATGGCGCAAAGAACATAATAAACAAGAGATCATTGGACGACTTCAAAGAACAACTAGAAGCGAAGGAAGAGGGGTTGTCGACGTCTTGCGGCTGTTACGTATTCGCCAAACGAGCGGGGCAAGGGTGCAAGCCATGGTACGTCGGACAAGCCTGCAAATCGCCAATGGCAAATGAGGCACTGAATGCAGAGAATCGTGGTAAGTACAACGATTTGGATTCCAAGGGGACGCCAGTAATTTTTGTTGTTCCTGCACGGACACCGGGAGGGAAGCTGCGCAAGCGCCCGTCTCAGCCCCTCGCGTCGCTAAACTTTCTCGAAAAGTGGCTAATAGCGGCGGCTATCGAGCGTAACCCTGATTTAATTAACAGCAAAGAAACCAAATTTCTTCGAGATTTGCATGTTGTCGGGCTGCTGAACGCTAAGAAGGGAGAGTCGAATGGCTCATCTCAAGCTTTGTCCAAGACGTTGTTCGGATAGTCGGTACGTTCGTCACCCAACAAGTCGCCCGAGGCGACGTCGGCACACGTCGTGACCAGCAATTGGCGATTGTTGTGACGCGCCTCAGCTAAACGTTGGGCTGAAATGTGAACTAGGAAGTACACCTTGACCTACAATAAAGAAGAGGTGCGGGCACGCCGGATGCTCAGAATTGCTCAGTTGATCTATGATCACTGGGAAGAAGGAGCCGGCATGGATACTCGAATCTTTCAGGTACCAGTTATCAATGACGGGCTTGTCCTTTGGGGCCGCTCCGTGAGCGGCGGGTCGTACAGGGAGCATGCTGTTCCACGAGTCCTTATCCGGGACGAGTGCATGAATATGCTAGATAATGGCGCTGATGTTGAGGACGTCAAGGAGCGCCTACTCCAATACCTCTGGATAGTACACATCACGGAAGAGGAAGCGGATCGTCTCAATCTAGCTCATAAAACCTCCATGCCGGAGGGGTGGGTTTTCGGGAAGGGCGACCCGTTCGCTCGTTTCGAGGCCGCAGGAATAGAATTGGAGCCCAACAAGTTGCTGGAGCCGACGCGCTAAAGCGCGCGGCTCAGCTTCGCGTTAGCCGTCAAAGGGAAAGATATGGAGACAGCCAAAATCGCAGAACCGCTATCTGGTGACAAGCTGTATCAGCAACGAGCGCGTAAGGCCTTGCCAATTCTTGTAAGGCAGGCGCTTGCTGGTACTCCGATCACGTATGAGGATCTTGCAGATGAATTGGCAATGCCAAATCCACGCAATCTGAACTATGTCCTCGGAAGCATCGGCACTGCCCTTGGCAATCTTGCCGAGGAATGGGAGGAAGAAGTCCCGCCTGTTCAGTGCTTGGTTGTGAACAAGACCACCCGCCTGCCAGGCGAGGGAATTGCGTGGTTTTTGAGCGATCTAAAGACGTACAAAAAACTGCCAATGAAGCAGAAGCGGCAGGTGGTTCAAGCAGAGCTGATAAAAATTTACTCCTACAAGCACTGGCTTGAAGTGCTCAAATATTTCGGCCTCAAACCAGATGCGTCAGATTTCAACAATCTCCAAACTAAAGCAGCCTGGGGGTATGGCGGCGAGGGGCCCGAGCATAAAGCGCTAAAAGAGTTCATCTCCACACACCCAGAATCAGTGGGGATTTCCGCAGCTTTCGGAAACGGTGAGGAGGAGCATCCGTTGCCGTCCGGTGACTCAATAGATGTGCTTTTTCAAAAGGGTTCTGAGCAAATCGCAGTTGAGGTTAAGCCTGCTTCGTCCGGGGAGGCCGACATCGTCAGAGGGCTATACCAGTGCATCAAGTATGTTGCGGTGTTGGATGCTCGGCAGTCTGTGGAGCGGAAGCCCCAGAACGCTAGGGCAGTTCTCGCACTTGGCGGAAACTTTCCTCGTTCATTGGTCGGTCTTAGAAACATGCTCGGAGTGTCGGTCTGTGAGAACGTCAGTGCAGTTGCCGGCTAACAAATCGCTGCAGGTGACGTTTGACCCGCCACGCACTTTTGCTATCGAAAAGTGCGCGTCGCCTCAAACGCACCTGAGCTCAGGCGTTATGCATAAAAAATGAATGAGTCGATGAACCATCTCGCTGAAGAAACAAGAGCTTACTTGGAAGCTCATAGAGAAACCCTTGACCTCCCATTTCTGCACAGCTTTCCCAAAAACTGCTGTGAAAATGCGTCATTGGTGCTGGGGTATGTTCTAAAAGATGCGCATCCCAGCATGGAAGTTATGGTTGTAAAAGCTGATAGACCAGGACATGGAATGCACTTTTGGTTAGAGGCAGGAGGAAAGATCTTCGATATAACTGCAGACCAAGTTGAAGAAATCAGCTCCCCAGTTTTCGGTGGTGCATTCATTCCACTACCATTGCGGGAATACGAGGTTTATGAAAAGACCGAGATTGGCCAGGAACTTAAGAGTCATGATTGGAGAGACAAGCTTCGAATACTCCCTGAGATTTCTCAGGTAGTCCGAGGCCTTGCATAACAATCGCAGGCACGGCGACGCACTTTACATTCCGCCTTCGGCTCCATTCCAAATGCGCGCATGCTGCCAGCGTTATAAATCGAGGCGCTTCCAATGAGGCACTGGCTCACGCTTTTCGTTTCCATTGCAATCGCTGCGGCATTTGCCGTTTTGAGCTATCAAGCAACTGACTGGACTTGGTTTTCTCGCAGTGGCTCCATAATTATTGTTGTGGCGCTGTTAATGGAATACTGGCCGATTCTAAGAACGCGGTCGTTGCGTAGCATGCCGTTCTACGCCGACCAAGAAACTCATACGGCTACCAGGGTAGCAATACCCATTGCATGTTTGGGCACACTAGTCTGGGGTTTTGGCGATCTTGTGGGTACCGGTTGCTAATCGCTGGAAAATCCTTTGTATTTCGGGGAAAGGAAAACTAATGAAAAAGTTTGGCCACTTTCTGATCGGCATGGCTTCTGGAGTAGTCCTGCTAATTCTCACCTCCTTCGTGCCTCCACAATTCAATAAAGTAATGGATTTGGTTGAGGGTGGTGCTGAAATAGACGCAACTGGGTTCGCTGTCTTCGGAGTGCTGGCTTTTCTCGGAAGTTTAATGTACTTGTCCGGCCACATATTTCATGCCTTCAATAAAAAGGTCACAAAATATTTCGAGTCTTGGTTTGAGTAAATTTATAACAAATGGCTGTTGTCGGACGCACCTACGCTTCGCTCCGGCGCGCCGCAAAGCCAAGCGTTAGAGGTTCGGCATGAATCATTGGGCTGTCGTAAGGGCAGTAATTATCGGGTTTGCGGGTATATCTTCAGCCCTTGCTCCCGCAGACCCCTCTGTACAAGCCGCAGTCGGTTGGGAGGCTGTTCCTCTTAGTTTTCTCTTTTTTCCGGTTATCGTTTGTATTGGACTATGCGTTTTTCTGCCTTTCCGTAGCGCAAAGCTGAAGTTATCAGCTCCGGCTTGGAGCCATAATCCTTTTGATTTCTCACGGCCTGAGCAATTTTTCGATATGGCCGGTTATGGAATGCTTGCCACGGGTGCAGGATTGTTGGCAGCGGAGCTCTGGGGGACTGGTGCAGGTTTGGTGAGCGCTTTTGCAACGGCGGCACTCGGCGCTGGAGTGCTTTCGGGACTTTGGATCTTAGAACTCGTTGCGCGAAGGCAGGCTAAGTTTGAAGTCTAGGGGTAGAGTGAAGCCCTCTAACCAGGCCAAGCACAGCGACAGCTTTTCCGTTGCGGCTCCGCCTACACTCCAAAGCTGCGCGTGTTGGCAGCGTTATACAAGGGGGAAGCCTTGAGCGTTACGTGTTACATGTGTGATGCCCCTTCAACTTCCCGGGAACATGTTCCACCAAAATGCATATTTCCGGAGAAGAAAGATTCACCCAAAGGCGTCGACTTTAGAAAAAACCTTATCAAGGTCCCATCTTGTGATCGACATAATTCGCACAAGTCGAAGGATGATGAGTACCTGATGTTTGTGCTGGCTTGTGCTTTCCGTGGGAACGAAGATAAGAGCAACCACTTTGCCTCAAAAGTATTACGAGCTTTCGCTCGCAAGCCGCATGTTTACAAGAGTTTCATGGATGGCTTTTCTCCTATCTACTTGCAACACCCAAATGGAAAAATGGAGCAGACGGCATCCTTTAAGGTAGATCTTAAAAGATTTCATAACGCGATATTTCAAGTTGCTTGTGGCTTGTTTTTCCACCAGTACGGAAAAAAGTGGCAAGGTGGGTATCAGGTCATAACAAATGAGCTATTAGCCCTTAATTCACCTAATGCTGTTCAAGCTAATGAGGTCGTACAGAGAGCTGGGGAGCGGGTAAGCAAGGTATTCGAGAATTATCCGCGGCATGGTGAAAACGACAGAATTTTTGCATACTCCATGGTCTCAGACGACCAAGATAGACATGCAATTTACATGAAATTTTACGAAGGCATCGAGATCACGGTGCTTCTGCAACATGTATAACCAGTGCAGGCAAGGGACGCTCCTGGCGTCGCGCCCCTGCTGCACTCGTTAAAACCACCAATCGGGATCACCAATGTCCTCAGAATTAAGGCGCATCAAAAAGCGAAAAGAAACGAGGGATGAGCTCGATAGCCTATACGAAAAATCTGAGCATGTACTGGTTATTCACTATTCGTGCGAATCTTTTTACGACATCAAAGATGGCCGAACCCCTAGGGTGACCTCGATAGCTGTACGTAATTTGAAAACAGCACAGACTGAGAGCTTTTCTATTCATAAAATCGCTGAGCGTAGGGGCGTTAAGATTTCAAACATACCGGGAAGGTACGATGAACTCGAAAAAGAAATGCTCGACGATTTCTTTGAGTTTTTAAAATATCGCCAGACCTCTCACTTTATCCACTGGAATATGCGGGATGGTAACTATGGCTTCTCCGCAATTGAGCATAGATACCAAGTATTGGGTGGTGAGCCGTTTGTCGTACCCGACGATAAGAAATTTGATCTTGCGAGGGCGCTGGTCGCATTGTTCGGCCGGGAGTATGTCAGTCATGGCGAGTTCGGGCGTTTTCACGAACTCATCAAGCTGAACGATATCACTGATAAGAGTGCACTGACGGGCAAGCAAGAGGCCGATGCATTTGATAATGGTGAATACGTCAAATTGCATCAGTCCACTTTGCGCAAGGTCGATTGTATGGCCAACATCGTCGAGAGAACTGTAGATGGTTCATTGGCAACAAATGCTTCTTGGCGCGATAAGTATGGAGCCCATCCCAAAGCGGTTGTTGAATATATCCAAGAGCATTGGCTTTGGTCATTCCTGGTGATTTTTGCAATCATCAGCGGCGTAGTTGGCCGAGTCATGGGGTGGTTTTAACAAGTTGCTGCACGCGGAAAAATTACTCGCTGCGCTCCTAATTTTCCGGTGAGCAAAGCGTTAGCAGGGGGGTCTGAGTGGTGAGTGACGGAAATCCACTAATAAATATCGGCGAGTTGTCACGCCCTGCTACGGTGTTGATCGAGAAGGTATCCAACGCCGTTGGAGTCTTGTACGAGCCGAGGCGGATCAAGAAGCGCGCTGAAGCTGAGGCGGAAGCCGATAAGATCAAGTATTTAGCTTCGAAAGAGCTAGACGATCTCGAGCAGCGAGCGGTCGATAGGCTGGTGCACCAAGAAGGGCGGAAGCAGAGAAATATAGAAGAAATAACAGCACAAGCAGCCGAATCGCTAGATGAAGATGCCGACACTGAAGAACTCAACGAGGATTGGCTTGCACATTTCTTTAAGCAGTGCGACACGGTATCGGACGTCGAAATGCAGTCGTTATGGGCGAGGCTGCTTTCAGGTGAAGCAAGCTCTCCCGGTTCTTACTCCAAGCGTACCGTAGATCTGGTTGCATCCCTCGATAAGCCAGATGCGCACCTGTTCACTAGATTCTGCCAATTCTGTTGGATGATTGGGGATCTCACACCCGTAATTTTTGATGTCCATCACCAGGTCTTCAAAGATCAAGGTATCCATTTCGATTCCCTGAAGCATCTGGACTCCCTCGGACTCATTTCCTTCGAGTCAATCTCAGGCTACAAGAGGCAAGGGATCAGTAAGTACGGCACCGTGTTCTATTTTGGTACTCCTGTAAACATCGAGTTTCCGAAGGATGAGAACAACGAACTGCAAATCGGTAAAGCACTGTTGACCCAAGCGGGGAAAGAACTGGCCCCGATTTGTGGGGCTAGCAAGAATAAAAGTTTCTATGACTATGTGGTAGCGGAATGGCACAAGAACGGGTTAGTAGTGAGTACGCCGCTTTCCACATGAGGAGCCCGCGGTCCATCGTGGCTCCTTCGAGGGCCTACCGCTAACCAGGCGGTCAACCGGACGCCAAAAGCTTGGTGCTTTTGGTTCCCTCCGCTGGCGCTCCGGCGCCGGTTACCTCTGCGTTAGCTTTCCAATGAGCGAAGGATTGTCATGACATCAATACCAATAAAAATCAGTTATCACTACGGAGATGCGGAGCATGGAATGCTCGATATGTATGACGCATCTGTATCCTTGCAGGGCTTTGCAAGGGCTTTGGCAATAACCGGTCATGCTTTGCTCAATGAAGGCGAAATCAGAAAGAAGGGCAATCGCATAGAAGGTGGTCGGCTTCTTATTTCTCCACCTAGGCGTGGCAGTTTTGAGGAGCTGATAACTTTCGTAATTACAAACAAGGAAGCAATAGGCGCGAGTATCGCTGCTGCGGCGTTCTACGACCTAATGAAATGGACATGGTCAAAAACGCTTGATTTAGCATATGAACCCCAAACCCCTCATGTGCGTAAATTAGAGGAGCGCATTGAGCCGTTTATTGGCGAAATAGAAGAAGCTCTGGAGTCACCATTAGAACAAGCTCATCGCCCTATCAGGCAAAATGATGAAATGGTAGTTTCAATAAAGCGGGCGCGAGCAGGAGAAATCATTCAACTTAATAGAGACACTTTGGCGAGTGTTTCTTTACACACCGAAAGTGATATTGCCCGAATCTCCGGTAATGTAACTCGATACAACATTTTATCTGGGTGTGGCAGACTATACGATGACACTCTGGATAGGACAATGTCATTCAAGGTTCTTGATGATGTTTCTACGGTACAGAAGCAGCTATTAACTTGGTCAATGCACCATGCACAGGCAGAGCATGGCGGAAAAGTATTTTTTGATGTTCAGCGAGTCGTCTCAGCGAAAGGCAGTATTAAACGGTTTCTTGTACATGGTATATCGCAAATACAAAGCTAACAAAGCCATAAACTCGGACGCCAAAATACTGCGCCGCTCGTACCTCGCTATGTAGTTTTTTGCCGCCGGTTATGGCAAGCGTTAGAGTTGGCAAGTAGATCCAAACACAGAAGGAGAAATAAGATGAAAATGCACCTCACATCAGCAGTCGCTGTTGTCCTTGCCGTTTTGCCGACCGTTTTGATGGCAAACCCCATGAGTCAAGGAACTTCTTATGGTGGGATTACGTTCAGTCAGCTGAAATACGATGAGGATGGTATATCGGACGATGCAAATCCTACCGCATTGATTGGGCGCCTTGGGTATTTTGTTGCGAACCAGATCGCGATCGAAGGGCGGCTCGGTATTGGCCTTTCCGATGATACGGTACGTGTTGAAGAATTTGGCCCGGCGGTTGATGTTGATGTGGAGCTTGATCGTCTTTTTGGCTTTTATGCTGTGGGGCATCTCCCGCTGGGCGAAGCAGCGTCTATTTATGGCTTGTTCGGTTTTACAGACGCAAAGGCCACATTTTCGGCTAATGGGTTTTCAGGCTCCGATACTGATAGTGGGCTATCGTACGGATTTGGTGCCGAGTTCTATCCCTCAGAACAGATTGGCTTGAATGTTGAGTACACGCAGTACTTGGATGAAAGCGGATATGATTTGTCGGCGATCAGTGCCGGGGTTAAGTTTCACTTCTAGATCTCTAACAACAGCGTCAACTCGGACGGCTTCACCCTGCGCGTTCGCTTCGGGTAAAGCCGGCCGGTTACGCTGGGCGTTGGGCTGAAGGACCAGAGGGTGAGAGCCCTAGCGGCATGATGACCGCCAGAGCAGGATTGTCACCGGTCCCCGATCGAGCGCAGTTCATCAATGAGCAGTTGCCGGCTGTTGTGGACATACCGCTTCAGCGACGAAAGGCTCCGGTGGCCGGAGAACTGTGATAGGCGGTTGGGGTCCCAGCCGGTCCGATCGGCCATGCGCGAGATGGCCTCATGGCGCAGGTCGTGGGAAGTCGGGTTGGTGAAGAGCTCGGGGTCAGGCTCCTCGCCGCGGGCCTGGCAGTCGGCGTGGTAAGCCTTGCGGGTCCGGGTCAGGATGCGCCGCTAGGCGTTGCGGATGGCATCAACCGAGTGGGGGGGCGCAATGCTGAAAGGCGTCGGAGCCCTCCTTCTGCAGGTGAATGCAAAAGGGAAGGGATCCTCGATCACACCGAACGCAAAGCGAACCCTTCCCTCAGCCCCTGCAAAGGTCTGTGAAGCGAAGGGTTCCGACTCGGAGACGGCTCTAGGCCGTTGATTTTATTGGTGGGCGGCGCTGGGATCGAACCAGCGACCCCTGCCGTGTGAAGGCAGTGCTCTCCCGCTGAGCTAGCCGCCCAACTCTTGAGCTGCGCAGTTTACCGGCGCCGTCTCCCTGCGTCAAATGGGGCGCGTGGGCGGTGGTGCATTTGGTAGCATACGCGCCTTCAGCACGGGGAGAAGAAGGAAGACAGGCCACCATGACCATGATCCGCACGCGTTTCGCGCCCAGCCCGACAGGCTATCTGCACATCGGCGGTGCCCGGACCGCTCTCTACTCCTGGCTGCACACCCGCCGTCACGGGGGCCGGTTCGTGCTGCGGATCGAGGACACGGATCGCGAGCGCTCCACGCCGGAGGCGGTCAACGCCATCCTCGAGGGCATGGCCTGGCTCGGGCTCGATTACGACGAGGGCCCCTTCTACCAGACCGAGCGTTACGATCGGTACCGCGAGCACCTGCAGACGCTGCTCGACTCCGGGCAGGCGTACTACTGCTACTGCACCAAGGATCGGCTAGAGCGGCTGCGCACCGAGCAGCAGGCGCGTAAGGAGAAGCCGCGCTACGACGGCCGGTGCCGGGATCTGGACGGGCCGCCCTCCGAGGACGTCGCCGATGAGCCGGTGATCCGCTTCCGCACGCCGCTGGAGGGTCACGTGGTGGTGGAGGACGCCATCCGCGGCAAGGTCCAGTTCCTCAACTCGGAGCTCGATGATCTGGTCATCGCCCGCGGCGACGGCTCCCCGACGTACAACTTCACCGTGGTGATCGACGACCTGGAGATGGGGGTGACGGATGTCATCCGCGGTGATGACCACCTGAACAACACGCCGCGCCAGATTCACCTCTATCAGGCCCTGGGGGTCGAGCCGCCGCGCTTCGCCCACGTGCCGATGATCCTCGGTGAGGACGGCAAGCGCCTTTCCAAGCGCCACGGCTCGGTCAGCGTGCTGCAGTATCGCGACGAGGGGTATCTGCCCGAGGCGCTGCTCAACTACCTGGTGCGGCTGGGCTGGTCCCACGGCGATCAGGAGGTCTTCGGCGTTGAGGAACTGATCCAGCTCTTCGACATCAACGACGTCAACCACTCGGCGTCGACCTTCAACCCCTCCAAGCTGCAGTGGCTCAACCAGCAGCACATCATGCGCGCGGCGCCGAATCACATCGCCCGCCACCTGGGGCCGTTCCTCGCGGAGCGGGGCGTGGACCCCGCCGAGGGGCCGTCCCTGGAGGCGGTGGTGCGCACACAGCAGGAGCGCGCCAAGACGCTGGTGGAGATGGCCGACAACAGCCTGTTCTTCTACCGTCGTCCGGAGGCCTACGAGGAGAAGGCCGCGCGCAAGAACTTCAAGGAGGGCACCGCCGAGATCCTCGAGCACTGCCAGCACCTCTTTGTCGGGCTGCCGAGCTGGGATGCCGAGTCGATCCACGGGGTGGTCACCGAGGCGGCCGAGGCCTTCGAGGTGAAGATGGGTAAGGTGGCCCAGCCGATTCGGGTGGCGGTCTCCGGCGGTGCCGTCTCGCCGCCGATCGATGCCACGCTGGAGCTGCTCGGGCGCGAGGAGTCCGTGGCACGGCTCAGCGCGGCCGTCGAGTGGGTTCGGGAGAACGTGGGGTAATTGGCGCCAGGGGGTGTTGACGACCCCCGGAGCCATCCCTAGAATACGCACCCATAACGCAACGGGGCCATAGCTCAGCTGGGAGAGCGCCTGCATGGCATGCAGGAGGTCGGCGGTTCGATCCCGCCTGGCTCCACCAAACAAGCAGGGCGATACAGTCCTCCGCAAAGCCCCGAGTCGGTTTCCGGCTCGGGGCTTTTCTTTTTTCGGGCGCCCGCCGCGGCTCAAGGGTGGGCCGCGCTGAGCTCCAGCCGGGCGACCTCCACCCGCGCCTCGAACGCTGCCCCGTAGGCCACCACGGCCACCGATGTGAGCCGTGCCGGATCGAGCGCCGCCTGCAGCCCCCGCGGCTCGAAGGCCGTAAAGGGGACCACGACCTCCTGCCAGTCTTCCGCGACGGCCAAGGGGGCGCGGTAGTGCTGCCACGGTTGGTGGGTGTCGGCGCTTCTCGCGTGCAGGTAGTAGGGGCCCGGGGTCCCGCGCACGGTGACGCCGAAACCCGACCAGGCGGAGGCGTCGAAGCTTTCACCGGATGGGGCGAGGGGCAGTCGGCTCTGGATGAACCCGCCGTTGTTCTCGAGCCGGACCTGGCCGCTGAGCCGGAGGGCTGGCCCCCGGTCCGTCTCGACGATGCCGGCGTGCATGTCCGAGCGCCCGCCCATGACCCGGTCGGTGAACCCTTGCCAGGCGGTGCCGATCGCCGCCCGGCCGTCCGCGGCCGTGAAGTCGTCGAGCAGATAGGCGGCGGGTGATTCCGTGCCGGACATGGCGAGCTCCTTCCGGGGCTGGATGGCTGCGGGCCAGTGGTCCGCGATGGTGATCTCAGCTTATCCGCGGGCGTGGCCGATGGCCAGGGTGGCCCGGCGGCCCTCGGCGTGGCGGCAGGGTAGATGCCCCGTGTTTTGTGGGCTGTCTGATGCTATGCTGCGATCTAGAATTGTTCCAGACAAACACGGAGAGGAGCCCACGATGACCGCATCCACCACACGACCGGTCGTATTCTTTGATGGGCAGTGCCCTGTCTGCAGCCGCGAGATCGGCCTCTATCAGCGCCTGGATACCGCCGGGGCGGTGGAGTGGCGCGATCTGCACGCACCGGGGGCGCTCGACGACACCGAGCTGACCTGGGATCAGGCCATGCAGCGCTTCCACTGCCGGGACGCCGATGGCGTGATGCGCAGCGGCGTGGATGCCTTTGCCCTGGTCTGGTCCTATCTTCCCTACTGGCGTTGGGCGTCGCGGGTCGTGCGCGGGCTGGGGCTGGTCAGACCCATGGAGCCGCTTTACGATTGGTACGCACGCCGTCGCTACAGCCGGAGCTGCTCGGTACAGGGGGACTGCCGCTAGGCGCAGGGGCCTGGACCGCACCCGGGTGGGGCAGGCGCGGGTGTGTGTCCAGACTCCGGCGGAAAGGAGCCCCGCTTGGCGGCCGAGGAGCCCATCGAACCTGGTTTTCTGACCATCCATGGCAATCGCCTGGAGGACCTGCGGCAGGTGGCCGTGGAGTGGGTGCAGCGCCACCCGCTTGCGCCGCTTGAGGACGAGGTCTTCCTGGTCCAGAGCAATGGCATGGCGCAGTGGCTGCGCCTGGCCCTGGCGCGACACCCGGAGGCGGAGCAGGGCGGCTGTGGGATCGCTGCGTCGGTCTCCATGCAGTTGCCGGCGCGCTTTCTCTGGTCGGTCTACCGCGCGGTCCTCGGCCCGGAGGGCGCCCCGCGCGAGTCGCCCTTCGGCAAGGATCCGCTCCTCTGGCGGCTGGCCCGCCTGCTCCCCGCACTCGGTGATCAGCCTGGGTTCGAGCCGCTGCGCGGCTTCCTGGCCGACGACCCGGATGGGCGCAAGCGCTACCAGCTCGCGGCGCGCATCGCGGATCTCTTCGATCAGTACCAGGTCTACCGTGCGGACTGGTTGGCGGACTGGTCGCGGGGCGAGGACGTCTGCCGCGATGCGCGGGGAAAGGCGCGCGATCTGGCCGAGACGCAGCGCTGGCAGGCCTCGCTCTGGCGCGCCGTGTGCGCGGAACTGGCCGAGGTGGCGGGTGAGGCGGGCCAGGCCACGGTCCATCAGCTCTACCGCGAGCGCATCGCGAGCCTGGACACCGCGCCGGCCGGTCTGCCGCGGCGGGTGATCGTCTTCGGCATCTCGTCGCTGCCGCGCCAGACCCTGGAGGCGCTGCAGGAGCTCTCGCGTTTCGCCCAGGTGCTGGTCTTCGTCCACAACCCCTGCGCCTTCTACTGGGCGGATATCATCGCCGATAAGGATCTGCTGCGTGCCGGCCCCGGGCGGCGGCCGCGCAAGGCCGGCATGCCCGAGGTGCTGGAGGCCGAGGAGCTGCACAACCACGCCCACCCCCTGCTCGCCGCCTGGGGCAAGCAGGGCCGCGACTACATCGGTCTGCTGGACGCCCATGAAGACCCCCAGGCCCATCCCCACCGAGCCCTGGCCCAGGCGGGCGAGCGCATCGATCTCTTCCGTGGCCCGGAGACCGGATCGCTGCTCGGCCAGCTCCAGGACGATATCCTCCAGCTGCGGCCGTTGGCCGAGACCCGGGAGGTCTGGCCGGCGGTCGGGCGCGAGGATGCGTCGCTGCAGTTCCATCTCGCCCACAGCGCCCAGCGCGAGGTCGAGGTCCTCCATGACCGGCTGCTCGCCGCATTCTCGGAGGATGCGTCGCTGCGCCCGCGCGATGTGATCGTGATGGTGCCGGATATCGACGCCTACGCCCCGCACATCGAGGCCGTCTTCGGCCGTTTCGATGCCGGCGATGCGCGCCATATCCCCTATACGGTGGCCGACCAGGGCGAGCGCGGGCTGGATCCGCTGCTCATCGCCGTGGAGCAGCTTCTGAGCCTGCCCGAGTCGCGCTGCGGGCTGAGTGACCTGCTCGATCTGCTCGAGGCGCCGGCGTTGCGCCGGCGCTTTGGGATCACCGAGGCGGATCTGGCCACCCTGCACGGCTGGGCGGAAGAGGCCGGGGTCCGCTGGGGGCTCAACCGCGATCAGCGCGCCGGGCTGCAGTTGCCCCAGGGGTTGGAGCAGAACACCTGGCGCTTTGGCCTGCGCCGTATGCTGCTCGGCTACGCCGTCGGCGCCGGCGAGGCGTGGTCCGGGGTCGAACCGTATGCTCAGGTGGGCGGGCTGGACGCCGCCCTCGTCGGGCGTCTCGAGCGGCTGGTCGGCGCCCTGGAGGCCACCTGGGGCGAGCTGCGCGCGGAGGCCACCCCACAGCAGTGGGGCGAGCGGCTGCAGCGGCTGCTGGAGACCTACTTCGAGCCCTCCGGCGAGGCGGAGTCGTTGACCCTGGAGCGGCTGCGCGATGCTCTGGAGAAGTGGCAGCGGGACTGCGAGAGCGGGGCGTTCGCCGAGCCGCTGCCGCTGAACGTGGTGCGCGAGCATTGGCTGCAGGCGCTGGAGGATACGCGACTGAGCCAGCGCTTCCTGGTCGGGGCGGTGAATTTCTGCACCCTGATGCCCATGCGCGCGATCCCCTTCCGCCACGTCTGCCTGCTGGGGATGAACGATGGCGACTACCCGCGCAGCCCCACGCCCCTGGATTTCGATCTGATGGCCGACGATTACCGGCCTGGGGATCGCTCGCGCCGCGAGGACGATCGCTACCTCTTCCTCGAGGCGCTGCTCTCGGCCCGGGATCGGCTCTACATCAGCTGGATCGGGCGCAGCGTGCGCGATAACGAGCCGCGTCCGCCCTCGGTGCTGGTCGGTCAGCTGCGCGATCACCTGGCCGCCGGCTGGCGCCTGGCCGACGATGAGCACGGCGGCGGTCTGCTGGAGGCGTTGACCGTCGAACACCCGCTGCAGCCGTTCAGCCGCCAGAATTTCCAGACCGACCCCTCGGCGCGCCACTACACCTACGCCCGCGAGTGGTGGGCGGCCCATCAGGGCGATGAGAGCGAGTCCGAACCTCTGGTCACGACGCTGCCCGAGCGGCCGGTGGAGGAGCCGCCGGCGCCGGTCACGCCCGAAACCCTGGGGGCGCTGCTCAAGCAGCCCGTGAAGACCTTCTTCAACCGTCGTCTGGGGGTCCATTTCGACGACGATCCGCTGGCCAGTGAGGACCAGGAGCCCTTCGGCCTCGACGGGCTGACCCGCTGGCAGATGCGCGAGGCGCTCTTTCTGGCCGGGCGAGAGGCGGCCGGCGATCCCGAGGCGCGCCGCGAACGCCTGGCCGCCGAGGCGCAGCGGTTGCAGCGCACCGGCGCGCTGCCGCTGGGCCCGGCCGGCACCGTCTGGGCCGAGACGCTCCAGCTCGAGGCCGATGAGCAGCTGGAGCGCTACCACCGGCATCTGGCCACCTTCGCCCAGGAGCTGGAGCCGCTGCAGCGGCTGACGCACCGCCACGGGGATTGGCAGCTGGAGGGCGGGGTGGATGGGATCCGCAGTGACGGGCAGCGGCGCGTGCGCCTGACCCACCACCTCAGCCGCCTGGCGGTCAACCGCCGGGAGGTGCGCTGGCGCTTTGACCTGCTGGCCGCACCGTGGGTCACCCACCTGATGGCCAACGCGGCCGGCGAGCCCCTGACGACCGTGATCGTCGGACACGACCTCGACGTGGCCCTGGCGCCGCTGGAGCCGGGGCAGGCCGGTGAGCACCTGAGCCAGCTGCTTGCTGGCTGGGCGCAGGCGCAGCGCCGACCGCTGCCGGTGCCCTGCCAGCCAACCTGCGCCTGGCTGACCGCGCAGGACGAGGAGCGCGGTGATCCGGCGGCCGCGGCCGAACGGGTCTACGTCGGCGATAACTACACCTGGGCGGCCGCCGACGCCCACGACCTGCGCGCCTTCCCGCGGGCGGCGGACTGGCTGGAGGATGAGGGCTTCCCGGTCTGGCGCGAGGCGCTCTACGCGCCGCTTTTGCGGGCGGTCCAGGCGTACACGGAGGACGGCGATGGGCACGGCTGACGACGCCCGCGCGCTCGAGCCGCTGCGTTTCCCGCTGCACGGGTCGCGGCTGATCGAGGCCAGCGCCGGGACGGGCAAGACCTACACCATCGCCGCGCTCTACCTGCGCCTGGTCCTCAACCACGGGGGTGAGGCCGCGTTCGGGCGATCGCTGACCCCGCCGCAGATCCTCGTGGTGACCTTCACCGAGGCGGCCACCCGCGAGCTGCGCGAGCGCATACGCAGCCGCCTGGCGGAGGCGGCCGCGGTCTTCCGGGATCCGGAGCAGGCCGCGGAGGTGGATCCGTTTCTCGATGGGCTGCTGCAGGCGTATCCGCAGCACTCGGAACGGGCCCAGGCCGCCCGGGTGCTGGAGCTGGCCGCCGAGTGGATGGACGAAGCGGCCGTGGCCACCATCCACGCCTGGTGCTATCGGATGCTGCGCGAGCACGCCTTCGACAGCGGCAGTCTCTTCACCCAGGACCTGGAGACCGACCCCGGCGATCTGCTCGCCGAATCGGTCCGCGATTACTGGCGGACCTTCGTCTATCCCCTCGATCCGGCGGCCTTCCAGCTCTTCCGGCATGCGGTGGGGGCGGCGGCCCCGGAGGCCCTGCAGGGGGCGCTGTCGCGTCTGATCGGCGCCGATGAGGAGCTCATCGACGACGCGGACGGCCGCCTGCTCGAGCCCCGCGGCCTGGCCGAGCGCCTGGGCGCCTGGCACGAGGCGCTGGAGGCGATCAAGGCGCCCTGGCGCGAGGAGCGCGAGGCGGTGGAGGCCGAGTTCCTCGATCTGCACCGCCGGGTGCTCAACGGCAACAAGTACAGGAACCCACAGCGGTTGCTTGAGCGCATGGCGGCCTGGGCGGACGATCCGGCCCAACCGGTGCCTTTGAATGATCAGGGCAAGCCCGACCCGGGCCTGCTCGAGCGCATGAGCGCCGCCGGGCTGGCGGACCCGTCGCGACACAAGAAGGGCCAGAGCCTGCCGGCCTCGCTCCATCGCGCCTTCCAGGCGCTGGACCGCCACGCGGAGCTGGATGCACCCGGGGTGGCGATCCTGCGCGCCGCCGCCTGCTGGATCACCCGGCGTTTCCAGGCCGAGCAGCGCCGCCGGGCGCAGCTCGGTTTCCAGGATCTGCTCACCCGGCTGCGCGATGCCCTGCGCGGCCCCGGCGGCGCCCATCTGGCGCAGACCATCCGCAGCCAGTTCCCGGTGGCGCTCATCGACGAGTTCCAGGACACCGACCCGGTCCAGTACGAGCTCTTCGAGACCGTCTACCGGATCACGGACAACGACCCGGAGCTGGGGCTGTTCCTCATCGGGGATCCCAAGCAGGCGATCTACGGCTTCCGCGGGGCGGACATCCACAGCTACCTGCGCGCCCGCGCGGCCACCGCGGGGCGGCACTACACGCTGCCGCGCAACTTCCGCTCCAGCGAGGCGCTGGTCGGCGCGGTCAACCAGCTCTTCGCCCGGGCCGAGGCGAGCTGGCCCGCGGGCGCCTTCGCCTTCCGGGGCGGCCCCGGGGGCGGGTTGCCCTTCCAGCCGGTGCAGGCCCGGGGGCGCGCCGAGTGCTTCGAGGAGGCGGGAACGGAGCACCCGGCGCTGAACCTCTGGTGCCACGACCCCGGCGTGTCGGTGGCGAAAAACGCCTACCTGCCGGTCTACGCCGAGGCGGCTGCCGCGCGCATGGTGGCGTTGCTCAACGGCGGTGCGGCGCGGCCGGCCGTCACCGGGTTCCGCCACCCGGATGGTCGCCTGGAGCCGGTGCGCCCGCGGGATATGGCGGTGCTGGTGCGTGATCGCCACGAGGCGCGCGCCATCCAGGAGGCGTTGGCCGCCCGCGATGTGCGCAGTGTCTACCTTTCTGATAATGACTCGGTGCTGGCCACCGCCGAGGCTGACGACCTGGTGCGCTGGCTGCGCGCCTGTGCCGAGCCGACGGATGAGGGCCTGGTGCGGGCGGCCCTGGCCACGCCCACCCTGGGGCTGGCGCTGAGCGAGCTCGACCGGCTGGTCACCGATGAGCTGGCCTGGGAGCGGCGCATCGAGCAGTTCGGCGGGTATCGCCGACTCTGGCGCAGCCGCGGGGTGCTGGCGATGCTCCACCGCCTCCTGCACGACTTCGGCGTGCCGCAGCGGCTGTTGGCCACCGGTGGCGGCGAGCGCTCGCTGACCAATCTGCTCCACCTCGCCGAGCTGTTGCAGCAGTGGGCGCGCGAGCACGACGGTGAGCAGGCGCTGATCCGCCACCTGGTGGAGCTGCGCCAGCAGGCCCGCAACGGCGTCGAGGATCAGATCCTGCGCCTGGAAAGCGACGAGGACCTGGTCAAGGTGGTGACCATCCACAAGTCCAAGGGGCTGCAGTATCCGTTGGTCTTTCTGCCCTTCGCCTGCACCTTCCGCGCGGTCAGCGCGGGGGACGCGCCCCGCCGGGTGCCGGATCGGGACGGGCGGCTGCGCTGGCGTTTCGAGCTCGATGCGGAGGACGTCGAGGTGGCCGAGGCCGAGCGCCTGGCCGAGGACCTGCGGCTATTCTACGTTGCCCTGACCCGCGCCCAGCACGCCTGCTGGGTCGGCATGGCGCCGATCACCGTGGGCAACAACAAGCGCAGCCTGCTCGAGCGCAGCGCGGCGGGGTATCTTCTCGCCGGACCGGATGGGGTGGAACCCGGGGGCCTTGAGACGGTGCTGGAACGGGCCGCGGCCGTCGATCCGGGGATCACCGTCAGCGAGCCGCTGCTCGATGAGCCGAGTCGTTTCGTCGGGGATCCGGCGCTGCCGCCGCTCGGCGAGCCGTGTCGGCCCCGGCGGCGGGCCGCGGATGCCTGGTGGATCGCCAGCTACAGCGCCCTGGTCCGCCACGATACCGGCGGGAGTGCCCACTCGGCTCCGGCGAGCGCGGCCGAGGACGTGCTGCGCGAGGAGTCGGGGCAGGCCCCGGCCCAGGAGGCCGGGGGGGCGGCCGGCTCGTGGCACGGCTTCCCGCGCGGTCCGGATGCCGGCACCTTCCTGCACAACCTTCTGGAGTGGGCGGCGACACAGTTGGGCCTGGCCGTGGCCGGGTCGCAGCCCGAGGGGCTGGATGCCGAGGTGGAGCGGCGCTGCCGCTTTCGCGGCTGGGAGGATCACACGGCCACGGTGCAGGGCTGGCTGCGCGCGCTGCTCGGCGCCGAACTCTCCTTGCCCGGTGCGCAGACGCCCCTGGCGCTGGGACGGTTGCAGACCTATCAGGCGGAGCTGGAGTTCCTGATCGAGACCCAGCCGCTGCGCGCCGAGCGGCTTGATGAAAGGGTGTGCCAGCATCTGCTGCCGGGCCGGGCTCGCCCACCGGTGGCCCCGGCGCGGCTCAACGGCATGCTCAAGGGCTTCATCGACCTGGTCTGCTGCCATGAGGGGCGCTACTACGTGGCCGACTACAAGTCCAACTGGCTTGGCGGTGGCGATGGACACTACGCCCCGGAGCACCTGGAGGCCGAGGTGCTGGAGCGCCGCTACGACCTGCAGCTGGTGATCTACACCCTGGCGCTGCACCGGCTCCTGCGTGCCCGGCTGCCGGATTACGACTACGACCGCCACGTCGGTGGCGGCTTCTATCTCTTTCTGCGCGGCGTACAGGCGCCGGGGCAGGGCGTGTTCCACGCCCGTCCGCCGCGGGCCCTGATCGAGGAGCTCGATGGGTGGCTGCGCGACGGGCCGGATGGGCAGCAGGAGCAGGCGTCGTGAGCGAGCGCTTCGATCAGCAGGCGATCCTCCAGTGGCTGCGCGAGGCCGAGGCGCTGGGCTGGCTGCGCTCGCTGGACGGGGCCCTGGCGGAGTTCCTGCGTGAGCAGGTGCCCGATGCGCCGCCGTTGCTGCTGCTGGCCGCGGCGCTGACCAGTCATCAGGCCGGCCGTGGCCATGTCTGCCTGGATCTCGATCAACTCTGGGAGCGGGCCGAGCCGGTCCTGAGCCTGCCGCCGGAGACCGCCGAAACCCCCGAGCCGGTGAGGCCTCCCGGGGAGCTCCTGGCCGCCGCCGGCGGTCGGGATGCCTTTGAGCGGCAGCTGGCGTGCCCGGAGTTGGTGGGCAGCGGCCCCGGGTCCACACCGCTGGTGCGCGACGGACCGAGGCTCTACCTGCGCCGCTACTGGGCCTGCGAGCGCACCATCGCCCAGGCGATGCGCCAGCGCGTCGATGCAGCGGCGCAGTGGCGCGCGCAGCTCGACCCGGCCGCGGTCCGGCGCTGGCTGGATGGGTTGTTCGGCGCGCCGGCGGACGGTGGCCCGGATTGGCAGCGCGTTGCCTGTGCCGTGGCCGCCGGGGGCGGTTTCAGTGTGATCACCGGCGGACCGGGGACCGGCAAGACCACGACGGTGTTGCGCCTGCTGGCGTTGCTGCAGGGGCTCCACGGCGGGGCCCTGCGCATCCGTCTGACGGCGCCCACCGGCAAGGCGGCGGCGCGGCTGAACGCGAGCATCGCCGGGGCGGTGGACCGGCTGGGCCTGGAGGCGTTGGACGGCGGCGCCGAGCTGCGCGCGCGGATCCCCACCGAGGTGGTGACCGTCCACCGGCTGCTGGGCGCAGGCGGCGGGCGGCGTTTCCGCCACCACGCCGGGGAGCCCCTGGCCGCCGATGTGGTGGTCGTGGATGAGGCGTCGATGATCGATGTGGAGCTGATGGCGGCGCTGCTGGAGGCCCTGCCGGATGGGGCCCGGCTGGTGCTGCTCGGCGACAAGGATCAGTTGGCCTCGGTGGAGGCCGGCGCCATCCTCGGCGAGCTCTGCGCCCGGGCGGATCAGGGCGGTTATCGGCCCGAGACCGCCGAGTGGCTGGAGGCGGTCAGCGGTCAGTGGATCCCGCCGGCGCTGATCGATCGTGACGGCGGGGGGATCGACCAACACGTCGTCATGCTGCGGCACAGTCACCGCTTCGGTGCCGACAGCGGGATCGGGCGCCTGGCTCGGGCGGTGAATGCCGGTGACCAGGCGGCGGTCGAGGCCTGGGGCTATGGGCACGAGGGCGACCTGGCGCGGGTGAAGCTCGCCGACGGCGAGCAAGACCCGGCGCTGATCGACTGGGCGGTGGACGGCGGGCAGACCGGGGTCGGGCATGCGGCCTATCTGCAGGAGATCCAGGCGCTGCGACCGGGCCGGGATGCGTCCGCCGCGGCCTACGCCGGCTGGGCCTCGCAGGTGCTGGAGACGCACGGGGCGTTCCAGTTGCTGGCGGCGCTGCGGCGCGGACCGTACGGGGTCGAGGCCCTGAATGAGCGCCTGGCCGCGGCGCTGCGCCAGCGCGGTCTGATCCACGGGGAGGGGGCCTGGTACGAGGGGCGGCCGGTGATCGTCACCCGCAACGACTATGGCCTGGGGCTGATCAACGGGGATATCGGCATCGCCCTTCGGGTCCCGCGTTCGCTGGTGCAGGGGCCGCAGGCGCAGGGCGCCGAGGAGGACCGACAGGCGGTGCTGCGGGTGGCCTTCCGCGCCGCCGATGGCAGTGGACGCATCCGCTGGATCCCGCCCCATCGGCTGGAGTCGGTGGAGACGGCGTTCGCCCTGACGGTGCACAAGGCCCAGGGCTCGGAGTTTCGCCACGCGGCGCTGTTGCTGCCGGATCGGCCCAGCCCGGTGCTCACCCGGGAGCTCCTCTACACCGGCATCACCCGGGCCAGTCAGTGGTTCACGTTGCTGGAGTCGCAACCGGGCGTCCTGAAGACGGCGGTGCGCCAGCGTACGGTGCGTGGCGGCGGCCTGCGGGCCATGCTCGAGGACTTCGGCTAGGCCCTCGACAGTGAGGGCGCACAAAAAAAGCCGCCCCGGAGGGCGGCGAACGTCATCGTCATGTGGAGTCGGAAACGCTGGTGGCGGCTGGGGGCGGCCGCCGGTGTTGCGGAGGACCGTTGGCGATACGTCGAACGTTACGGTTCCTACGTTAAGCATCGCGTATCGATACGTACAGTCTTTCTTTTGAACCTCTGTGATAGCATAAAACTATTGGGGCGCCGCGGTCCGGCTCACAGCTCCTGGCTGATCGCCATGGCGCAGTGGCGGGGCCCGCACATCGAGCAGAAGGCCGCCTCTTTGTGGGAGGCCTTCGGCAGCGTCTCGTCGTGATAGGCACGGGCCCGCTCCGGGTCTAGAGAGAGGTTGAACTGATCCTCCCAGCGGAACTCGTAGCGGGCGCGGGAGAGCGCATCGTCCCGATCGCGTGCCCCCGGGTGGCCGCGCGCCACATCCGCCGCGTGGGCGGCCGCCTTGTAGGTGACGATGCCGGTGCGCACGTCATCGGCGTTGGGCAGCCCCAGGTGCTCCTTCGGGGTGACGTAGCAGAGCATCGCCGTGCCGTGCCAGCCGATCTGTGCCGCGCCAATGGCCGAGGTGATGTGGTCGTACCCCGGCGCGATGTCGGTGACGATGGGGCCGAGGGTGTAGAAGGGTGCCTCCAGGCAGGCCTCGCTCTGCAGGCGCATGTTCTCCTCGATCTGGTTCATCGGGATGTGCCCCGGTCCCTCGATGATGACCTGCACGCCGTGGGCCCAAGCGCGTTCAGTGAGCGCACCCAGGGTCCGCAGCTCGGCCAGCTGTGCCTCGTCCGAGGCATCGGCCACGGAGCCCGGCCGCAGGCCGTCACCGAGGGAGATGGTGATGTCGTAGCGGGCCAGGATTTCGCAGATCTCGTCGAAGCGCTCGTAGAGGAAGCTCTCGGCCTGGTGGTGGCTGCACCACTTGGCCATGACCGATCCGCCGCGGGAGACGATCCCGGTCAGACGGCCGCGGGCCAGGTCGACGTGGTTGTAGCGTACGCCCGCATGGATGGTGAAGTAGTCCACCCCTTGTTCGGCCTGTTCGATGAGGGTGTCGCGGAACACCTCCCAAGTGAGGTCTTCCGGGCGTCCGGCCTTCTCCAGCGCTTGGTAGATCGGCACGGTGCCGATCGGCACCGGCGAGTTGCGCAGCAGCCAGGCGCGGGTCTCGTGGATAGCCTCGCCGGTGGACAGGTCCATGACGGTGTCGGCGCCCCAGCGCACGGCGTGGATGAGCTTCTCGAGCTCTTCCGGGATGCCGGAACTCAGCGGCGAGTTGCCGATGTTGGCGTTGACCTTGACCTTGAAATGGCGGCCGATGGCCATCGGCTCCGCCTCGGGGTGGCGATGATTGGCCGGGATCACGGCCCGGCCGCGGGCGATCTCGTCGCGCACGAACTCCGCCGACAGGCCCTCGCGCAGGGCGACGTACTCCATCTCCGGGGTGATGACGCCGGCACGCGCGTGGTCGAGCTGGGTGGGGGTCCTGGTGCCGCGCTCGGCGATCCAGGGAGCGCGGACGGGGTGGATGCCCCGGGCGGGGTCGAGCTTGGCCTCGGCATCCGTGTAGGGGCCGCCGGTGTCGTAGACGCGCAGGGGCGGGTTCTCGCGCGGCCCGTCGCTGGTCTGGGTCGGGCTCTGGACGATCTCGCGCATGGCCACCCGGAGATCCTCCCGGCTTCCCTGCAGGTAGACCCGGTGCGAAGCCGGGAACGGGCCGGCGGCTGCACAGGCACGCTCGCGGACGGCTTGGCTGAGCGGACAGTTGCTGGTGTCGCGGGTCTGATCCGGGGTCGGCGGACGGGTGGTTGCGGAATCCATCTCGTTCAAGGCTCCATCTCCCTTGTCATTGGCCGTTTGGAGACGGAGCGGGGCGGGTGTAGAGCGTGCGGGCTCAGCCCGAGGCTGGCGCGCACCACCCGGAAGCTCCCTACGCCGGTACGAACCGGATCAGGTTCCAAGGGACTCTCTCAGCCCCCCGGCCGGCTGGCCGGGGGGCACCCCCGCTTCCGTCTTGAGCCGCATTAGAGCATTTGCGGATCAGGTGTGCAAAGATGCCCCCTAGGGCCTGCAGGAAGCGGAGGTTGCCATGGGAGCGGAGCGCCAGGACCCTCGGGTGTGGCTTGAGCGTTGGTTCCAGGCGGCTTTGGCGGCGGTGGATCCGGCCCGTTGTCTGCCCCCCATGCTCCCGGAGCCCGGGGCGGGCAGGACGGTGGTTGTGGGCGCTGGCAAGGCGGCTGCCTCGATGGCAGCAGCCGTCGAAACGAACTGGACTGGCCCGCTGAGCGGCACCGTGATCGTGCCGTACGGACACGCCATGGCTGCCGGCAGCATTGTGGTGCGCGAGGCCGGCCATCCGGTGCCGGACGAGGCGGGTGTTGAAGCGACGCAGGAGCTGCTCGGCCAGCTCGACGGCCTGGGGTCGGACGACTTGGTCCTGGTGCTGCTCTCCGGGGGTGGGTCGGCGCTGCTGCCCGCCCCTGCACCGCCGCTGACCCTGGCTGGGAAGCAGGCGACCACCCGGGCCCTGCTGCGCAGCGGTGCACCGATCGATGCCATCAACACCGTCCGCCGTCACCTGTCGGCAGTGAAGGGCGGGCGCCTGGCTGCGCGCGCCCACCCGGCACGGGTCGTCACTCTGCTCATCTCCGACGTGCCGGGAGACGAGCCGGCGACCATCGCCTCCGGCCCCACCAGCCCGGATACTTCGACACCGGAGGATGCGCGCCGAATCCTGGATCGTTATCAAGTGCCCTGCGACCCCTCGGTCACCGCAGCGCTGGAGCAGGCGCAGCCACCCCCGCGGCCCGATGATGCGCGTCTGCGGCGCGTGTCATGCCATGTGGTCGCCGGGGCTCAGGCAGCCCTGCAGGCCGCGGCGCAGGCGGCCCGGGCGGATGGTGTGACCCCGCTGGTACTGGGCGACACCATCGAGGGCGAGGCCCGCGAGGTGGCGCGCGTACTGATTGGCATGGGTCGCTCCTGCCGGCGTTGGGGCGCGCCGGTGCCGCCGCCCTGTGTGCTGCTCTCCGGTGGCGAGACCTCGGTGACCGTGCGCGGTTCGGGCCGGGGGGGTCGCAACACCGAGCTGGCCCTGGCGGCGGCCCTGGCTGCCGACGGGATCCCGGGCTTCCACCTGCTCTGCGCCGATACCGACGGCATCGACGGCAGTGAAGACAACGCCGGCGCGCTGGTCGATCCGGCCACCTTGGAACGCGCCTGTGCCCAAGGGCTGGACGCCTGGGCGCACCTGGCGGAGAACGACAGCTACGGCTTCTTTGAGGCCGTCGGGGGGCTGCTGCACACCGGGCCGACGCTGACCAACGTCAACGACTTCCGCGCGCTCCTGGTCCCGTAGGCAAATCCCGCGGGCCGTTTAAGGTGTCCCGGTTCCCGGGAGGGGACCTACACTGAACGGGAAGGACCGTGGTCAACCGTGGAGGTAGTCGAGATGAGTCTGACCGAGAAGACGTGCGTGCCGTGCCAGGGCGGCGTGGCGCCCATGGACCGGGAGCAGGCGGAGGGCATGCTGGCGCAGGTCCCCGAGTGGTCCCTGGATGCCGATGCCCGGATGATCTACCGGCGTTTCAAGTTCCGCAACTTCATTGATGCTCTGGCCTTCGTCAATCGGGTCACGGAAGTGGCCGAGGCGGAGGATCACCACCCGGACATCCTCCTCGGCTACGGCTACGCCGAGGTGCAGATCCAGACGCACAAGATCGAGGGGTTGCACGAGAACGACTTCATCCTCGCCGCCAAGGTCGATGCCCTGGGCGCCTAGTCCGGATCGTCGCCCCAGTGCCCGGAGCGTCCGCCTCGCTTGTGCACGAGACGGACGCCGCCAATTTCCATGCCGCGGTCGAGCCCCTTGCACATGTCGTAGACGGTCAGCAGGGCTGTCTGCACCGCGGTGAGCGCCTCCATCTCCACCCCGGTGGCGCTGGTGGTTTCAACCCGGGTGCGGCAATGGACCCGGTGGCTTTCCGCCTGCAGGGTCAGCGTAACCTCGGCGTGACTCAACGCCACGGGGTGGCACAGGGGGACGAGTTCTGCCGTGCGCTTGGCGGCCATCAGCCCGGCGATGCGGGCCGTGGCCAAGGCGTCGCCCTTTTTCAGGTTGCCGGCCTCCAGGGCCGAGAAGGCCGATTCCGACAGGGCGATCCAGCCCTCGGCGACGGCCACCCGTCGCGTGGCCGCCTTATCGCCGATATCGACGATGTGCGCCTCGCCGCTACCTGTCAGGTGGGGCAGCGGTGAGGCGGCTTGATCCTTGTGGCCAGACCCGTCGCCCATGGGCGTGCCTCCTCGGCGGGGGCTCCGGTCAATCCTGGACGTAGTAGCTGCGCTGCACGCCCAGGTTGTCGTCTAGCTCGTAGACCAGCGGCCGTCCGGTGGGAATCTCGACCTTCATGATCGCGTCATCAGCCAGCCCGTCGAGGTGCTTGACCAGCGCACGCAGGCTGTTGCCGTGGGCGGCGATGAGCACGCAGTCGTACTGGCGCAGCGCCGGTGCGATCTCGCGCTCCCAGCAGGGGAGCACGCGCTCCAAGGTCAGCTTGAGCGACTCCGTACCCGGCAGCTGGTGCGGATCCAGATCGGCGTAGCGCGGATCGTGGCGCGGGTGGCGTTCGTCGTCCGGCTCCAGGGCCGGGGGCGGGGTGTCGTAGCTGCGCCGCCAGATGTGGACCTGCTCGTCGCCGTACTGCTCGGCCGTTTCCGCTTTGTTCAGGCCGGTGAGGGCACCGTAGTGGCGCTCATTCAGCCGCCAGTCCTTGATCTCGGGGATCCACATGCGGTCGAGTTCGGCGAGGCTCAACCAAAGGGTGCGAATGGCCCGTTTAAGCACCGAGGTGTAGGCGACCTGCGGGGTGATCCCCGCCTCGCGTAGGGCGACGCCTGCCTCCCGGGCTTCGTCGATCCCCTGATCGCTCAGGTCGACGTCGTACCAGCCCGTGAACCGGTTCTCGAGATTCCAGATGCTCTGGCCGTGACGCAGTAGGACGAGTTTCGGCATCAGGTTCACACCCTCCGTGACGGAAAGGGCCGATAGTGTAATGCCTCGGGCCGTCCTCGGCGAGGGGGGGCGCCGTTGTGACGGCGCACGCTACGGGTTGTATGGTAACGCCATTCACGTGGTTCAAGTGGAGGATGAAGTGGCGCAAGAAATCGAGCGCAAGTTTCTGCTCAGCGGCGATGATTGGCGTGAGCATGCCGATACCGGACAGCGCATGCGCCAGGGGTATTTGGTGGGGGCGCAGCGCGCCTCGATCCGTGTGCGCGTCGCCGGAGAGCAGGCGTGGCTGAACATCAAGAGCGCCACCCTGGGAGTGGAACGCCGTGAGTACGAGTATCCGATCCCGCTGCGGGATGCCGAGGAGATGCTCGCGGAGCTCTGCGAGCGGCCGCAGATCGAGAAGGTGCGCTACGAGGTGCCGTGGGCGGGGCATACTTGGGAGGTTGATGTCTTCGAGGGCGACAACGCGGGACTGGTGGTTGCCGAAATCGAGCTCGGCGATGCCGATGAGGACTTCGAGTGCCCCCCTTGGGTCGGCGAGGAGGTCTCCGATGACCCGCGCTACTACAACGTCTGCCTCATCCAGAACCCCTACTCGCAATGGGCCGCGCGGTGAGCCGTGCCCTGCCGCAACGCTGGCTGGGTGTTGATCTGCCGGCGCAGCGGTTGACCCTCCACGAGCGGGAGGCCGCGCTGCGCGTGTTCCCGGTGGCCACGGCTGCCCGCGGTCCCGGGGAGCGCCATGGCGGTGGCGGGACCCCGCGCGGCTGGCACTCCGTGCGGGCCCGCATCGGCGCCGATCAGCCCTGCCGGGCGGTGTTCGTGGCCCGGCGCCCGACCGGCGAGGTGTGGACACCGGCCCTGCACCGAGAGCACCCGCAGCGTGACTGGATCCTGAGTCGTATCCTGTGGCTATCCGGCCTGGAGCGCGGGGTGAATCGCCTCGGTGCGGTGGATACCATGAAGCGGTTCATCTACATCCACGGGTGCCCGGACAGCGAGCCTGTCGGTGTGCCGTGCTCCCACGGATGCATCCGCATGCGCAACGCGGACGTGATCGAGCTGTTCGACGCGGTGGATGCGGGCACCCCGGTCTGGATCGGTTCGCGCTGGCCGAGCCGGCCGATGCCGACCCGGGGCGGCTGATTCGGGGCGACAGGGAGGGGCACGCCATGCTGGGCCCGTTGATGATCGGTATCGAGGGGGTGGAACTCCCCGCGCAGTCGCGGGAACTCCTGCGCCACCCGGCCGTCGGTGGCGTCGTCCTCTTTGCCCGCAACTTTCAGAATGTGCAGCAACTGCATGATCTCACGCGGGACATCCACGCCGTGCGCGAGCCGCCGCTGTTGATCGCGGTGGATCAGGAGGGTGGGCGCGTGCAGCGATTCCGCGAGGGGTTCACGCCGCTTCCCCCCGCTTCTTGGCTGGGTCGCCTGAACGATCTCGACCCGCATCAGGCTCGGCTGACCGCACAGAGGACCGCGTGGGTCATGGCTGCGGAGCTCCGCGCCTGCGGAGTGGATCTGAGCTTCGCCCCGGTGCTGGATCTCGATGGCGGGATCAGCCGCGTCATTGGCGCGCGCGCCCTGCACGGGGATCCGGCCACGGTGGCGCGGTTGGGGCATGCCTGGATGCGCGGTATGCGCCAGGCGGGTATGGCGGCGGTAGGCAAGCACTTCCCGGGGCACGGCTCGGTTGAGGCTGACAGTCACGTTGCGCTGCCGTGCGATGGGCGGCCATTGGCAGAGATCGCGCGCCGGGATCTGGTACCCTTTCAGCGCCTGGCCGCCGCCGGGCTGCCGGGGATCATGGCGGCGCACGTGGTCTACCCCGAGGTGGACGACCGGCCCGCCGGGTTCTCCCGGCGCTGGATCGGTGACATCCTGCGTCGTCGCGTGGGCTTCCTCGGGGCCGTTTTCAGTGACGACCTCGGTATGCGCGGGGCGGAGACGGCCGGCACCATGCTGGAACGGGTGGATGCGTGCCTCGGGGCCGGCTGCGATGCAGCGCTGGTCTGCGATCCGCCGCAGGCCGAGGCGCTGCTCGGCGAGGTCGCGGCAGACCGCTGGCTGGAACCTGCATCCGGACTGCGTATGGTGCGTATGCATGGTCGGCCGGCCCCGGCATGGTCCGAACTCCAGGAGGATGCCGCCTATCAGGCAGCGGTCCGCGAGCTGACTGAGGGGATCCCGGGCTTCGAGGCGCCGGGGTGAGTCCATCGAAACCGACAACGGTAAAAGACAACGGTACCAGGAGGGCTGCGATGCCTTGGGACGATGCCCCGGATCTGCGCGGGGCCGAACTGATCCATGACCGGCGGGCCATCGAGCGGGCCCTGGATCGCATGGCCGCGGAGATCACCGAGGATCTCGGCGGGCGCAACCCGCTGATCCTGGGCGTCATGATCGGCGGGATGATCCCGGCAGGGCGGCTGCTGCCGCGCCTGGAGTTCCCGCTCGAGGTCGACTATGTCCACGCCACCCGGTACCGCAACGAACTCAGCGGCGAGGATCTGGTGTGGCATGCGCTACCCACGACGCCGATGGAGGGGCGAGACCTGCTGATCGTCGATGACATCCTGGATGAGGGCCATACGCTGGCCGGGATCATCGAGGCCTTCCGCAACGGCGGGGCGCGCTCGGTGCGAACCGCCGTGTTGGTCGATAAGCGCCACGATCGCAAGTTCGAGGGGCTGTGCGCCGACTACGTCGGGCTCGAAGTGGAGGACCGCTACGTCTTCGGCGCCGGGATGGACTGCCGGGGGCTGGGGCGCAACGCCGATGGCATCTACGCCATCGATGCCCGCACCGAGCAGGCCGCAAGGTCGCAACAGGAACCGGATACGGAGGAGCGTTGATGAGTGTTGGCATTATCGGCGGGACCGGGCTGACCTCCCTCGAGGGGCTGGAAATCACCCGTCGCGAGGTGGTCCGGACTCCGTTCGGCGAGCCATCGGCGCCATTGATCCACGGCACATTCCGTGGCCACGATGTCACCTTCTTGGCGCGCCACGGCCACAGCCACAATATCCCGCCGCACCAGGTCAACTATCGCGCCAACATCTGGGCCCTGCGTCACGTCGGCGTCGACCGGGTGATCGCCGTCGCGGCGGTCGGTGGCCTGGGGGAGGAGTACGCGCCGCGCCGGGTCGCGATCCCGGATCAGATCATCGACTACACGCACTCGCGTATCGCCACCTTTTACCACCAGGATCTGGATCACGTTACCCACATCGATTTCACCTATCCCTACGACGGCACTGTGCGGGAGTGGCTGCTCGGCGCCGCGCGCGAGGCCGGCGTCGATGCGATCGATGGCGGCACCTACGGCGCCACCCAGGGGCCGCGCCTGGAGACGGCTGCGGAGATCCGCCGCATGCGCCGGGACGGCTGCGATCTGGTGGGGATGACCGGCATGCCGGAGGCGGCGTTGGCGCGCGAGGCCGAGTTGCGCTACGCCCACTGCGCCGTGGTGGCCAATTGGGCCGCCGGCATGGGCGACGGGGCGGAGCTGTCCATGGACGAGATCCGCGATCACCTCCTCCACGGCATGGAGGCGGTGCGCAGGATCATCGCGGCGCTAAGCTAGACGACCGGCCCAGACGGAAGCCGGCGACGCGCAACGCGTCGCCGGTCGGCCCCCGAACGGGGCGCCTTCGGTCAGCCGTCGGGCGGTTGGTCGGCTGGGTGGATGATGATGAGCACGCCCAGAGCTGGATGGTCCAGGTAATGGAGCTCGCCGCTGCGCATGCGGCGGTTTTCTTGCATACGGTGGAGCGGGGCCCGAATCTGCTCGGCCTCATCGATCTCCCGCCCGACCGCTCGCCAGTGCAGACGCAGATCGACTGCGGCGTGGAGGAAGCGCTCCCGATAGATGCGGATCAGCCCGAAGGCCGGGGGCTGATACTGTGGGTCGCGGAGTTCCTGGTTCCGGGCCTCGGCCTCGGTGGGCGGCGTCCAGTGGTAGGGCACAGGGACCGCTACGGCCCGGTCCCGCCCGACGCCCGGCTGCAGCCAGGCGAGGTGGTACAGCGGCTGGTAGGCGTCGGATCGGGTCAGGGCTCCCCAGTGGGCGGTTAACCGCCGCCGCTCGGCGGGCAGGCAGTGTAGGCGGGTCTTTTGGGCGTCCAGATCGTCGGTCTCGATTTCGGCCGAGGCCGGGTCGTCCTCGATGCCGAGTTCCCGCCGGCTCGCCTGGTCGCTTCCACATCCGGCCGGAATCTGCCAGAGCGGGTAATGGGGGAGGTCGGCGCGGGTTGGCCAGCGCTCGGCGTGGCGCCCGCCCTGTTCCCACTGCCGGAAGACGATGACCTCCACCTCGTACCATTCATCCGCCTCGGCCGCCTGTGCCGACACGGACACGCCCGCGCCGCCGGTGAGCAGAAGCGTCGCGCTCAGTACCACGCCCGCAAGCCCGCGCCGCGGTCTCCGCGTGCCGAGAGTCACCCCTCTCATCCTGCCACCTCCTCGCTGGCGTGAAGCCTCTCCAGAAGTCGCTCGATCACTTCGAAGCGGGTCTGCTCATCGCTGAGATCGGCACGGACGTGGAGACGCTGCTGCCCGTCCAGGCGGTACTTGTCGGGCTCCTGCTGAACCATCTGAACCAGGCGAGCCGGATCGATTTGGGGCTGTGGGCCGAACTGGATGGTCCCGCCGGAGGGGCCGGCCTCGATCTTGCGAATGCCCAGCGCCTCGGCCCGAAGCTTGAGGGCGGCCGTCCGGAAGAGGTTGCGTGCTGCATCGGGCAGCAGGCCGAAGCGGTCGATCATCTCCACCTGGAGCTCTTCGAGGTCGGCGTCGCTGCGGGCGCTGCTGATCCGCTTGTACTGCACCAGGCGGGTGTGGACATCCGGCAGGTAGTCGGCCGGGAGCAGGGCGGAAAGGCGCAGGTCCACCTCCACACCGCTCTCCAGCTCGGCCTCCGGTGCCGGATCGCGTCCGGCCTTGAGATCCTTGACCGCCCGCTCGAGGAGCTGACTGTACAGCGTGAACCCGACCTCCTGGATCTGTCCGCTCTGCTCATCGCCGAGCAGCTCACCGGCGCCGCGGATCTCCAAGTCGTGGGAGGCAAGCGCGAAACCGACGCCGAGGTCCTCGAGCTGAGAGATAGCCTCCAGACGCTTGAGCGCGTCGGCGGTCATCGCGCTCGGCGGCGGCGCGAGCAGATAGGCGTAGGCCCGGTGGTGGGAGCGCCCGACGCGGCCGCGAAGCTGGTGCAACTGGGCGAGCCCAAAACGATCGGCCCGATGGATAATGATCGTATTGGCGGTGGGGATATCGATCCCCGATTCGATGATCGTGGTACACACCAGGATATCGAAGCGTTGGTGGTAGAAGTCGAGCATCACCTGCTCGAGTTCCCGCTCGCGCATCTGGCCGTGGGCAACACCGATCCGCGCTTCAGGCATCAGCTCACGCAGATGGTTGGCGGTGCGATCGATCGTCTTGACGTCGTTGTAGAGGAAATAGGCCTGCCCGCCCCGCTGGAGTTCCCGCTGGCAGGCCTCGCGGATGAGGCCGTCGTTCCATTCGTGGACAAAGGTCTTCACCGCCAGGCGTCGCTCCGGCGGCGTGGCGATGATCGACAGGTCCCGGATACCCGCCAGGGACATGTTTAGGGTGCGCGGGATGGGCGTGGCGGTCAGGGTCAGGACATCGACCTCGGCGCGGAGGCGCTTGAGCCGTTCCTTCTGCCGGACGCCGAAGCGCTGCTCCTCGTCGATGATCACCAGCCCCAGGTTCTTGAACTGGATCTCGCTGCCGAGCAGCTTGTGGGTGCCGATGACGATGTCGGCTTGTCCGTTGGCGATCCGATCCAGGGCCTGCTCGTTGCCCTTCTTGCCCGTGAAGCGCGACAGCGACTCGATGCGCACGGGCCAGTCGGCGAAGCGGTCGGCGAAGTTCTGGTAGTGCTGCTGCGCCAGCAGGGTCGTCGGCACCAGCATGGCCACCTGGCGCCCGGCCTGCACACCGGCGAAGGCGGCCCGCATGGCCACCTCGGTCTTGCCGAAGCCGACATCGCCGCAGACCACCCGGTCCATGGGCTGATCCGAGCGCAGATCCTGAAGGACCGCCTGGATGGCCGCTTGTTGGTCCGGTGTCTCTTCGAAGGGGAAGGCGGCGGCGAAGGCCTCATAGGCCTCGTCGTCGAACAGACAGGCATCGCCGGCCCGGGCCTGACGCCGCGCGTAGAGGTCGAGCAACTCGGCGGCCACGTCGCGGGCGCGCTTGGCCGCCCGGCGCCGCGCCTTATCCCACTGATCGCTGCCCAGGCGGTGCTGCGGGGCCTCATCGGCGTCGGCCCCGGTGTAGCGCGAGATCCGATCCAGCGCGGAAACCGGGACGTAGAGCTTGTCGCCGCCCGCGTACTCGAGGGTGAGGAATTCGGTGGTAACGTCCCCGACGGTGAGGCTCTGCAGGCCGACATAGCGGCCGACCCCGTGGTCCTCGTGGACCACCGGGGCGCCCTCGTGCAGGTCGGAGAGGTCGCGGATCACCGCCGCCGGGTCGGTGGAGGCACTGGAGCGCCGGCGCCGGCTTTGCCGGGCGCGCTCGCCGTAGAGCGCGCTCTCCGGAATGATAGCCATCCCGTCAATGCGCGCGCCGCTCTCCAGCGGGGCGACGGTGATCGCCGCCGTCGCGTCGCCGTCGAGGAATTCGCGCCAGCCACGCACCGGCTCAGCCTCGATGCCGGCTCGGGTCAGCCGTTCCTGCAGCCCCTGGCGGCGTCCGGCGCTCTCGGCAGTGAACAGGACCCGTCCGTTGTGTCCGGCGTGGAAGTGCTCGAGCCGTTCCAGTGGTCTTTCCGCCTGGGGCCGGGCGGCCAGCTCGGGCAGGGCGCTGACTTCGGCCTCGGCGCCGCGCCCGGGTTCGGTGTGCAGCGCCACCTGGGGGCAGCGGTTGAGGCCGGCGCGTAGCTCGTCCCCGTCGAGGAAGACTCGACGGGGCGGCAGTGGGGGACGGTCCATATCGCCAGTGCGCTGCTCGTAACGGTCCTGAACCTGCCGCCAGAAGCTGTCCGCCGCTTCGTCGACCCCCTCCAGACGCACAGACAGGGTCCCTTCCGGCAGGTAGTCGAACAGCGTGGCCGTCTCCTCGAAGAAGAGCGGCAGGTAGTACTCGATCCCCCCGGGGATGCGGCCCTCGCTGACGGCGCGATAGAGGAAGCTGCGCCCCGGATCGCCCTCGAACTCGGCCCGGAATGCCTGTCTGAAGCGGGTGACCCCGTCCTCGTCGGTGGGGAACTCCCGGCCCGGCAGTAGCTCGATGGCGTCGACCTTCTCGGTGGTGCGCTGGGTCTCGGGATCGAAGCGGCGCAGGCTCTCGACCTCGTCGTCGAACAGGTCGATGCGATAGGGCGTTTCGCCTCCCATCGGGAAGAGATCGAGTAGGGCGCCCCGGACCGCGAATTCACCGTGTTCGCCGACCTCGGGGACGCATCGGTAGCCGGCGGCCTCCAGACGTCGGCGCATGGATTCGATCTCCAGCTGGTCGCCGGGACGCAGCATCAGCGATCGACCCTCGAGCCAGCCGCGCGGCGGCAGGCGATGCATGAGGGTTGCCACCGGAACCACCAGAACGCCGCGGTCCATCCCCGGCAGGCGGTAGAGCCCGAGCAGACGCTCCGAGATGATGTCCTGATGCGGGGAGAAGACGTCGTAGGGCAGGGTTTCCCAGTCCGGAAAGCCGAGCACGGACGCGTCGTCTCCCAGGAAAAAACCGAGCGCCTCTTGCAGGGCGGCGGCCTGCTGCGGCGTTCCAGTAACTGCGATGACTGGTCCGTCATGCTGCCGGGCGGCTTCCGCGATGGCTAGCGGCTGGGCCGCGCCGAGCAGCCCGGACCAGTCCCGCCGCTCGGCGGGGCGTCGGGGTAGGGGCAGATCGCCGAGCAACACGCCGCTAACCGCTCCGGCTCCAGCCGAACAGCCAGGTCTCGGGGTCGGGGATCGGCTCCCGCGCATTGAGCTGACGCATGCCGTAGATACAGCGTACGAGCAGCCAGATAGTCAGGAACACGCCGAGCAGGAAACCGAGGCCGTAAAGGGGCATGGTGATGATGGCCACTGCGAAGATCAGCAGACCGATCCAGAAGGTGTTGATCTGGAATTGGTAGTGGCTCTGGACCCAAGGCGCTGCGTCACGGCGCTGCATATAGGCGATGATCACCCCGATGACCGCCGTCAGGCCGATGAACAGACTACCCAGGTGAAGGATGTAGACCGCCCACGGGGCGACGCCGGGGGGCGTGTCGGCGGGCGGCTGCTGGCCGTTTTCCGTCTCTTGCATCGGTTCGCCTCACACTAGCGGATACCAGAGGCTGAGCATATTACCAGCCCGGCGCGGCGCCGTCCTACGCGTCTCCCGGGGTGTCGAGGTAGCGCCGGGCGAGGCCTTGGTAGGCTTCAATGCGCCGGTCGCGCAGGAACGGCCACATGCGCCGGACCTCCTCGGTGCGGTGGAGGTCGAGGCGGACAACGAGGACGGTCTCTTCCTCGCCGCCGCGGGCAAGGATCTCGCCCTGTGGGCCGCATACGAAGCTGCGGCCCCAGAAACGGGCGGCCGGCTCGGTGCCCACCCGGTTGCACGCTGCCACCGGTAGGCCGTTGGCGATGGCGTGACCGCGCTGGATGGTCTCCCAGGCCTCGAGTTGCCGCGCCTGCTCATCGGCGGGCTCCTCCGGGGCGAAGCCGATGGCGGTGGGGTAGAGCAGGATTTCGGCCCCGGCGAGGGCCATGAGCCGGGCAGCCTCCGGGAACCACTGATCCCAGCACACCAGCACGCCCAGCCGCCCGGCGGAGGTGTCCACGGGGGTGAAGCCGCCATCGCCGGGGGTGAAGTAGAACTTCTCGTAATAGCCCGGGTCATCCGGAATGTGCATCTTACGATAGGTGCCGGCCAGCGTGCCGTCGCGCTCGAGCACCACCGCGGTGTTGTGGTAGAGCCCGGCCGCCCGGCGTTCGAAGAGCGAGCCGATGACCACCACGCCGTGTTCAGCAGCCGCCCGGCCCAGCCGCTCGGTCCCCGGGCCCGGGATGGGCTCAGCTGCGTCGAAATGGGCCGGGTGCTCCTCGTAACACGGGTAGTGCCCGCAATGTAGCTCCTGAAGCAGGACCACATCGGCCCCCGCCTCGGCGGCGCGGGCAATCCCCGCCTCCGAGCGTTCCAGGTTCTCTTGCCGGTCCGCACTGCACGGATGCTGGACCAGACCGAGCGTGGTTTGGCGGCTCATGCCTCGTGAACCCTCCCTGCGCCCGCAGTTGGCGCGGCCAGACCATCGACGATGACGCCCTCCGGCAGCTGCATCGTGGCGCAGTGAATGCTGCCGCCCTGGCGAATGAGGTCCCGCGCCGGCACCCGGACGATATCGCGATCCGGGCAGGCCTGGGCGAGCCGCGCGCAGGCCACTGCATCCGCAGGGTCGTCGTAGACCGGCACCAGCACGGCGCCATTGATGAAGACGAAATTGGCGTAGGTCGCGGGGAGGCGGTTGCCATTTTCGTCATGGATCGGGGCCGGGAGGGGCAGCTCGATCAGCCGGTAGGGCTCGCCGTGGAGGGTGCGTGCGGCGCTCAGCTCGGCGCGCAGCGCCTCCAGCGGTGCATGATGCGGGTCATCGCGGTCCTCGCAGACCGCGTGGGCGATGGTGTGGCGGTCGACAAAGCGGGCCAGCATGTCGACATGGCCGTCGGTGTCGTCGCCGCAGAGCCAGCCCGACTCCAGCCAGAGTACACGGCGGACGCCGAGGCGGGCGCGGAGCTGGGCCTCCACTTCCTCGCGCCCGGAATCCTTGTTTCTATTGGGGTTGAGCAGGCAGCGCGAGGTGGTCAGCAGGGTGCCGGCGCCGTCGCTGTCGATGCTGCCGCCTTCGAGGATCCACTCGATGCGCCGGTAGGACTCCCCCCCGACGACGCCCTCCTCGGTGAGTCTCCGCGTCAGGCGGTCGTCCTCGGCGGCGGCATAGCGCCCGCCCCACCCGTTGAAGCGGAAATCGAGCAGCTGCGCCCGGCCGCCCGCGCGCAGGACGGTGATCGGGCCGTGGTCCCGTGCCCAGACATCGTCGGAAGGCGCTTCGCTAAAGATCAGGCGCTGCGCCGGAACCCCCGCGGAGCGCAGGCGGTTGCGCACGCGGCCACTGGTTCGGCTGTCGGGACAGACGACAAGTACGGGCTGGTACTGCGCCGCAGCCGCAGCCAGGCGCTCGAGATTAGCCTCGGCGGCGGCGAGGTGTTCGCCCCAGTCGCCGCCGGAGTGGGGCCAGGTGAACATCAGCGCTGCCTGGCGCTCCCATTCGGCGGGGAGGCGCGGATGTTGGCAATCGGGGTGAACGGGCGCGGACATGGCGTTGGTCGGATCCCGAAAAGGCGACACGGACTATACCCGATCACCGAGTCATGTAAAGGGTATGAGCGATGTGCCGCGGACGCGTAGACTGAGCGCGGATCAAGCCCGGGGGAGCCGTGTCGTGGAATTCGAGCAGGGGTTGACGGAGGCGCGACTGGTCCGCCGTTACAGGCGTTTTCTTGCCGATGTGGAGGACGCTGGCGGCCGACAGTGGACCGTGCACTGCCCGAATACCGGCTCGATGCTCGGTTGCACCGAGCCTGGCTCGCGGGTGTGGCTCAGCCACTCCGCGCGCCCCGGTCGGAAGTATGCGCACACCTGGGAACTGGTCGAGCTGCCGGGGTCGATCGTAGTGGGGGTCCACACTGGGCGCGCCAACGCGCTGGTCGGCGAGGCGCTGGATGCCGGATTGCTGCCCGGGTTGTCGGCTTACGCCACGCGTCGCCGCGAGGTCCGGGTGCCGGACGCCCCCATGCGTGCCGACTGGCTTCTGGAGGACCATCCGGGCGGGGAACCGCCGTGCTTTGTTGAGGTCAAGAACGTGACAGCGGCGGTGGAGCACGGTCGGGCGCTGTTCCCGGATGCGGTCACCGAGCGCGGGCGGCGGCATCTGGAGGTCCTTGCCGACTGGGTCCGCGGTGGTGGCCGTGCCGCCTTGATCTTCTGCGTGCAGCGCAGCGATGCGCTGGAGGTGCGTCCGGCCGAGTCGATCGACCCGCGCTATGTCGAGGCGCTGCGCGAGGCCGCAGCGGCGGGCGTCGACCTGCGGGCGATCCGGCTGCATCCGAGCGCCACCGGGATCCGCCCCGACTGTCCCCTGCCGGTCCATCATCAAGAGGAGCCGTAGTCCGTTGTTCCGACCTGTAGAGCTGTTCATCGGCCTTCGCTACACCCGGGCCCGCCGGCGGGGGCACTTCGTCTCGTTCATCTCCATGACCTCGATGATCGGCATCGCCCTGGGCGTGGCGGCCCTGATTACCGTGCTCTCGGTCATGAACGGGTTCGAGCGTGAGCTGCGCGAGCGGATCCTCGGCATGGTCTCGCACGCCGAGGTGCATGGCGCTCAGCGCCAGGTGGATGATTGGCCTGGGGTGCTGGAACGCGCCGAGCAACATCCCCGTGTGGTGGGGGCCGCGCCGTTCATCGACGGAGAGGTCATGGTGACCCGCGGCGGCCAGGTTAGCGGGACGCTGATCCGTGGCGTGGATCCGGATCGGGAGCCTCGTGTTTCCGATGTGCTGGATCAGGTCATCGCCGGGGATGCGCAACTGGAAGCCGGGGAGTTCGGGCTGATCATGGGCTCGGCCCTGGCGCGCGAGCTCGGCGCACGGATCGGCGACCGGATTACCGTGATCACCCCGGAGGCCCGTGTCTCTGTCGCCGGCATTACCCCCCGCATGCGGCGTTTCACGCTGACCGGTATCTTCGAGGTGGGGATGCACGAGTACGACCGGACCCTGGCCATCGCCCATATCGGTGATATGGCGCGGGTCCAGGGCATGGGCGACGCGGTCAGCGGCATCCGGCTCAAGCTCGACGACATGATGGCCGCGCCCTGGCTGGCCCGCGAGGTGGCCAACGAATTGCCGGGGCACTACCGGGTGGTGGACTGGACCCGCCAGCACGCCAATTTCTTCCGGGCGGTGCAGACCGAGAAAACGGTGATGTTCGTCATCCTGGCGCTGATCGTGGCGGTGGCGGCCTTCAACATCGTCTCGACGTTGGTGATGGTCGTCCGCGATAAGCAGGCCGATATTGCCATACTGCGCACCGTCGGGCTGAGCCCCGGCAGCGTCATGGCGGTGTTCATCATCCAGGGGGCGGTGATCGGCGTCGTCGGGACCGCGCTCGGGGTCGCCGGAGGTGTATCACTGGCGCTCAACGTGGAGAACATCGTCCCGGCGGTGGAGCAGCTGCTCAATTTCGAGTTCCTGCCCGCCGATGTCTACTACATCAGCGATCTGCCCTCCGAACTGCGTGGCGAGGACGTGGGGCGGATTACGGCACTGGCGCTGGTGCTGTCCCTGGTCGCCACGCTCTACCCGGCGTGGCGGGCGGCACGCACCGAGCCTGCGGAGGCGTTGCGCTATGAGTGATGCCCAGGTGGTCATCGACTGTCGGGGGGTGGCCAAGCGTTTTAGCGAGGGGCCGCAGGAGATCGAGGTCCTCAGCGGTCTGGATCTGCGCGTGCGCGCCGGTGAGCAAGTGGCCGTGGTCGGGCCATCTGGCTCCGGCAAGAGCACCCTGCTGCACATCCTCGGCGGTCTTGACACCCCTTCCGCCGGCGAGGTCCACGTGGCCGGCCAGCGGATCTACGACCTTAAGCAGGCGGCCCGCGGGCGCCTACGCAACGAGGCGCTGGGGTTCGTCTACCAGTTTCACCACCTGCTGCCGGAGTTCACGGCTCTGGAGAACGTTGCCATGCCGCTTCTCATCCGGCGCGAGCCAGCGGCACGGGCGCGTGCCACGGCGGCCGGGCTGCTCGAGCGGATCGGGTTGGAAGCGCGCATGAGCCACCGCCCGTCGGAACTCTCCGGAGGTGAGCGGCAGCGGGTGGCCATTGCGCGCGCCCTGGTGACGCGACCGAAGTGCATCCTCGCCGATGAGCCTACCGGGAATCTGGATCGTCATACGGCCGAGCGCGTGTTCGGGATGCTGCAGAGCCTTAACGAGGAACTCGGTACCGCGCTCGTCTTCGTGACCCACGACCTGGACCTGGCGCACCGCACCGAGCGGGTCTACAAACTTGAGGACGGCCACCTGCTGGCGCAGCAGGGGCGGTCGCAGGAGCCGGCGTCGGGCTAGCGGTCAACGCTTGTCGCCGCCTTGCTCCTGCGCGGTGATACTACGGCGTCGGTGAGCGATGCGGATCCGGCGCTGGTTGCGCTCGCGGTGGACGGCGTAGCGCCAGATCAGCAGGACCGCAATGTAGGTGATGACCCCGGCAAGCGCCCCGAGCACCAATGATCCGGTTAGCACCGGCTGCCAGGCCTGGTTCAGATTGCCCAGGAACCACTGCACGGTGTTGTCGTAGTCGAACTGTTCAAACTCCGCGCCGAGCAGCCACGCGCCAGTGCGGTAGCTGGCGTAGATCATCGGCCCCATGGTCAGGGGATTGCTCACCCAGACCAGAATCACGGCGAGGATCAGATTAACGCGGACCAGGATGGCGATGACCGCGGCCAGCAGCATCTGCAGCGGGATGGGCAGGAAGGCCACGAACACCCCGATCGCGACACCGCCGGCCGTCGAGCGGCGGTTTAGGTGGAACAGGAACGGATCCTCAAGCAGTCGGCCCAGGAAGCCGAAGCGCCCCTGCTGCTTGAGCCGCTGCAGATCCGGTAACGTTCCCTTGAGCCACCGTCGCATGAATGTTCCTCGATACCTGCCTGACCGGGCCGCTGTCCAAGCCGGGGCGCTGGCGCCCCGGCGGGGTTCTCAGCTAGCCTGACCGACCACGCATATGCCAAGGATGGCTGATGCGAGCCGGATCGCTTGCTTTCGCGGCCGGAATCGTACTGGTCGTGAGCTTGTTACGGGAGCCCCCCGGCGTCCTGTCGGTCGTGGCGGCGACTGCCACCGCGCTCGGGTGGGCCCTGATCGCCCCGCGTGGTTGGCGCTGGCCGGCTGCCGGTTTGCTTGGTTGCGCTTGGGCCCTGCTCAGCGCCTGCTGGCTCTTGGCCCACGAACTCGACCCGGGCCTGGATGGTACGGACGCTTGCCTAGAAGGGCGGATCGTCTCCATCCCCGAGGTTGAGAGTCATCGAACGCGTTTCGAGTTCCGTCCGGAGCGGCAGGTCGAGGGCAAGCTGACCGATCCGTTGCCGCGTCGGGTTCGCGTGGACTGGTACGGTGCGGGGGAGGGCCAGCCGGGCCCCGGGGAACGTTGGCACCTCTGCCTGCGCTTGCGCGCCCCGGACGGCTTCCTCAACCCGGCGGGTTTCGACTACCAGCGCTGGCTATTCCAGCACCGCATCGGTGCCACGGGCTACGTGCGGGATGCGGATCGCGCCGAGCGCCTGGCCGGCCGCTGGCAGATGGATCGGCTCCGAGCGCGGATTGCCGAGGTGATGGCCGAGCGGCTCGGCGATTCGCGGTATCTGGGGCTGGTCCAAGGGCTCGGCGTCGCGGTGCGCGCCGGAATCAGCGACAATCAGTGGGACGTGCTCTCGGTTACCGGGACCGCCCATCTGTTGGCCATCTCCGGGCTGCACATCGGTCTGGTCGCCGGATTGGCCGGGATGCTGGCTGGCGTGCTCTGGCGCTGGATCCCGCCACTGGTTCGCCGGGTGCCGGCGGTGGTCGCCGGCACCCTGGCCGGAGCGCTGGCTGCTGCGGGCTACGCGGCCCTGGCCGGTTTCACCCTGCCCACCCAGCGCGCGCTGGTTATGGTGCTGGTCTTCGCGGGGGCGCTCGCCCTGCGCCGCCCCCTGAGCCCTTGGCACAGCCTCACCGTGGCCGCGGCCGCCGTCCTGGCCGTCGACCCCTGGGCGCCCCTCGGGGCCGGATTCTGGCTTTCATTCGGGGCCGTGGCCATCATCCTGGCGGCTACGACGGGTCGGCCGGTGCAGCGCGGCCCGCTGCCCTGGCTGCGCATTCAGACGCTGGTGGGCATCGGCATGTTGCCCGCGACTGCCGTCTGGTTCGGGCACTTGCCGTTGCTCTCGCCGCTGGCCAATCTCTTGGCCGTGCCATGGGTCAGCCTGCTGGTAGTGCCCCCGGTGCTGGCTGGTATCGCCCTGCATCCCCTGGTGCCTGCCTGGGGCGGCTGGTTGTGGCAGGCCGCGGAGGCCTCGCTTGGCCTGCTCATGTCGGTGCTCGGCTGGATGGCCCAGGCCTTCGGGGCCGTCGAGGTGCCTGCCCCCTCGGCGGGCGCCGTGGCTCTGGCGGTTTTCGGGGTGGCGCTGGTGCTCGGTCCGCACGCCTTGCCCGGGCGCTGGTTGGCCGGTCCGTTACTAGCCCTGCTGCTGCTCGGCCCGGGCGACCACGGGGGTGGGCAGACTGCGCGGGTGGTGGTCTTCGACACCGGCTCCGGGCTGACCGCGCTGCTCTGCGACGGGGAGCGCGCGGTGGTCTATGGCGGCGGCCCCGGCGGAGGGCTCGATGCGGCGAGCGTGGCCGTGGAGCCGTTTCTCGAGGCCCGGGGGCTAACCCTCGAAGCGTGGCTGGTACCGCGCAAGCAGTCCCCCTGGGACGGGGCCGTGGCCGAAGCGCGGCAGCGCTGGGCGGACGCCGAGTGGTTGGGAGCCGGGCGCGAGGCGGAGACCGATGGGTGGTCCATCACCCTGGGCAGTCTGACGCTGCGGGCCACGCCCCTCGACGAAGGGGCATGGGGGCTCGATGTGGAGGGCCGGGCGGATGACCTGTCTTTGCGACCGGAACTCGATGCCGACACTGCCGGATGGGTCGTGGGGGCGGCTGGCTGCGCCGAGGACCGAGGTACGTGCAGCGCGGCCGTCGCGCCAGAGGATGGCCGGATGCTGCGCACCGACGAGCACGGGGCACTAATCCTTAGCGACGATGGGCGCACATGGCAGCTGCGCAGCGAGCTGCAGCGCAGTGGCCGGATCTATCATCGGGGCGGTGCGGCTGCGTCGGCGGGCGGGATGCTTTAGAATCCGCCGCCACGCCCACCCGTTTCCGGACTGCGCGCCCTTGACCGACCCCGGGGAGTGATCATGCTTGAGCTCATCCAGGCCGGCGGCTGGCTGATGGTGCCGATCCTGATCGGCTCCGTGCTCGCCCTGGCCATCATCATCGAGCGTTTCTGGACCCTGCAGCAGCGGCGGATCCTGCCCCAGCCGCTGCGCGGTCGGGCCTGGCGCCTGGCGCAGGAGCATGAGCTCGAGGCCCATCACCTAGAGACGCTCAAGGAGAGTTCACCGCTGGGCCGGATCCTGGCGGCCGGTCTGGCCAACCGGCACCACGGCCGCAGTGTGATGGCCGAGGCTATTGAGGATGCCGGCCGACACGAGGCGCACCGTCTCGAGCGCTACCTGAATACACTGGGCACGATCGCTGCGATCAGCCCGCTGCTGGGCCTGCTGGGTACCGTGATCGGGATGATCAAGGTGTTCGGTGCGATCAGTGCCGAGGGGCTTGGGGACATGCAGGCGCTCTCCGGGGGTATCGCCGAGGCGTTGATCACGACGGCCTCCGGGCTGACGGTGGCCATTCCGGCGCTGATGGCGTACCGCTATCTGCGCGGGCTGGTGGATGACCGCGTGGTCGAGATGGAACAGGAGGCCATGCTGCTGCTAGAGGCCAGCGATCCTGAGCGCTCGGCACAGCGCGATCGGGGGACAGCTTGAACCTGCGACGCCGCCAACGCCGGGACGAGCCAGATCTCAATCTGACGCCGCTGATCGACGTCGTCTTCCTGCTGCTGATCTTCTTCATGGTGACCACCACCTTCGTCGATCAGGTCGGCCTCGACATCACACTGCCCGAGGCCGAACAGGAGACCGAGGAAGCGCAGCCCCGTTTGCTCGAGATCGGCATCAGCGCCGAAGGGGAGTACTTCGTCGACGGCAGCCCCCTGGTCAATCGGGAGATCGACACCCTGGTCCGGGCACTGGAGGAGGCGCGGGAGGCCGGAGACGTTGCCGGAATCGTGGTCCGCGCCGACGCTGATGCTCCGCACCGGGCCGTGGTCCGTGCGCTCGATGGGGCCGGCCGGGTCGGTATCGATCGCGTTTCCATCGCCACCACACGCTCCGACGACCCGTGAGGGAGACGGTTTGAGCACGCAAGCACAAGCCCCTGGGCAGCCACTGCCCGACAGCGCTCAGACGCGCAAGCTGGATCGCCGGACGTGGCCGACGTTCCGTCGGCTGTTCGTCGGGTACGTCCTACCGCACTGGAAGGTGGGAGTGGTGGCGATCCTGGCGATGCTGGCGCTTGCCGGCACGCAGACCGGCGTGGTGGCGTTGATCCGGCCGCTGCTCGATGACGGTTTCGTCGAGCAGGATGCAGCCACGATCCGCTTTTATGCGTTGCTGCTGATCGTGTTCATCGTTTTCCAGGGCGTTGCTCACTTCACCTCCCACTATCTGATGACCTGGATCGGTCGCCAGCTGGTCAAGCGTTTGCGGCTGGACGTTCACGACCGGCTGCTGGTCATGCCGAATTGGGTCTTCGACCAGCAGTCCTCGGGCCGGTTGGTTTCCAAGCTCACTTATGAAGCCGAGCAGGTGGCCGGTGCGGTGACGCGTGCCGTCTTGAGCCTAATCCAGGACGGCGCGCGGGTGGTCTTTCTGCTGGGCTACATGACCTACCTCTCACCTTGGCTGATGCTGATCGTGCTCGGGGTTCTGCCCGTGGTCGGTGGGATCATCGCCTACATCACCAAGCGCTTCCGCAAGATCAGCAAGCGCATCCACCACGCCGTCGGTGGCGTGGGCAGCGTGGCCGAAGAGAGCGTGCACGGTTATCAGGTGGTCAAGGCCTTCGGGCAGGCGGATCGCGAGCGGCAGCGTTTCGAGCGCGTGAACGAGCGCAACCGCAAGCAGTTCATGAAATTCATGGCCACCAAGTACGCCTCGGTTCCGCTGATCCGCCTGGTTGCCGGCATCGCCCTGGCGGTGGTGATCTACCTTGTCACCGTCGATGCGGTGGTTGAGACCATAACTGTGGGTACTTTTGTCTCGTTTGCCGGCGCTATCCTGTTGCTGAATCCGCCGCTCAAGTCCCTGGTTGCTGTCAACGCGACCATCCAGAAGGGGCTGACGGCTGCGCAGAGCATCTTTGATGTGGTGGACGCCCCGCAGGAGCCGGATCACGGTACACGGGGCATTGATCGCGCCGGGGGGCACGTCGAGCTGGAGGGTCTACGGTTCTCCTACGACGGCGAGCGGGAGGTCCTGCGCGGGATCGATGTGGATGTGCAGGCCGGCGAGACCGTGGCGCTGGTGGGGCCGTCGGGCAGCGGCAAGACGACGCTGGTCAATCTGCTGCCGCGCTTCTACGAGCCGACCGGCGGTGAGATCCGCCTCGACGGGCTGCCGCTGCAAGAGTACCGGCTGGCCGATCTGCGCCGACAGTTCTCGATGGTCGGGCAGAATGTGATGCTGTTCAACGCCTCGGTGGCCGACAACATCCGCTTCGGGGCCCAGGGGGCGGTGAGCGATGACCAGGTCCGCGCGGCAGCGGATGCCGCCAACGCAACCGGCTTCATCGAGGCCCTGCCGCAGGGCTTCGAGACCGAGGTGGGTGAGGATGGGGTGCTGCTCTCCGGCGGGCAGCGCCAGCGCATCGCCATAGCCCGGGCGGTGCTCAAGGATGCTCCGATCCTGATCTTGGACGAGGCGACCTCGGCGCTGGACACGGAGTCCGAGCGACACATCCAAGGGGCGCTGGAGCGTCTGATGGAGGGCCGGACGAGCTTTGTCATTGCCCACCGGCTCTCGACGGTCGAGAACGCGGATCAGATCCTCTTCCTTGACGGCGGACGAATCGTCGAGCGCGGTACGCATCGCGAGCTGCTCGAACGCGGCGGGCGATACGCCGGGCTGTACCGGATGCAGTTCGAAGACCGCACCGATCCTCCGGTGGAAGGGTAGGCTGATGTCCGTCCCGCGCTTCTGGCTGGAAGGCGGTCCGGCAGCGCGCGCTCTGGCGCCGCTCGCCGCGGTCTACGGGGGTGTGGTGGCGTTGCGTCGGGGACTCTACCAGCGCGGCTGGCTTGGCCGTCCGGTATCCCCCGTGCCGGTGATCGTGGTCGGCAACCTCTTTGTCGGTGGCACGGGCAAGACCCCGCTGGTGGCGTGGCTGGTCGCGCGGTTGCGGGAGCAGGGTTGGCAGCCGGGGATTGTAGCGCGCGGTTACGGCGGTCGGGCCGGGAAGGGGCCGGTGACCGTGACTGCGGAGTCGGACCCTGGGCAGGTGGGTGACGAGCCGGTGTTGCTTGCGCGGCGTTGCGGGGTGCCGGTACGGGTCGGTGCTGATCGCCCGGCCGCGGTACGCGCGGCCTGGCAGGCGGGCTGCGATGTGGTGGTCAGTGACGACGGGCTACAGCACTACCGGATGCGGCGAGCCGCCGAAATCGTGGTTCTGGATGCGCGGCGCAGGCTGGGCAACCGGCGACTGCTGCCGGCCGGGCCGTTGCGGGAACCGGCCGGTCGGCTGGCCACAGTGGATATCGTTGCGGTGAACGGCGACGCGGTCCCCGAGGGGGATAGCGTGTTTCGTCTGCGTCCGGGCTCCCCCCTTGCCGTGGATGGCAGCGAGCGGCCCTGGCCGGATGGCATGGCCCACGCCGTGGCCGGTATCGGCCATCCCGAGCGGTTCTTTGCTTCCCTGGAGGAGGCGGGGATCCGCGTGGCGGAACGTCACGTATTCCCAGACCACCACGCCTTTTCACCGGGGGACTTTGCCTTTGTCGATGAGCGGCCTGTCGTGATGACCGAGAAGGATGCCGTGAAGTGTCGAAACCTGCCCGGGGTAGACCGCCTCTGGTACCTGCCCGTGGAGCTGGTTCCCGGAGCGAAGCTATCCGCAGCGGTGACCGGGCTGATCGACCGGCTCGGTACCCGGGAGGAGCGGCCATGACCCCCCCAGCGTTCACCGTCGTCATACCGGCTCGCTTCGGTGCTTCCCGGCTGCCCGGTAAGCCGCTGGCCAATCTGCTCGGCGAGCCGGTGATCCGGCATGTACACCGGCGGGCGGTCGAGAGTGGCGCGGAGCGCGTTGTGGTGGCTACCGACGACCGGCGCATTGAATCGGCTTGCCTCGACTTCGGGGCGGAGGTTTTATTAACCGCCCCGGATCACCCGACCGGCACGGACCGCATTGCCGAGGTGGTCGATCGGTTGGCGCTAGTCGATGACGCCATCGTGGTCAATCTGCAAGGCGATGAGCCGCTGATGCCGCCGGGGTTGGTCACTTTGGTGGCCGAACGACTCGGGGCCGACCCCGGAGCCGCCATCGCCACGCTGGCAACCCCGATCTCGGAGGCCGGTGAGCTTTTCGAGCCCTCGGTGGTCAAGGTGGTGCGGGACCGGCGTGGCCACGCCCTGTATTTCAGCCGGGCGCCGATCCCCTGGGACCGGGAGCGCTTCGGCGCGATCGATGACACGACGGTGGCGGCCGGCGGGTGGCTCAGGCACTTGGGGCTGTATGCTTACCGCGTCGCCTTCCTGCGCCGCTTCCCGGGGCTGGAACCGGCGCCGCCGGAGCAGCTTGAGTCGCTGGAACAGCTCCGGGCACTGTGGCACGGTTTTGCGATCCAGGTTGCCGTCACCGAACAGCGTCCGGGTCCCGGCGTCGATACGCCGGCCGACTTGGAGGCAGTGGCTCGACGACTGCAGTCACCTCAACCGTAAATAAGGTGCGGTCTCTGTAGGGTGCAGGTTTCGTGGAACCGACTGATCAGGAAAGCAAAATGAAGATACTTCTAGTTTGTATGGGCAATATCTGCCGTTCGCCGACAGCGGAGGGGGTGCTGCGCCAGCGCCTGCGCGAGGAGGGGCTTGACCACAACGTGGACCTCGACTCCGCGGGCACCCATGACTTCCACGTCGGCAAAGGGCCGGACCAGCGCGCCCAAGAGGCCGCGCGGCGGCGCGGGGTCGACATCAGTGACCTGCGTGCCCGCCAGGTGGAGCGCTACGACTTCCAGGAGCACGATCTGATCCTGGCTATGGACGAGGCCAACCTCGGCATCCTCCAAGCCGATTGCCCGCCGAAGCACAAGCACAAGCTCGGACTCTTTCTCGATTACGCCCGCACCCGCAGTGAGCGGGAGGTGCCCGACCCGTACTACGGCGGTGAGCGCGGTTTCGAGCACGTGCTCGACTTGATCCAGGATGCCGCCGATGGGCTGATCGACGAGGTACGCCGGAACCAGGGCTAGTCACGAAAGACTGCGGGCGGCGTGACGCCGCCCGCAGTCAACCGTTATTGGGCGGATAGGGCGGCGGTTACTCGGCCTTTTCCGCCCCTTCACCTTCCGCGTGGGTCGAGGTGCGATCATCGCTGGTTGGTGATGATGCCTCGGTTCCGGATGTAGAAGCCTGCTTCGGTCGGCGCGGACGCCCCGAGCGGACCTGTTTGCGCCCGCCGTTGCCCTGGGCCGCATCGTCGGCGCTTCCCCGGGGCGCGGGGCCAGCAGACGGCTGTGAGGGCTGTACATCCCCGGTCTCCGCGCTCGGGGGCTGTGTATCCGCCCGGTCCGGCGCGTTTGCAGGTTTGTCCGGCGTCTTCTCCGCATCCGCGCCCGCCGGCGTGGAAGTGGCGGGCGATGCGGCAGCCGCCGGGTCAGGTGCCGGGGATTCCGGCCCCGTGTCGCCGTTCTCCTCCGCGCCTGAGGCGGTGGTGGATCCGTCGGCGTGCTCGTTGCCGTTGCTGGAGCGACGGCGCCGGCGACCCCCGCGGCGCCCGCGGCGGCTGCGACCGCTGCGGGCGGAGCGGGCTTCGGCGTTGCGGGAGGTGTCGTCCTGACCCGCTGCCGCCGAGGGGGTGTCCTGCCGGGTGCTGCCGCTGTCAGCGTCCGTGGTCTGGGCATCGTCCACCGGGGGCTCGGCGGTGGCCTCAGCCTTGCCGTTGCCACCGGCATTCTTGCGCTTGCCGCCCGTGGAACGCCCTTTGCCGCCGTTGCCACCGTGCCCCTTGGTCTCATCCGGGGCGCGGGGCGCTTCGCTCGACGCGCCCTTCGACGGGCTCTCCTGCTCGTTTTGCTGCTGACCGTTGCCGCCCTCGCTGGCACCACCGCCGGGGCTGCGTCGACTCCGGCCGCCGCCGCGGGAGCGGCCACCGCGCCGGGTTCCCCGTCTGTTCTGGCCGGTGCTGGAGCCGTTGCCATCACTGGAGCTCCGCTCGCTCCGGGACCGTGGCTTCTTCTCGCGTCCGGAATCCCCCTCTTCGGTGCGCTCGTCGCCGGGCGCGCTCTGGAACAGCAGGCCGCGGAGACGGCGGAAGATCGAACTCAGCGGGGCATCCTCCTCCTGGTGGCCATCCCCGGCTGCAGCGTCCGATGTTTGTTGCGATTCCGGCGCGGGCGCCGGCGCGCTGGGGGTTACACCCTGCACGGCGGGTGCCGGTGGCCGGCTGGCCGGCAGGCCCGCTTCGATGACGGTCGGCTCCGGCGCGGGTGTGGCCAGGTTGTAGCTGGAGCCGCTCTGCTCGAGCCCCTCGTCGGTACGCACGCGCTGGACGTCGTAATGCGGGGTCTCCAGGTTGCGGTTCGGGATCAGCAGGACGTGCACGCCGTAGCGGTGTTCGAGCTCGGCGATCTGGGCCCGCTTTTCGTTGAGCAGGAAGGTGGCGACCTCGATCGGGAGCTGGGCGAGCACGCGCCCGGTCTTCTCCTTCATCGCCTCTTCCTCGATGATGCGCAAAATCGACAACGCCAGGGACTCGACGCTGCGCACCGTGCCCTGGCCGCCGCACCGACCGCAGACCTCTTGGTGGGCCTCACCAAGCGAGGAGCGCAGGCGCTGCCGGGACATCTCCAGAAGGCCGAACCGGGAGATTCGCCCGATCTGCACCCGGGCCCGATCCGCCTTGACCGCCTCACGCAGCCGATTCTCCACCTCCCGCTGGTGGCGCGGCGGACCCATGTCGATGAAGTCGATCACGATCAGGCCACCGAGGTCGCGCAGGCGCAGTTGCCGGGCGATCTCGTCGGCGGCCTCGAGGTTTGTGTTAAGCGCCGTCTCCTCGATGTCAGCACCCTTGGTGGCGCGCGAGGAGTTGATGTCGATGGAGATCAGCGCCTCGGTATGGTCGATGGCGATCGCACCGCCGGAAGGGAGGCGCACGTCCCGCTGGAACGCCGACTCGATCTGGCTCTCGATCTGGTAGCGCGAGAAGAGGGGAACCGGGTCGGTGTATTGCTTGAGCTTCTGCCGGTTGTACGGCATGACCTGCTCGATGAAGTCGCGCGCCTTGGCGAAGACCTCGTCGTCATCAACCAGGATTTCGCCGATGTCCGAGCGGAGATAGTCGCGCAGGGCGCGGATGATGACGTCGCTCTCCTGGTAGACCAGAAACGGAGCGGCGCGCTCGGCGGTGGCGTTCTGGATGGCGTCCCAGAGCTTGAGCAGGTAATCCAGGTCCCACTGGAGCTCTTCGGTGCTGCGCCCCACGCCCGCTGTACGCACGATCAAGCCCATGCCCTCCGGGACATCGAGCTGGCGCAGGCTTTCACGAATCTCGGCGCGATCGGAGCCTTCGATCCGGCGGGACACGCCGCCGGCCCGGGGGTTGTTCGGCATGAGCACCAGGTAGCGCCCGGCCAGGCTGATATAAGTGGTCAGCGCGGCGCCCTTGTTGCCACGCTCCTCCTTATCGACCTGGACGAGGACTTCCTGATTTTCGCGCAGGCCGTCTTTCGGCGTGTTCCGCTGACCATCCGCCGAGGTGAAGTAGGCGGGCGCGATTTCCTTGAAGGGCAGAAAGCCGTGGCGCTCCGCACCGTACTGGACGAACGCGGCCTCCAGGCTCGGCTCAACCCGGGTGATGATCCCCTTGTAGATGTTCGCCTTTTTCTGCTCGCGGGAGGGCGCCTCGATGTCGAGATCGTAGAGGATCTGGCCGTCCACCAGCGCAACGCGCAACTCTTCCGGCTGAGTTGCGTTGATCAGCATTCTTTTCATGGGTGCGCAATCTCCGCAGCCCTGCCGCCATCGCTTCCAGGCCGCCGGACAGGACGGACCGGTACGTCGGCGTCGTATCTGGCCACGCCACCAAGGGCCGCTCGGGCGACATTGGTGGCGCCGACCAGGCGGCGAGCCAGACCATCCAGTGCGACAGATCCGTCCGTGTCATCCGCGCTCGACTCCTGTTGAAGGGGCGCAGGGCTTGTTGGTCGTGGTCAAGTGGCCCGCGCCGCGTCCGGGCGCGGGCCCGTTGTCTCGTTCTGGTGCTGCAATCAGTGCCGCACGAGGTGCGACACTGCATGAAACCCGTCGTCGCGGATCCCGGCTTAACCGGTCGCCACGTGCGACTAATTGTATCAGTGACTTGCGTCACCCTTCAAATTTCTTCTTTTGCTAAAATTTCCGAATGAGTGCCTCTGATCCCAAGGTTCGACACCATCAGGTACTGGCCGAAGAGGCCGGGCAACGAATTGACAACTTCCTCCTGCGCCAGCTCAAGGGTGTTCCGCGCAGCCGGATCTATCGCCTGCTGCGCAAGGGGGAAGTCCGGGTCGACGGGGGGCGGGCGCGGCCCACGCGCCGCCTGAGCACCGGGGAGGTGGTGCGCATACCGCCGGTTTCGGGGCAGCGTCAGCCCGCTGAGGTCGCTTCCGGCGGGCTGCCCGACGGCCTAGAGGCGCGACTGCGCGATGGGGTCCTCTACGAGGATGAACGGCTGCTGATCCTGGACAAGCCGTCGGGGCTTGCTGTGCATGGCGGTTCTACCGTGCGTGTCGGGTTGGTCGAGGCGATCCGGGGTATTCGGCCAGACCTTCCCTTCGTTGAGCTGGTTCACCGGTTGGACCAAGAGACCAGCGGTTGCCTGATGTTGGCCAAGCGGCGCTCCACCCTGCGTCGGCTCCACGAGCAGCTTCGCCAGGGCAAGGTGGAAAAGCATTACGCCGCGCTTCTGGCCGGGCGGGTGCGCGGGGTGATGCCGGTGCGGGTGGACGCGCCTCTGGAGCGCCTGCCCGGCGCACCGCGGGATCGCCAGGTGCGCGTCAGCAAGCAGGGGCGGGCGGCGGTGACCGAATTCCGCCCGGTACAGCGGTGGGTGCGGGCGACTCTGGTCACTGCGCGGCTGGAGACCGGACGCACTCACCAGATCCGGGTCCACGCCCGCCATATCGGCCACCCGGTCGCCGGCGATGAGCGCTACGGCGATCGTGCGGCGAATGCCGCGCTGCGTGAGTGCGGCCTGCGCCGGCTGTTTTTGCATGCTTCATCGCTGCGCTTCCAGCATCCGGACAGCGGGGAGCCCCTATGTATCGAGGCACCGCTGGGCGATGAGTTGCAGGCGGTGCTTGAGCGCCTGTCGCAATCCCAAGACGAGGAGTCAGCATGAGCGAAGAGACATCCGAGCGCGAAGCGCTACTGGAGCTGCTGAAGGAGAATATCCGCGAGCAGCGGCGGGCACGGCGCTGGCGCCTGATTACCCGCGGTGCCGTTCTGGCGGTGGTTGTCTTGGTGGCGATCTCCCTCGGGCGCCTTGATTTCGCTGCCGAAGAGGAGGTTGGCCCGCACACGGCTGAGGTGCGGATCGATGGTCCGATCATGTCGGATTCTGCGGCCAGCGCCGAGCAGGTGATTCGCGGCTTGGTGCGCGCCTTCGAGGCGGACGATGTCGCCGGGGTGGTGCTGCGCATCAACAGCCCCGGCGGGAGCGCCGTGCACGCCCGGCAGATCTACCAGGAGATTCGGCGTCTGCGCGACGAGCATGAAGACATCCCGGTCCATGCGGTCATCGAGGACGTCGGCACCTCCGGCGCATACTATGTCGCTGCCGCCGCCGACCGGATCCACGTCAACGAGTCGAGTGTCGTGGGCTCGATCGGGGTGATCATGGGCAGCTTCGGTATTGGTGAGGCGCTGGAGAAACTCGGCATCGAGCGGCGAATCTATACGGCCGGAGAGGACAAGGCCTTCCTCGATCCCTTCGCGCCGGAGAACGAGGACCATGTCGAGCACGTCCGCACTATGCTCGACGATATCCATGGCCAGTTCATCGCCGCGGTCCGTGACGGGCGCGGGGAGCAGATCGACGCAGCTGGAGCCGACGAGGAGCGCCTGTTCTCGGGGCTGATCTGGACCGGGCGGCAGAGTCTCGACAAGGGGCTTGCCGACGAGATCGGCAGTGTGCGCAGCGTTGCCCGGGACGTGATCGGCGAGGAGGAGCTCGTCGACTACACAGCCCGTCGGGACTTCCTCTCCCAACTCGCCGAGCGTTTCGGCACCGCCGTGGGGCAGGGGGTCTACCAGTCGTTGCAGAGTCTCGAGTATCAGCCCCGCTGATGTCGCGCTGCGGGCCGGCCCCCGGGCCGGTCCGCAGCCGCAGGGGGATCAGGGCAAACGGTAGCCCTTGTCGCGCAGAAGCCGGGCGACGCCGATCAGCGGCAGGCCGATGAGCGCCGAGGGGTCGTTGCTCTCCACGGACTCCAGCAGAGCGGCACCAAGGCCCTCCGAGCGAATTGCCCCGGCACAGTCGAGGGGATGGTCGGCTCGGACGTAACGCTCGATGGTCTCTGCGTCGAGGCTCCGGAACCGGACCTGTACGGTTTCCAGCAGGTGTTCCTCGGCGCTGTCCTGGCATACGCAGACTGCGGTGAGAAAGCGCACGCATTGGCCGGAGTAGCGGCTCAGTTGCTCTCGGGCACGCTCTTCGCTTCCGGGCTTGCCGAGGATCTCGCTGCCGAGTGCGGCCACCTGGTCGCTGCCGATCACCACGGCTCCGGGGCGACGCTCGGCCACCGCCCGGGCCTTCTCCCGCGCTAGGCGCGCCACGGCGCCTTCCGGGGATTCGCCGCTGGCGATGGTCTCGTCAATAGAAGCGGCATCGATCTCAAACGGGATGCCCAGACGTTCGAGTAGCGCCCGACGATAAGGCGATGCGGAGGCCAGAATCAGCGATCCTGCTTCAGACATGGATTAAGACCCATTGGCTTGGAACGCCGTGCACCCTAGCGCCGTAAACGGCGCAGTGCCAGCACTTTACAGTATCCGGTGGCGGGGCTAGTATGCAGACCCTTATGTTGCCGGATGGGCTGGCTCCAGACGATTTTGGCACGCCGCCTCGTGTCCACCAGGGCACTCTGGCGCTGCCGACCATGCCGCGCCTGGCGCCGTTGCTGGCGATCCAGGAAGGGCAGGCGTGGGCTCGCCTGGAAGGCAGCCTGGATGACGCGGGCCGGCGGGAACTGGCGGGGCGCATCGAGGCGGACGTGCCGCTGACGTGCCAGCGCTGCCTCGGGGTTTATCATCACCCGGTGGTCGTCGCCTTCCGGGTGGTCATCGTGGCGACCGAGGAGGAGGGCGAGGCCCTGCCCGACGAGCTGGAGCCCTATGTCTGCGGCTCGGCGGTTCGGCCCCTGCAGGTCGTCGAGGAAGAGATCCTGCTGGCGCTGCCGGTGGTGGCGCGGCATACAGGGGCGGATTGCACGCCCCCCGAACACGAGGCCGGTATCGCGCGGGAAGCCCTCAGCCCGTTTGCCAGCCTGCAGGGCAAGGTCCGCCGCCACGAGGCAGATGACTAATCCAGGGCCCCGCCAAAAACGAATTTCTGAACCGATCGGAGTGATTAGACAATGGCCGTACAACAGAATCGCAAGACGCCCTCCAAGCGTGGCATGCGTCGCTCCCACGACAGCCTGAGCAAGCCGACGCTCGCCACGGAGCAGAGCACCGGCGAGACTCATCGCCGTCACCACATCAGCGCCGACGGCTACTACCGGGGCCGCAAGGTGACCCGCGGGCAGGACGACTGAGCCGCTCCGCCGTGGTCGTCATCGCGGGGTATTGCCCAGTCGTCGAGCGGGTGAAGGCATGACGGGCCATATAACCCTTTCGCTGGACGCTATGGGCGGGGATCACGGACCCAGTGTCGTGGTCCCCGCTGCTTTGCGGGCGCTGGAACGCCACCCCCATCTCCACGTGGTGCTCGTGGGGCAGGAAGAGACCCTGCGCGAGCACCTCCGGGCGGAGAGGTACGGCGATGCCGAGCGCGTGAGCGTGCGCCACTGCACGCAGGTCGTGGCCATGGACGAGCCGCCTTCCCAGGCGCTGCGCTCCAAGAAGGATTCGTCCATGCGTGTCACCCTGGAGATGGTCAAGGCCGGGGAGGCCGATGGCTGTGTAAGCGCCGGGAACACCGGTGCGCTCATGGCGACCGCCCGCTACTTGTTGAAGACCCTGCCGGGCATCGACCGGCCGGCGATCATGAGCACCCTCCCCACGCTTGACGGTGCCACACACATGCTGGATCTCGGTGCCAACGTCGACTGCACCGGCGACCACCTCTTTCAGTTTGCTGTCATGGGGGCGGTGGCCGCGGAGGCTGTCCACGGGGTGGAGCGTCCGCGTGTGGGGCTGCTGAACATCGGGGAAGAGGAGATCAAGGGCAACGAGTCGGTCAAGCACGCCGCGGAGCTGCTGCTGGAGTCCCGGGAGATCCACTACACCGGTTACATCGAGGGCGACGGCATCTTCAAGGGCGAGGCCGACGTGGTCGTTTGCGACGGATTCGTCGGCAACGTGGCCCTAAAGTCCAGTGAAGGCGTGGCGTCACTGATCTCCGAGTACATGCGCAGGGAGTTCCGCCGCAACCTTCTCTCGCGGATCGCCGGGTTGATCGCGCTGCCGGTGCTGCGTTCCCTGCGCGGGCGTATCGATCCCCGTCAGTATAACGGCGCGAGCCTGCTCGGCCTGCGGGGGGTTGCCCTCAAGAGTCACGGTTCGGCGGACAGCTTTGCCTTTGGTCGGGCCATCGACACCGCTGTCCGGGAGGCCGAACAGGGGGTCCCGGACCTGATCAATGCGCGCATCGAGCGGCTGCTGGGGGCGAGAGAAGGGGCGTGAGCAACGCAAGGATAATCGGCACTGGGAGTTACCTCCCCGAACGTGTGATCACAAACAAGGATCTCGAGCAGCATGTCGAGACCTCGGATCAGTGGATCCGCGAGCGCACGGGGATCGGCGAGCGGCGGGTGATCGCCGATGAGGAGGTCTGCGGCGATCTCGGTCGGATCGCGGCGCAGCGGGCGCTGGAAGCGGCCGGAGTCAGCGGCGATGAGATCGATCTGGTCATCGTCGCCACCTGCACGCCTGACCGGATCTTCCCAAGTACGGCCTCGTCCCTGCAGCGCGCCCTTGGGGTGCGTCCCGGTGCGGCGGCCTTCGACATCTCGGCGGCCTGCTCAGGGTTTATCTACGCTCTGGGTATCGCCGAGCGTTTCGTGCGTTGCGGTGATGCGCGCCGTGCCCTGGTGATCGGTGCCGAGGCGATGACCCGCATCCTCAACTGGGAGGATCGCGGAACCTGCGTGCTCTTCGGGGATGGCGGTGGAGCTGTGGTGCTCGAGGCCTCGGACGAACCCGGTGTGCTCTCCACCCACCTGCACTGTGACGGTCGCTATGAGCCGCTGCTGTATGTCCCGTGGGGGCCGGGGCGGGGCTACGCCGCCCTCGGGGCCCAAAGCGGCTACATCCACATGCGGGGCAACGAGGTGTTCAAGGTGGCCGTGAACACCCTTACGCGGATTGTCGAAGAGACCCTGGACTCGGCCGGGGTCGACAAGGGCGAGGTCGACTGGCTCGTCCCGCATCAGGCGAATATCCGCATCATCCAGGCCACCGCGAAGAAGCTCGATCTGCCCATGGAGCGCGTGGTGGTGACGGTGGGCGAGCACGGCAACACGTCGGCTGCGTCGATCCCCATCGCCTTGGATACCGCGGTGCGTGACGGTCGCATCCAGCGCGGGGAGACCCTGCTGCTGGAAGCCTTTGGTGGCGGGTTTACCTGGGGGTCGGCGCTGGTCCGGTACTAGCCCTCCCGAGATGGATTCCGTGCAGGAGCTGAGATGAGCAATCACACCCCGGAACTTGCAATGGTCTTTCCCGGCCAGGGCTCCCAGGCGGTCGGGATGATGGCGGCCTGGCAGGAAGACGAAACGGTCCGCGAGACCTTCGGCGAAGCCTCCGAGCCGCTGGGTTACGATCTCTGGGAACTGGTCGCGAACGGGCCAGCTGAGGAACTCGATCGGACCGATCGTACGCAGCCGGCCATCCTGGTCGCCAGCGTGGCGCTGTGGCGCGTCTGGCAGGAACGAGGCGGTGCGGAGCCGGCGGTGCTGGCCGGACACAGCCTGGGGGAGTACAGCGCGCTGGTGGCTGCCGAGTCGCTGCAGCTCGCCGATGCGGCCGCGCTGGTCGCCGAGCGCGGTCGCTACATGCAGGAGGCCGTGCCGGCCGGCGAGGGCGCCATGGCGGCGGTCATCGGGCTTGAGGACGACAAGATCCGGGAGATCTGCGCCGGCGCCGCCCAGGGGGCCGTCGTGCAGCCCGTCAACTTCAACGCGCCGGGACAGGTGGTCATCGCCGGCAACCAGGAGGCAGTGGAGCGGGCCGGTTCCGCCGCGAAGGAGGCCGGCGCCAAGCGAGTTCTGCCGCTGCCAGTCAGCGCGCCGTCCCACTGCAGCCTCATGCAGCCAGCCGCCGAGCGTCTGGCCCAGCGCCTCGAGGAAGTAGCGATCGAGGAGCCGCGCCGTCCGGTCATCCACAACGTCGATGTCTCGGTCAGCCGGGACGCTGCGTCGATCCGCCGCCGGCTGGTCGAGCAGCTGGCGAACCCGGTGCGGTGGACGGAGACGGTCCAGAAGATGAGCGGCGAAGGCGTTCAGGTCCTGGCGGAGTGCGGCCCGGGCAAGGTTCTGACCGGACTGACTCGCCGGATTGAGCGCAGCCTTCAGGGCGGATCGCTCAGCGAGCCGGACACTCTGGACGACATGCTGCGCCGTTTCCCGGCGACCAGCTAACCCCATCCGGACAGCTTTTGTTTGAAGGAGGCAGCGTGCACGGCAAAGACGACCTGCAGGGGCAGATCGCCCTGGTAACCGGGGCGAGCCGGGGCATCGGCCAAGCCGTTCTGGAGTCCCTCGGCCGCGCCGGCGCGACGGTCATCGGGACCGCCACCAGCGAGCAGGGCGCCGAGGGAATTCGGCAGCGCCTGTCGGAGGCCGGGCTTATGGGCACCGGGATGGCACTGGATGTCACCGACTCGGAGCAGATTGCCGAGGTGCTGGGCGCCATTGGCCGTGACTTCGGGGCGCCAACCATCCTGGTGAATAACGCCGGCATCACCCGCGACAACCTGCTCATGCGGATGAAGGATGATGAGTGGGATCAGATCATCGACACGAACCTCAGCTCCGTCTACCGCATGAGCAAGGCGTGCCTGCGCGGCATGATGAAGGCGCGCGGCGGGCGCATCATCAACATCGGTTCGGTCGTCGGGGCCATGGGCAACGCCGGTCAGGCCAATTACTCTGCGGCGAAGGCCGGCATCATGGGCCTGACCAAGTCGATGGCCCGGGAGCTCGGTGCGCGCAACATCACGGTGAACACGGTAGCGCCCGGATTCATTGAGACGGATATGACGGCCGCCATGAGCGAGGAGCAGCGGGCGGCGCTGATTGGCAATGTGCCCCTGGAGCGGCTTGGCAGCCCGGAGGATATCGCCGCGGCGGTGACTTTCCTGGCCTCGCCGTCCGCCGGTTACATCACGGGCGAGACACTGCACGTCAACGGCGGCATGCACATGGCTTAAAACTCGTTGTTAAACAGTATCTTGTAAATGGTTCAGGATTCCGCTGGGGCGTTCTGGTACTCAGCGAACTGTTCCCCTACAATACGCGCCGCAGCCGGAAGACTGCGCCAATTAGAACCTCGGAGGACCTTTTAATGAGCAGCATCGAAGATCGCGTCAAGAAAATCGTCGTCGAGCAACTGGGGGTCAAAGAGGAAGAGGTCACTGGTGAGGCCTCGTTCGTGGACGACCTTGGCGCCGACTCGCTGGACACCGTCGAGCTCGTGATGGCGCTCGAGGAGGAGTTCGAGTGCGAGATCCCCGACGAGGAAGCCGAAAAGATCACGACGGTCCAGCAGGCCGTGGACTACATCAAGAAGCACCTGGAGGGGTAACCCCCACGGGCCACAGTCTGAAGGCGCAGCGGGGCCGGTCCGGTGGACCGGCCCCGATACATTCTGCGCCCCGAAGGGCACAAGGGTATGGATGATCGAGCCGTTGTCGTAACCGGGCTGGGGGTGGTCTCTCCGGTCGGTCACTCCGCTGATGAAGCCTGGTCCGCGGTGACCGAGGGCCGCAGCGGGATCCGGACCATCACCGAGTTTGATACGTCCGCCTACGCGGTCCAGTTCGGCGGGACGATCGAGGGCTTCGATGTGTCCCAGTGTCTGCCGCGCAAAGAAGCACGGCGGATGGACCCGTTCATCCACTATGCCTTCGGCGCCTGTGCCGAAGCCCTGGAGTCGAGCGGCCTGGAGATCCGCGAGGACAACGCGGACCGGATCGGGCTGTCCGTTGGCTCCGGCATCGGCGGTATCCTGGGGATCGAGACGGGCCACCAGGCCCTGATGGAGGGTGGGCCACGCAAGGTCTCTCCCTTCCTGGTGCCGAGCAGCGTGATCAATATGGCGGCCGGGAACCTATCGATCCACTACGGGCTGCGCGGCCCCAATCTCTCAACCGTCACCGCCTGCGCGGCGGGCACCCACAACCTCGGTGTCTCCGCCCGCATGATTGCCGCCGGAGACGCGGACGTCATGATCGCCGGCGGTGCGGAGAAGTGCATCACCCCGCTGGGACTGGCGGCGTTCTCGTCGGCGCGGGCGCTGTCGAGTCGCAACGATGATCCCTCGACGGCCAGTCGCCCCTGGGATATCGATCGCGATGGTTTCGTCCTGAGCGAAGGCGCGGCGGTCCTGGTGCTGGAGTCCTATGCCCATGCGCGAGCGCGCGGGGCGACCATACTGGCCGAGCTGGCCGGGTTCGGCACCAGCTCGGATGCCCATCACATCACGCAGCCTGCCGAGAGCGGCGAGGGGGCGCAGCGTTGTATGGCACGGGCCCTTGAAGACGCCGCCATGGCACCCGCGGATATCGATTACATCAACGCCCACGGTACATCGACCCAGGTCGGCGACCTGGCCGAGGCGGCGGCCGTCAAGCGCCTGTTTGGCGATCGGGCCGGCGAGGTGGCCATGAGTTCCACCAAGTCGGTGACCGGGCATCTGCTCGGCGCCGCCGGCGGGCTGGAGGCGGTATTCAGCGTGTTGGCGCTGCGCGACGGGATCATTCCGCCGACCTGCAATCTCCATCACCCGGAGGCCGATTGCGCCGGTCTCGATCTGGTACCCGGCGAGGCGCGGCAACAGCGGCTGCAGGCCGTACTCAGCAACTCCTTCGGATTCGGCGGGACGAACGCTTCCCTGATCTTTCGCAAGGCGAGCTGAGAAGTGGGGGCCCTTGAGCCGTAAGCAACTGGTCAACGGCAGAGCGGATACGGCCCTGGATGCCGAGGACCGTGGCCTGGCCTATGGCGACGGTCTGTTCGAAACCATAGCGGTGAATCGGGGGCGGCTGTGTCTGTGGGACTACCATATGGACCGGCTGCTGGACGGGGCGCGGCAGCTGGGGCTCCCGGAGCCACCATTGGCGACCCTGCGAGAAGAGGCCCGCTTTCTTACCGAAAAGGTGGAGAGCGGGGTGCTCAAGGTGGTCTACACCCGGGGCAGCAGTGAAGGGCGCGGCTACCTGCCCCCGTCCCGGCCGATCCCCACCCGCATCCTGACGCTTCACAATCCGCCGGCGATCCCGCCGGAACGCTGGCAGGGAGTCGATGTCCGCCTCTGCCGGACGCGCATCAGTGCGCAGCCCCGGCTGGCCGGTATCAAGCACCTCAATCGCCTGGAGCAGGTGATGGCCCGTTCCGAGTGGCGGGATGCGGCCATCGCCGAGGGCTTGATGCTCGATGCCGACGGGCTCATCGTGGAGGGTACCGCGACCAACGTCTTCGCGGTCCGGAACTGGGTGTTGCTGACACCGCCGCTGACCCACTCGGGCGTGGCCGGCGTGATGCGCCGCTGGATCGTGGAGCAGGCCGAGGCGTTCGGCCTGCGGGTGGAGAAACGCGGTTTCTATCCGGGTGAATTCGCCGAGATGGACGAGGTTTTCCTGACCAACAGCCTGATCGGCCTCTGGCCGGTCCGCTCGGTGGCCGGGACCTGGGTCCCAGTCGGGAAGGTCAGTCGCGGCTATCTCGAGCAGATCGGCAGTCGCGGGCTCACGCCGCTGGTGGACCCGCCCGAGGTTGGCGGAGAAGGGCGTTGGTGACGCGCGCATCCCGGCGGCGCTGGTGGATCCTCGCCCCGGTGCTTGTGCTTGTGCTTCTGCCGATCGTCGGCGGCGGCTGGCTGTTCTACGAGCTCGACCAGCGCCCTATGGCCGTTAGTGATCCGCCCGCGACCCTAGAGGTTCCGCGGGGCAGTTCGCTGCACGCCCTGGGGCGGGAACTGGAGGCGAGGGGCTGGATCTCCGGGGCGACGCGATTCGGGCTGCGGATCTACGGGCGCCTGACCGGTATCTCCGCTGAGCTCAAAGCGGGCGAGTACGCGGTGGAGCAGGGCATGACCGTCCGTCAGCTCCTGGCGCGGGTGCGCGCCGGCCGGGTCAAGCTCCACCCGCTCACCGTGGTCGAGGGTTGGACGTTTGCACGCCTGCGCGAGGCCCTGGGCCGACACGATGCTGTAGAGCAGACGCTGGAGGGTATCCCCGATCATGAGATCATGGAGGAGCTCGGCCTCGGGGAGCGACACCCCGAGGGGATGTTCTTCCCCACTACTTACCATTTCCCGCGCGGTACCACGGATCGTGATCTGCTGCGCGTGGCGTTCGGGCAGATGCGTCAGGAACTGGCCCGCGTGTGGGCCGAGCGACGGCCGGAACTGCCCCTGGAAGATCCCTACGAGGTACTCACTCTCGCTTCGATCATCGAGCGCGAGACCGGCCGTGATGACGAGCGGCGGAAGGTGGCGGGGGTGTTCACGCGGCGGTTGGAGCAGGGCATGCGCCTGCAGACGGATCCAACCGTGATCTACGGCCTGGGCGAAGACTACGACGGGCGGCTGCGCCGATCCGATCTGCGCCGTGATACGCCTTACAACACCTACACGCGCCACGGCCTGCCGCCGACCCCGATCGCCCTTCCCGGGCGGGCCTCTCTGAAAGCGGCTGTCGACCCGAAGCCGGGCAGTGCGCTCTATTTCGTCTCCCGCGGCGACGGCAGCCACCATTTCTCGGACACGCTGGACGAGCACAACGAGGCCGTCCGACGCTACATCCTGGAGGAGGAGTGACGGAGCGAGGCCGTTTCATCACCGTCGAAGGGCTGGAAGGGGCCGGCAAGACCACCTGTCTGCGGGCCATCGAGCAGATGCTGGAAGAGGCCGGCATCGAGCGGCCGCTGTTCACCCGCGAGCCTGGGGGTACGCCTTTCGGCGAGGCCCTGCGCGGCGCGCTCCTCGACCCGCAGTACAGCGGTCTCAGCGCAGAGGCCGAGGCGTTGACCGTCTTCGCCGCGCGGGCCGAGCACCTCGCGCAGGTCATCCATCCAGCCCTGGCCACGGGGCGCTGGGTGGTCAGCGACCGCTTTACGGACGCCACCTACGCCTATCAGGGCGGCGGCCGCGGGCTCGGTGATGAACGGATCGCGGTACTGGAGCAGTGGGTCCACGGGGGCTTCGTGCCTGACCGGACGCTGCTGCTCGATGTGGATCCGTCGGTCGGACGCTCCCGGGTCGCCAGTCGGGGCAGCGGGGAGGATCGTTTCGAGCAGGAGCAGGACCCGTTCTTCCTTGCGGCGCGCGCCGCTTACGCCCGTCGTGCCGCAGCGGAACCAACGCGCTTCCGTTGCATTGACGCGAACCGGCCGGAAGACGACGTGGCCCGCCAGGCACGCGCCGCACTGGCCGACCTGCTCCCGGCGCGGAGTGCGTCATGAGCGAAGCACCCGAGCATCCGGACTGGGTGCCGCCGGGGCAGGGACGGGGCCAGCTCCCGCCCTGGCTGCTCCCGGAACTTGACCGGCTGCTCGCCCTGCACGACCAGGGTCGGTTGCATCACGCCCTGCTGCTGACTGGGCGAACCGGACTCGGAAAGAGGCTGCTGGCCGGCGTCCTGGCCCGGGCGCTGCTCTGTCAGGGTGGGGAGGAGAGCGGACAGCGGCCCTGCGGGGAATGCCGTGGCTGTCGTCTGACCGGTGGCGGGGCCCATCCCGATCTGCGCACCCTCAGCCCCAGCCGCGGTGGCGAGCGCGGCGAAATCGTGGTCGATAGCGTCCGCGGGCTGGTCGATTTCCTGCATCTGAGCGCGCAGCTCAGCGGTAGCCGGGTCGCGGTGATCGTGCCGTGCGACCGGCTCAACCGCGCAGCAGCCAACAGCCTGCTCAAGACACTGGAGGAGCCGCCCGCAGGGGTGTTCCTCATCTTGGCTACCGGGCGACCGGGGCGGCTGCCACCGACCGTACGCAGCCGGTGCACGGTGCGCGGGTTGTCGCCACCGCGTTGGGGCACGGCACGGCAGTGGCTAATCGAGCGTGCCGCGGCCGGGGCTGAGCGGGCAGACAAGGCACTGGCGCTGGCCGGCGGCATGCCGCTGGCGGCCGAGCGCATCCTCCGCGAACAGGGCCTTGAGGGGTACGAGGCATTGCTCCAGCAGCTTCACCGGTTGAGTGCCGGTGGCGATCCGGTCAAAGAGGCAGAGACCTGGGAACGGGCGCCGGAGGCGTTGGCCGACGCGGTTTCGGCGATCCTCGCGGATCTGCTGCGTCAGCGCCACGGCGCACCGGATCGCGGGCTGCTGCCCTCAACCCTGGCGCAACAGCTGATTCGGCAGGCATCGCCGGAGTCGCTGCACCAGACGTTCCTGCGCATCGGCGAGCACCGGCGCAGCCTGGAGCAACCCCTGAATGGACGTCTGGCCGCGGAGGCGATCCTCCTCGACCTGGCCGCAGCCCTGCGGCCCGTGGGTCACTCGGCCGCCAGGCAGGCCTGAAGCCGCCGCCAGGCTTCCTCCAGGTCCTCCGCCGTGTTGTAGAAGTGCGCCGAGAAACGGATGCCGCCACAACGCGAGGCACAGGCAACATCGCGGGCGCGCAGAGCCGCCAGGAGGCGCTCCGGGTCGGCGCCCGGGACGCGGAAGGTGACAATACCGGCGTGGCGATCCGCTTCAGTCGGTGTCACCAGCTCGAAACCGTGGCGCCGGACGCCTTCCATGGCCTCCCGGGCATTCGTCAGGACGCGCCGCTCGACCTCCTCCAAGCCGACATCCTCGAGCACCGCCAGGCTCGCTTCGAGGGCGTGGCTGCCAAGCAGGTTCGGGCTACCGGGTTCCAGGCACCGGCCGGTGCCGGCGGGATCCCAGTCGGGTCGGTCGAAGGCGCCCAGATCTTCGGCCATATGCCAGCCGATCTGCCAGATCCGCAGCTCATCGCGCACCCGGGGATGGACGTACAGCCCGCCGATCCCCTCCGGGCCGAGCATCCACTTGTGTCCATCCGCGACAATGAAATCGGCGTCCACGGCAAGCTGAAGGGCGCCCAGCGTCTGGATCGCATCGACGCAGAGCAGGACGCCGCGCTCGCGACAGGCGTTACTCAGCCGCTCCAGGTCCATGCGCAGTCCTGTGCCGTACTGGACACTGCTGATCGGAAGCAGCCGGGTGCGTGGCGTCAGGGCGTCGATGAGGGCGTCCTCCGGCGTGGCGCCGTCGCTCAGTCGCACCTGACGGACGTGGACGCCGTAGTGTCGGGCCAGGGATTGCCAGACCCAGCGATTGGAGGGGAATTCCTGGTCGTTGATGATCACCTCGTCGCCGGGCTGCCAGGTCACCCCGTGGGCGACCATGGAGAGGCCCGCCGAGGTATTCGGCACCAGGGCGATGTCCGACACGGCACCCGCGACACCCATCAGTCGTGCCAGCCGGGCCCGTAGACGGTCTTCCGCCTCCAGCCAGTTGGGATAGTCCGCGGCTCCGCGATGGAGGCATTCGTCGGCAAATCGGTGGACGGCATCCCGAGTCCGCTGCGGCCAGGTGCCGACCCCGGCGTGGTTGAGATAGACCAGGTTCGGGTCGAGCGGGAACTCCGGGTGGGCCATTGCCGTTGCCTTTGTCGTTGCCATCGGATCCGGGGGGCGAGTATACCGGCCCGTCGCCGGGCTGTCGGCAGGTTGGCCGCTCAGTCACCCGTGCGATCGGGGTCACCCGGAGAGCCGCGGAAGGTATATTATGTTAAATTATGTTAGACGCAAGCAGCGCGGCTCTCCCGCCACGCTGCCATGGGCTTGTTTCGGCTTGTTTCCGTCTCTCTTCGCCTCAGCTACTCGGGCGCTTGTAACCATCGACCATACCAGCGGTCAGGTTCTGCTTCTCACGCCGACCGGAGAGCGTTACGCCGAGGATGTGCATGCCGACCAGGACCAGCAGTGTATAAGAACTCACGATGTGCACATCCGAGATCAACTCCCCAGGCAGTTGCGCCCCGTACAGGAACCCAAGCGGACCCGCGCCGCGATCCAGCGCTGGCAGCATCATGCCCGATACGGACGCGATCACCAGTCCCAAGAGCAGGATCACTGCCATCACACCGCCCTGCGGCGGATGGCCCAAATAGCGACGATCCTCTCCGGTGCTCATCGCACGCAGATGCGCCATCAACGCACGCGGCCCCGGCACGAAGTGCGAGAAACGTGCCTGTGGCGGCCCGACGAATCCCCAGACGATCCGCGCCAGCACGACCACGGTCAGCAAGTAACTGACCCACAGGTGGGCAGGCATCTCGCCAATCACCGCGGTGAAGAACGACGCCGCAAAGAGGAACGTAATCAGCCAGTGACTGCCACGAACCACCGGGTCCCAGACATAGATGGTGCGCTGCTCCATGAGTCCTCCCATCGCTCGGATGCGCCGGCCTGCGGGCCTTTAGCCCTGGCCGGCCATTCACAGAGGTCTCCCGACCCAAACGCCGCAGCCGGGAGGCAGGGTGTGGCGAATTGTTTCAGCCACTGCGCCCGCAGCCTATCTGTACAACTTTTGTACAACAATACCCCGTAGGCGGTTACCCGCGGGGCCAACAAGCTGGGTGCGCACCAGGTGGGACAACGATAGCCTGTGCTGTGATCCCTGACTCAGCCGTCATTAACGAAAAAAATATTCCATTGCGCTGCAGGGTGCCGCTGTACTCAGACCTGTCGGGTCTCACGCCAGCGCTGCGCGTGCTCCTCGTCGCTGATGTTCCACTCCTGTTCGATGAACTGCTTGTCGCCTGTCTCCAGCAGCGCCCACTGGACGAAGTCGGCGGCGTCCTCCGGAGTATGGAGCTGGCCGTTCTGCTTGAGCTTGATGAATCGGTCTACGGCCGGGAAGCGCTCCGGCGTCTGGGTCCGGATGTGATCCTGCATCGGGGTATCCACGACACCCGGGCGAACGGAGCCCACCAGGATACCGTCCCGCCACAATTCGTCCCGGTAGACCTGATAGATCATGAACAGCGCGGCCTTGCTGGTGCAGTAGGCCCCCCACCCCATCGATGGCTTGTGTGCCGCCCCCGAGGAGATATGCAGGATACGGCTGCCCCGCTCCATGCGCGGCAACAGCCCCTGGGTGAGAAAGACCGGAGCCTCAACGTTAACGGCCATGGCCTGTCGCCAGGCCTCGAGGTCTACCTCTCTGAGCGGTCCCACCGGGTCTAGCAGACCGGCGTTGTGGACCACGGCGCGGACTCGCCACCCCTGAGCAGCATCCACAATGCGGGCGCGATCCTCCGGGTTGGCAATATCTGCACTCAACGTGCGAATGCGCTCAGGAGCGACACTGGCGGTCTCGCCCAACGGCTCGGCACGCCGCCCTACCGTGAGCACTTGTGCCCCGTCCCGGGCGAGTCCGCGCACCAGGGCCCTGCCTAGGCCACTACCGCCACCGGTTACCAAGACCAGATCGTTGTCCTGCCACTTCATCCTGCACTCCTTCACTCGATCCCAGCGACCCGTCCCCACCCGAGCGGGTGTGGACCGGGCCCCGCTCCGATTCAAGGAAAAACCCAGTGTAACCAGTCAGCGCCTTACGGGTCGTTGTCCGGGCCGACGACCTGGTTCGGTGGCACTTCTCCGGCTGCAAAGGCCGCCAGGATGTCACGTAGTTGCCCCACAATGCGCTGTCGTGCCTCCAGCGCAGACCATGCGCTATGCGGAGTGACCGCCAGATTCGGTAGATCCGCAGCCAGTAGCGGATGCTCCGGTGGCGGTGGTTCCTTGGTCAAAACATCCAGTGCCGCTGCACCGATCTCCCCGTTACGCAGCGCCGCTGCCAGCGCCGGCTCATCGATCAGGCCCCCACGAGCGGTATTGACCAGTAAAGCATCGCGGCGCATCAGCCGCAGGGCCTGCGCGTCGATGACTCCGGCCGTCGTTTCCGTCAACGGGCAATGTAGACTCAGGACATCCACCTCGGGTAACAGGTCGTAGAACGGCACACGGCCACTGCGACAGGTCGCGGCTGCGGGCCGTTCCGCTACGCGGACCTTCATGCCCAGGGCCTCGGCATAAGCCGCCACCCGCTGACCCAGGGTGCCGTAGCCGAGAATGCCCAGGCACCGGCCGGATATTTCGCGCTGACCGGGGTCGATGAGGCTGAAATGGGCGCTGCTGCACCACTCCCCCGCCCGGACCCGCGCCGTGGCCGCGGGGATCCGCGTGAAGTGGTTGAGGATCATGGCCAGCGTGTGCTGCGCCACCGCAGTGGTCCCGTAGCCCCGGCAGTTCGCGACGGTGACCCCCCGTTCGCGGGCCGCGTCCAGGTCTACATTGTTGGTGCCCGTGGCCGCCACCGCGATCAGTCTCAGGTTAGGAAGACGGGCCAGGGCCTCAGCGTCGATGACGACCTTGTTGACGATCGCCGCCTCGGCGGGTTCGAGCCGGGGGAGCAGCGCCTCGGGACGGGTCCGGGGGTAGCACTCGAGTGGATCAGCCACCCGTTGCAGCGGGCCGAGATCGAGATCGCCAAGATCGAGGGATCCTGCATCGAGGAAGGCGGTGTGCATAGCGTGGCCCTGGGTGTCAGTTAATAGACCACCTGGCGCGCGGTTGCGCGACAGCCTGTTCGTTATTCTATGATCTTTCAGCTCTTGAGACAGGAGGCAACAAAATATGCCGCCAGGCTGTGGACACTGCCCGCCCCCTCCGGAAGACGCCCTGCAGCAAGCGGCACGCTTGCCGGCCCTCCGGCCGGTTATCGCCGTCACCGGGTACTCGGGGGCGGGCAAGACGACGTTGCTCACCGGGCTCGTGGCGCGGATGCGTCGCGGTGGCTGGTCCCCGGCCGTGGTCAAGCATGCCCACCACGGCTTTGACATGGATCGTCCGGGCAAGGACAGCTATCGGGCTCGGGAGGCCGGCGCCGAGCAGGTTCTGGTGGTCTCCGCTCGGCGCTGGGCGCTGTTGACCGAAACCCCGACTGCCGAGCGGGATGAGGATCTGCTCGTCAGGCGGCTTCAGGCCATCGACCCTGAACGGGCTGACGTCATCATCGCCGAGGGATTCCGCCACAGCGGTGCTGGGCAACTGCTGGTCCACAGCCAGCGCACCGGGACCGATCGCCCCGATTTCCGGGCACCCGGGATACTCGGTGTCGCCACCGATGAGCCGCAGGCTGTGCCTTCGGGGCTGCCCTGCCTGGATCTCGATGACCAGGCCGCTATCGCAGCATTCGTCGAGCAATGCATCCACGGCATTATTGCGCGTACTGACGGCAATCCGGCACCTCACTATTAACAAGTCGAATCAATAAGTTAAAAGCGTACTTGCCCTTCCCTGCAGCCTGGACCGGGGTTACATTGAGCGGACCGGCGCGGGCGTACGCGCGGGTCGATAACAAGCATAAGCCCGGGGACGGCGACACCCCCAACGGAGGGAGGGGAGCCATGAGCTATCAGGAGACTTATCAGGAGTCGATCAACGATCCGGAGGGGTTCTGGTTACGCGAGGCGCGGCGCCTGGCGTGGATGACCGAGCCCCCAGCAGCCCTCGCGGAGGATGAACAGGGACGACAACGCTGGTTTCGCGGAGGACGCCTGAACGTCGCCCAGCTGGCGCTCGACGTGCATGTCGATGCCGGCCGGGGCGATCAGCCCGCCCTCCTCTACGACTCACCGGTTAGCGGCGGTAAAGAACAGTACACCTACCGACAGCTTCGCGACGAGGTGGCGCGCGCCGCCGGGATGCTGAGCGATCTGGGGGTCGGCCGCGGTGATCGGGTGGTCATCTACATGCCGATGATCCCGGAGGCGGTCATCAGCATGCTCGCTTGTGCACGGCTCGGTGCCATCCACTCGGTGGTGTTCGGTGGGTTCGCCGCCAACGAGCTCGCCGTGCGGATCGACGATGCCAGCCCACGGGTGGTGCTCACCGCGAGCTGCGGAATCGAGGTCGACCGGGTTATCCCGTACCAGCCACTGGTCAACGAGGCCCTGCGCCGTGCGGAGCACAAGCCGGAGCGGGTGATCTACGTCAGTCGCCCGCAGGCCGGGGTGGAATGGGACGAGGAACGGGATCTGGACTGGCACACCGGCTTAGCGGGTGCCGCTCCGGCCGATCCGGTGCCTGTCGATGCCACCGATCCGCTCTACATCCTCTACACCTCGGGTACCACCGGGAAACCCAAGGGCGTCGTCCGGGACAGTGGCGGATACGCCGTGGCGCTGAACTGGAGTCTTGGAGCTGTTTACGACCTGCACCCGGGGGACGTCTTCTGGACTGCCTCCGACGTCGGCTGGGTCGTCGGCCACTCTTACATCGTCTACGGCCCCTTGATTCGGGGCTGCACCACAGTGGTCTATGAGGGCAAGCCGGTGCGCACCCCCGACGCCGGTGCCTTCTGGCGGGTGATCTCGGAGTACCGCGCCAAGGCTTTCTTCACCGCTCCTACCGCCTTCCGCGCCATCAAGAAGGAGGATCCCGAGGCGAGCCATCTGCAGCGCTACGACATCTCCTGCCTGGAGAACGTCTTTGTTGCTGGTGAGCGACTCGACCCCCCTACCTACGAGTGGCTCTCACAGACCCTGCAACGGCCGGTGATCGATCACTGGTGGCAGACAGAGACGGGCTGGCCCATCGTCGCCAACCCAATGGGTATTCAGCCCATGCCCGTCAAGAGCGGTTCCGCCACCGTACCCATGGCCGGTTACGATATCCGCGTACTGGACGACTCCGGCCGCGAGTTACCGGCAGGTGAACAGGGCAACCTGGCCATCCGGCTCCCGCTCCCACCGGGCTGCCTGCCGACCCTCTGGAACGACGAGGCCCGCTTTCAGAAGTCGTATCTGGAGCGCTTTCCGGGGTTCTATGACACCTCGGATGGCGGGTTCATCGACGAGGACGGCTACGTCTACGTCATGGGCCGGGTGGATGATGTGATCAACGTAGCCGGCCACCGCCTCTCCACCGGCGAGATGGAAGAGGTCATCGGCGATCACCCGGCAGTGGCCGAGTGCGCTGTGGTTGGTATCCACGACGACACCAAGGGCGAGCTGCCGGTGGCCTTCGTGGTGCTCAAGGATGGCAGTGACATCGACCAAGAGCGCATCGAGGCGGATCTGACCGGCATGATCCGCAACGAGATTGGCGCCATTGCTTCCCTGCGCCGGGTCGCCGTAGTCCAGAAACTGCCCAAGACCCGTTCCGGGAAGATCCTGCGCAAGAGTATCCGGACGCTCGCGAAGGAGGCGCGCGAGCAGGTTCCCACTCCTTCGACCATCGACGACGTCTCGAGCCTGGACGAGATCGCGGACGCGATTCAGGCCTACAATTTGGGACGTCACACCTGACGTCGCCGTGTCGGGCGCGGCCAAAGCGCCGCGCCCCACGGGGCCCCCGCGCCGGGGCGCCTAGCCCAGTGACCAGCCATAGAACCGCTCAAGCTGCTCGTAAACCGCCGGGAAAGATCGTTGCAGCCGCCGCGGGTCGGCGAAGAAAGTCTCCGTGGCTACCGCGAAGAATTCGCCGGGATCCTGCCCGGCGTAGGGGTCGAGTGGGGCCGCGTCGCTCCCCTCTTCCGCCGCGTAGGTCTCCATCGTGCTGAACGCCGGCAGGAAGGCCGCCGACCAGTCCTCGACGGCCATTCCGCTCGGCAGCGGCGGCAGCCCGTTGACCGCGCCCTGACCCATATCCAGCTTGTGCGCGCACTCGTGGATGACCACGCTGCTACCCGGCTCCGGTTCCAGGGCGTCCTCAAGGGAGAGGACCAGCGGCCCCCCTTCCCACGCCTCGCCGATTAACGGTCCCTCCTCGATGTGCACGATGCCGTCTTCATCCTCGTACTCATGGGTGGCGATGAAGCCGGCTGGATACAGAAGGACGGTCGCCCAAGGCGCATACCAGTCCAGTCCCAGCTCCAAGACGGGCACAGCAGCTTGCAGTGCCACTGTGTCGATGGCTAGCGCATCGACTGTAACGCCGGCCAGGCCTTCGAAGCGCTTCTCGTGAACCAGCGCAGCCGCAACGGCTGCCAGGCGTTGCCGCTTGGCAGCATCCAGCCGACGCAGCCCGGGCAGCGCTGCCTCGGCGCGGCTCCAGGCGCCGGGCGAAAGCCTGTAAGCGCGGGCAACACGGCGGCGGCGCCAATTACGCAGCCATCCCACGTCCACGCCTCCCTTGGGATCTTGGGCCCGCCTGGGTCATAATCCACCACCGTTGTCACTGGAAAGCCGATCATGCCAGAAACCACCCCCTGCGGTCCGCGCAAGCACATCAACGTTAACGGCACCGAGTTCGTACTCCTGGGCACGGCGCACATCTCCCGGGCCAGTACCGAAGAGGTCGAGCGTGAAGTGGCCGGCGGCGCCTACGACGCGGTGGCCATCGAGCTCTGCGAGAGCCGCCTGCGCGCCTTCCGCGAGCCCGACCACCTGGAGCGGATGGATCTTTTCCAGACACTCCGTGAGGGGCGTGGTGGGCTGGTCATGGCCAGTCTGGCCCTGGGGGCGTATCAACAGCGCCTGGCCGAGCAGCTCGGCGTGGACCCCGGGGCAGAGATGAAGGCAGCCGCCGCTGGGGCCGAACGCGAGGGCGCCGATATGGTGCTGGTGGACCGGGAGGTCGGCGTTACCATGCGGCGGCTCTATCGCAACGTGCCCTGGTGGCAACGCTTTGGCCTGATCGGCGGCCTGATCGGCAGCCTCGCCTCCTCCCAGCGAATCAGTAGCGAGGAAGTGGAGCGGCTCAAGCAGGGGGATCTGCTGGAGTCGACATTCCGCGAGTTGGCCCAGAGCAGCCGGGCCCTGTACCAGCCACTGATCGATGAGCGGGATCGCTATATGGCCGCGCGGTTGCTGGAGTCCGCGGCTGGGCGCTACAAGCGTGTCCTCGTCGTGCTCGGCGCCGGACACCTCGAGGGGGTGGCGCGCTACCTGGGGCAGGCCTGGGAGGATCCGGGCGTCGAGCGCGAGGCGCTGGATCGGATGCCGCCGCCGGCACGCTGGCCACGCTACTTGGCCTACTTGGTGGCCATCGTGATCATCTCCGGCTTCGTCATCGGATTTAGCCGCAGCCCGGAGCTGGGCTGGACTCTGGTTGCGACCTGGGTGCTGATCAATGGCGGCTTCTCGGCACTGGGAGCAGCCCTCGCCTACGGCCACCCGGTGACCGTGGCTGGCGCCTTCCTGGCCGCCCCCCTGACCTCGCTCAATCCGACCATCGGCGCCGGCTTCGTGGCTGCCGCCATCGAGCTGACCGTGCGGCGGCCTCGGGTCGGCGATTTCCGCGCCTTGCGTCAACATGTGGCCCACTGGCGCGGGTGGTGGACCAACCGGGTGGCCCGCACCCTGCTTGTATTCTTCTTTGCCTCACTGGGCTCGGCCATCGGCACCTATCTGGCCGGTGCACGCATCATCGAGCGGCTGATCGCCGCCTAGCGGTCCCGCGTTGCGTGGAAGCCCAGGTCCGGCCAGCGCTCCTGGGTCAGCTCGAGGTTGGCCCGGGTCGGGGCGAGATACGCCAGCGCCCCGGTGCCGTCCCAGGCCAGCGCGGACTCGTTGCGCTCCCGGAAGCGTTCGAGCATCTTGGGATCGTCGCCGGTCACCCAGCGTGCGGTGTAGACCTGGACGCCCTCGAAGGTGCACTCGACGCCATACTCCTTGCGCAGGCGGTACGCAGCCACGTCGAACTGCAGGGTGCCGACAGCACCGACGATCCAGTCACTGCCGAGTAGCGGGCGGAATAGCTGGGTTGCCCCCTCTTCACACAGTTGTTCAAGTCCTTTTTGTAAGGCCTTCATTCGCATCGGATCCCGAAGAACGACGCGACGGAATAGCTCCGGTGCAAAGTCGGGGATCCCCGTAAAATGCAGCGGCTCGCCCTCGGTGAAGGCATCGCCGATGATGATGGTGCCGTGGTTGTGGATACCGATGATATCCCCGGGAGCCGCCGTCTCGGCATGGGAGCGGTCACTGGCCATGAAGGTGGTGGCGCGGGGGATCTTCATGCTCTTGCCGGTGCGTACCTGGTAGAGCTTCATGCCGGGCTCGAAACGACCTGAACAGACGCGCAGGAATGCAATGCGATCACGGTGCTGCGGGTCCATATTCGCCTGGATCTTGAAGACGAATCCGGTGAAACGCCCCTCGTCGGCGTGGACCTCGCGGCCGGCATCGCGGCTGCGCGGCGCCGGGGCATGCTCAACAAAGTCGTCCAGCAGCTCGCGGATGCCGAAGTCGTTAACCGCCGAACCGAAATAGACCGGCGTCAGGCGCCCGGCGAGGTAAGCCTCAGGATCGAAGGAATCGCTGGCCTCGCGGACCAGCTCGATCTGCTCGCGCCACTCGTCCACCTCTCCCGGGAAGAGCTCGTCAAGGCGCGGGTTGTCCAGCCCCTGGATGACCTCGCCATCGGCGAACAGCCGCACCTGGTCCAGGTTGAGGTGGTAGACACCGCGAAAGCCCCGGCCCATCCCCAGCGGCCAGGTCACCGGCGCGCAGCGGATGCGCAGGACCGACTCCACCTCGTCGAGAACCTCGACCGGGTCACGGCCTTCGCGGTCAAGCTTGTTGATGAACGTCGTAATGGGCGTATCCCGCATCCGGCAGACGTCCATCAGCTGCACGGTGCGCTCCTCGACGCCCTTGGCGATATCGATGACCATCAGGGCCGAGTCGACCGCGGTCAGGGTGCGATAGGTGTCTTCGGAGAAGTCTCCGTGCCCCGGTGTGTCGAGCAGGTTCAGAATGCGCTCGCGATAGGGGAACTGCATGACCGAGGAGGTTACGGATATCCCCCGCTCCTGCTCCATCGCCATCCAGTCGGAGGTCGCGTGAAGCTTGGATTTGCGGCCCTTCACGGAGCCCGCCATCTGGATGGCGCCCCCGTAATAGAGCAATTTCTCGGTCAGTGTGGTCTTGCCGGCGTCGGGGTGCGAGATGATGGCGAAGGTGCGTCGCTTCGCTGCCTCGGTGGCCACGTCTTGCATCGGGTCTCCTGAACGGGGTGAATCCGCGCATCATGAAACCGTACGATTCTACCCGAAGCCCGGCCGTTGCGTCGTCTCCTGAGGCTGGCATCGATGGCCGGGCGGGAACCTGAGCGGGCCTGGTGATGTCGCACCAGGCAGCGCGCCGGGACCGGACGGCAGACCGGCTGTGTCGCGGCGGCATGTACATTCGGTAATGGTGCAAGAGGAGTCCTCAGCATGAAGAACCAACAGTGGATCAAGCTCCCTGCCACGGCAGCTGCCCTGGCGCTGGTGTTCAGCGTGAGCGCCCAGGCCCAGCAGGATCCGGGCATGGGGCAGCAGGATCCCGGTATGCAGCAGCAGGATCCGGGGATGGGGCAACAGGACCCCGGCATGCAGCAGCAGGACCCGGGCATGGCCCAGCCGGAGCCTGACCAGGCCACCTTCAGCAGCGACCAGATCGAGCGCTTTGTTGACGCTTATCTGGACATCATCGACATCCAAGAGCAGTACACCTCCGAGATCGAGGGTACCGATGGCGCCGAGGACGCTCGCGAGCTGCAGGAGCAGGCCAACGATGAGATGGTGGCGGCGATCGAGGACAACGGCCTGAGCGTTCCCGAGTACTCTGAGATCGCCAATGCCATGGACATGGATCCGGAACTGCGCGACCAGGTCTCGTCCAAGATCCATGAGCGCGAAGGCGGCTGAACGCTCGGCCCCTGGCCGCGCGCCGAACCACCCCGGCCCCCCACGCAGGGCCGGGTTTTTTTTGCCCGAGTGCGGCAGCGGGTGCGTGGCTAGTTCAGACGGGAGTGTGTACGATAGCGGCCGCACCGGCGCAAAACCGCCCTCTCTTTCGACGCTGAACTCTCCAAGAAGGTCGCATGGTCAAGCAACACAGCTACAACCGAGACGAACTCCTGCTCAGCGGTCATGGCCGGCTCTTCGGCCCGGGGAACCCCCAGCTCCCGAGCCCGAACATGCTCATGTTCGACCGCATCACCCGGATCAATGATGACGGCGGGACGTACGGCAAGGGTGAGGTGGTCGCTGAGCTGGACATCCATCCGGAACTCTGGTTTTTCCGCTGCCACTTCCCGGGTGATCCGGTGATGCCCGGCTGTCTGGGTCTCGATGCACTCTGGCAGATGGTCGGCTTCTACCTCGGCTGGATCGGAGGCAACGGGGCCGGTCGCGCGCTGGGTTGCGGCGAGGTGAAATTTACCGGACAGATACTCCCGGACAATCGGCTGGTTACGTACAATGTGGCGCTGAAGCGCGTGATCAACCGCCGGCTGGTCATGGGGATCGCCGATGGCAGCGTGTCTGTCGACGGCGAGACGATCTACGAAGCTACTGATCTGAAAGTCGGGCTCTTCCAGAACACCGGCGAGCTGAACGGGGCATAGGATCAGGCGCGGACGCCAAGAGTGACAGGAGGAATATCGTGCGTCGAGTGGTAATTACCGGTCTGGGCATCGTGTCGTGCATCGGCAACAGCCGCGATGAAGTCACGGCGTCTTTGCGGGCCGGCAGGTCCGGGATTCGTTACCAGCCCGAGTACGAGGAGGTCGGCCTGCGCAGCCTCGTCGCCGGCAGCTGCGACATCGATCTCCAAGATCACATCCCCCGCAAATCCCTGCGTTTCATGGGCGATGCCGCCGCCTACAGCTACATCGCCATGGACCAGGCGATCGCCGATGCGGCCCTGGACTACGATTCCATCTCGAGCCCGCGTGTTGGCCTGATCGCCGGTTCAGGCGGCGCGTCGACAGCGAATATCGTTAGCGCCACCGAGACCTTGCGCAGCCGTGGGGTCCGCAAGATCGGCCCTTACGGCGTCACGCGCACCATGGGGAGCACCGTCTCGGCCTGCCTGGCGACACCGTTCCGGATCAAGGGCCTCAATTACTCCATCACTTCTGCCTGTGCGACCAGTGCTCACTGCATCGGGGCGGCCATGGAGCAGATTCAGTTGGGCAAACAGGATCTGATCTTCGCCGGGGGCGGTGAAGAGGAGCACTGGTCGCTGACCCAGTTATTCGACGGCATGGGCGCGTTGTCGACCAAGTACAACGACACCCCCGAGCAGGCATCCCGCCCTTACGATGCCAGCCGCGACGGCTTCGTGATTGCCGGCGGGGGCGGTATGGTCGTGGTCGAGTCGCTTGAGCATGCCCAGGCGCGTGGCGCTCCGATCCTCGCCGAGTTGGTTGGCTTCGGAGCGACCTCCGATGGTTACGACATGGTCGCCCCGTCCGGAGAGGGGGCGGCGCGCTGCATGCGCCAGGCCCTCGAAGACGTCGAAGGGCCGGTCGACTACATCAATACCCACGGCACCAGCACCCCGGCCGGCGATATCACCGAGCTCGAGGCCACGCGGGAGGTCTTCGGGGACAGCATGCCGCCGATGTCATCGACTAAGTCGCTGACCGGCCACTCCTTGGGCGCCACCGGGGTCCAGGAAGTCATCTACTCGCTCCTGATGATGGAGCAAGGGTTTATCTCGCCCTCGATCAACATCGAGCAGCTCGACCCCGAGGCAGGTGACGTGCCCATCGTCACCGAGACGCGCGAGGGGGTTAAGCTGACTACCGTGCTCACCAACAGCTTCGGCTTCGGTGGTACGAACGCAACGCTGGCACTACGCCGTTTCGACGGCTGAACGGGGCGGTGCCGGCACCCCGGCGCCGCTGGCCTCCAAGCGATTAGGGCGTAAAGGTCTCTTATGGAACAACGGCTTGACTTCGATCGCGATTTGCTGCGCCGCTACGATGTAAGCGGACCGCGCTATACGTCGTACCCGACGGCGCCCCAATTCCATGAAGGGTTTGACGCCCAGGCTTACGCCGCGGCAGCCCGGGCCACCAACGAGGCGGATCAACCCAACCCCCTGTCGGTCTATGTGCACGTGCCGTTCTGCCGCAATGTTTGCTTCTATTGCGCGTGCAACAAGATCGTGACGGCGAATTACGGCCGCGCCCAGGAGTACCTGGAGCACGTGTTCAGGGAGATCGAGCTCCAGGCACAACTTTTCGGAGACCACCGACGCGTTGAGCAACTGCACCTGGGAGGCGGCACCCCCAACTACCTCACGGTCGACGATCTGGGCCGCCTGGTCGAGAAGCTGCGCGAGCAGTTCACCCTCGACGACACCGATCACCGGGAGTTCTCCATCGAGATCGACCCGCGCGACGTGCAGCTCGAGGATATCGGTCGCCTCGCCGAGCTCGGTTTCAACCGCATGAGCGTAGGCGTTCAGGACTTCAACGAGGACGTGCAGGCAGCGGTCAACCGCGTACAGAGTGCCGAACTCTGCCGTTCGATCATCGAGGAAGGCCGGCGACACGGGTTCCGCTCGACCAACGTCGATCTCATCTACGGCCTCCCCAAGCAAACGGTGGAATCCTTCGAGGAGACCCTGGACGAGGTCATTGAACTGCGCCCTGAGCGCTTGGCGATCTACAACTACGCCCACCTGCCGCACCTGTTCAAGATCCAGCGGCAGATCAACGAGGACGAGCTGCCCGGTCCCGAGGACAAGCTGACCATCTTTGGGCGCACCATCGAGAAACTCACCGAGGCCGGTTACGTCTTCATCGGCATGGATCACTTCGCCCTGCCCGATGACGAACTGGCCGTGGCGCAGAAGAAAGGCACCCTGCACCGTAACTTCCAGGGGTACTCCACACGTGCCGAGTGCGACCTGATCGCCCTGGGGTCCACTTCCATCGGCAAGATCGGCAACACCTACAGCCAGAACCTGCGGGATCCCGAGGAGTACCAGCAGCGCATCGCCAACGGCGACCTGGCGGTCTTCCGCGGCTACGAGCTGAACGAGGATGATCTGCTACGCCGGGAGGTGATCATCGAGGTCATGTGCCACTCCCGTCTCGATTACGCGGACATTGAGGCGCGGCACGGCATCAACTTCAACGAGTACTTCGCCGATGCCCTGGAACGGCTGCAGCCGCTGGTTGAAGACGGGCTGATGGAGATGGACGACCGCCACCTTCAGGTACTTCCGAGAGGGCGGTTAATGCTCCGCCACGTCGCCATGGCCTTCGATGCCTACCTGGAGCGCGAAGCCAATGAGGGCAAGCGCTATAGCCGCGTGCTGTAGGAGGCTCTGGCGAGGGGGCGTGGCCGCATCGGCCCTGGCCACGGCGGCAAGCGCCGTGGCCGGGCCGACCCTCCCCGATACGCAAGTTCTGGACCCCGGGCAAGTCGATGCACGCGGGACCCTGGGATTCAGCTATTTCGGCGCGGGCCAGGGCACGACCATGGATATCCTGCCCACGCTGCGCGCCGGTCTTCCGGGGCCTTTCGACGTCGCGATCACGGTTCCCTACCGGCACGACCTTGAAGAGGACGAGTACGCTCTGCGCAGCTCGTTCCGTACCGACTTCTCCTTCCGGATCCACGACGACGGGCGTCGCCGGGCGGTGCTGCGGGGCTACACCACCGTCGACCCGGCAGACTCCGGGGAGCGAGTTGGGAGCGGATCGCACAACTACGGGGTCAGTGCCGATTTCCGGGGCGAGGACTGGCTGGTCCCCGGAGCCTTCTACCTCCGCGGCGCTCTCGCGCGCCACGACCACCGCCAAGATCCCGGCAGCGGCGACCTCGACTATCGGCTGGCGAATCGGCTAACCGCCGAGGCCGGTGTGGGTCTGGATACCGACATCGATGCCGAGCCCTATCTCGGGATCCGCGGCACCCAGGGGCTGGGATCGACGACTCGGGATCAGCAGAGCCTGTCCTTCCGTCCGGGCATTCGGTTTCGCATCACGCGCAACTCCGAGCTCCAGTTCCTGGCTCAGTTCGATACCGTGCAGCGCAACGCTGAGCCCGAGCGGGCGATCTTCGCTACGTGGACGTACCGGCATCGCCCGCCGGATCGCGATCTGGATAGCCTCCGCGAGCGTATTGCCGCCAACGAGACAGCGATCGAGCGCCTGGATCGGCGGGTGGGGGATATTGAGCGCCGGCTGCTGACGCGTCCCGAGGTTCCCGAACCCGAGGCGACCGGAGGCGTTGTCGTGCTGAACCACTCCGGTATACCGGAACTGACAGCCCTGGTCGTCGATACCCTGGAGACCCTTGAGCTATCGGTTGCGGAAGCCCGTGAGGAGGACGACGTGGCCCGCCGGGACCGCACAAAGATCCTCTATCGGCCGGGGCACGCCGAACGGGCTCGGGAGATCGCCCGCGCCCTCCCGGGCAATCAGCTGATCGAGCAGCGGGAGGATCTGCCTGATCAGGCGGAAATCGCCGTGCTCGTCGGCTTCGACCTGGAGTAGCCCCCTTGCCCTCGGAGCACTGTATCGCTATCATGCGACGCGCTGGCTAGGTGGCAGAGTGGTGATGCAGCGGCCTGCAAAGCCGTGTACGTGGGTTCGATTCCCGCCCTAGCCTCCACACCTTTCCCCATCGGCTATCGCCCCCTCCAAATGTCATGGCGAAGTCGATCCCCCGCCTGCCCAGGTGGCGGAACTGGTAGACGCAGGCGACTTAAAATCGCCAGGCTTATGCCGTGCCGGTTCGAGTCCGGCCCTGGGCACCATGCCGGGCGCCTTGCCGCGCCTACGCGGCCTCTACCCCGATCCCGCAACTCGATGGCTGTCGGCACCAAACGATGCCCCCTCGAAGGGCCGGCTCAAACCGGCGGCGGGGTGCCGGCGGCCGAAGGCGGCCTAGTCGCCCGCGTCCTGCCCGTCCCATCCACGTGTCAGTCTAGGACCTCCATCGCCGCTCGCATGTAGACGTAGGCGGAGTAGAGGGTCAGAAGTGCCGCCATCCAGACCAGAATGAATCCGATCTCGGGAATCGGTATCCCGAGGATGGGTTCGCGATAGAGTAGCATGAGGATGGCCGCCATCTGCGCGGCCGTCTTCAGCTTGCCCATCTGGTTCACCGCTACACTAGCCCGCTTGCCGATCTCCGCCATCCACTCGCGCAATGCCGAGACCGCGATTTCGCGACCAATGATCACCGCCGCCGGGATCGCCATCCAGAGTCCGGGGTAGACCGCCACGAGGGCAACCAGTGCTACGGCCACCATAAGCTTGTCCGCCACCGGGTCCAGGAACGCGCCAAAATCCGACGACTGGTTGAGTCGGCGGGCCAGGTACCCATCAAGCCAGTCGGTGATCGCCGCTAAGGCGAACACGGCCACGGTGAGCAGGTTGGTCCACGGCGGAGGCAGGAGGAAACAGAGCCCGAAGACCGGGATCAGCACGATGCGGAACAGTGTGAGCGCGGTGGGCAGAGTCAGCGTCATGATGGTGTCCTAGCCGTGGAACGTGTCGTAGATCCGTTGAGCGAGCGAGCGGTTGATGCCGGGCACGCAGGCCAGGTCCTCGACGCCCGCCTGGCGGATTCCCTGCATCCCCCCGAAGTGTTTCAGCAGGCTCTGGCGGCGTTTCGGCCCCAGTCCTGGGATCTCTTCCAGGATCGACTCCCGTCGTGCCTTGCCGCGGCGCTGGCGATGACCACTGACCGCAAAGCGGTGGGCTTCGTCACGCACTTGCTGCAACAGGTGAAGCGCCGGCGAATCCGCCGGCAACTCGAGTTCCCGCTCCCCGTCATCGAGCAGCAGGGTCTCCTCACCGGGGCGACGCTCCGGCCCCTTGGCGATCCCCATCAGGGCGACGCCGTCGATACCCAGTTGGTCGAGGACTTCCCGTGCCTGTGCAACTTGCCCCTTTCCTCCATCGATTAGCAAGAGGTCGGGCAGCGGTGCCTCGCCGCTCTGCACGCGCCGGTAGCGCCGCGTCAGCGCCTGGTGCATGGCCGCATAGTCGTCGCCGGCCGTTACATCGCGGATGTTGAAGCGACGATAGTCGCTCTTGACCGGCCCCTCCTGATTGAAGACCACGCAGGAGGCCACGGTTGCCTCGCCGCCGGTGTGGGAGATGTCGAAGCACTCGATCCGCTCCGGCGGCATGTCGCTGTCGATGATCTCGGCAAGCGCGCCGTAGCGCTTGCGTTGGCTGGACGTGGAGGCACTGCGTGCCGACAGGGCGTAGCGGGCATTCTCCTCGGCCATCTCGACCCAGCGGCGACGGTCGCCGCGCACACGATGGCGGATCGCCACCGCGCCGCCAGAGGGGGTGCGCAGGGTCTCTTCAAGCAGGCGTTGCTCGCGGACCGGGCGATTGATCACGACCTCTGGGGGGGCGGCACGGCCGATGTAGTGCTGAGCCAGAAAGCTTGCCAGGATATCGGTCTCGCGACTGCCTCCCGGCACGTTGGGGAAGTACGACTGGTTGCCCAGGCTGTTGCCGCCGCGAATGAAAAAAACCTGAACGCAGGCCGTATCCCCCTCTGCCACGCAGGCAACCACATCCATGTCGTCGTCCCGGTCCTGCGCGACGTACTGCCGCTGCTGGATGTGCCGGAGATTGGCAATGCGGTCACGCAGGCGCGCCGCCTGCTCGAACGCCAGGTTCTCCGCGGCCTCCTCCATGCGCTCGACCAGCTCGGCAATGACCTCGCCGGAGCGCCCTTCCAGGAAGAGCTCCACGTCCCGCACCTCGCGGCGATAGTCTTCCTCGCTGATGTACCCGACACAGGGCGCCGTGCAGCGTCGGATCTGGTACTGCAGGCAGGGGCGCGAGCGGTTCCGGAAGAACGTGTCCCGGCACTGCCGTATGGGGAAGACCTTCTGCAGATGACCGAGCGTCTCGCGCACGGCGGTGGAGTTCGGGTAAGGCCCGAAGAATCGGCCCGCCCCCTTCCGGCCGCCCCGGTGGTAGCCTAGCCGCGGAAACTGTTGATGACTGGAGAGGTAGATATACGGGTACGACTTGTCGTCCCGCAGCAGGACGTTATAGCGCGGCCGGTGCTCTTTGATCAGGTTGTTCTCCAGGATCAGCGCCTCGGCCTCGGTGTGCGTCACCGTGATCTGGATATCGGCAATGAGCTGGACGAGCCGCTCCGTCTTGGGCGTCTTGCGGGACGGCGTAAAGTAGCTGGAGACGCGCCGACGCAGATTGCGGGCCTTACCGACGTAAATGATGGTGCCTTCGGCGCTGAGCATGCGGTAAACGCCCGGCCGCTCCGGCAGGCTGCGGACCCGCTCGCGCAACGCCTCACGCCCGGAGATCTGCTCTGCCGAACCCTTGCTCATCCCGTTCCATGCCCTGCCCTGCTGTTGAGCCGGTCTGACCGCCTGCCGTCGCCCCCCGGAACCCCGGTTCTGGAGAGTCCGGGTGTTGTACCCGCTCCTTCAGCCACTGTCCACCGGAGCGGAACACAGTCGGAGTCATGGCGGCCGCGCCGGCACCAGGCGCGCGGGCAACAGCCGCGGCCCGTGACACCCCCGACCGCCACCCGCAGGCGAGGAAACGCTCAGGACTCGGGGGGCCTGGAGTCAAGCAGACCGTAGTCGAGGGCAACCCGCGTCAACTGGGCATCGTTACGCACGCCCAGCCGTTCGTAGAGACGACCGCGGTAGGTGCTCACGGTCTTGGGGCTCAGGCACAGCTCCTTGGCGATGCTGGTCCCCCGCTGTCCGTTGAGGATGCGCATCAGCACCTCGAACTCGCGGGAAGTCAGACCATCGAACGGGCTCTCGCCGGTGCCGTCCAGGCTGACCAGGGCCACGTGCCGGGCGACCTCCGAACAGATATAACGGCGTCCGAGGTAGACCGAGCGGATAGCCTCGATCAACTCTTCCCGGTCCGCCCCCTTGTGCACATATCCCCTGGCGCCCGCCCGCAGCGCGTGGGCCGGATAGGGCCCCGAGTCATAAATGGTGACCGCGATCACGCCGACCTTCGGGTGGCTACGGGACAAGCGCCGTGTGGCCTCGATCCCCCCCATGCCTGGCATCTGAAGATCCATGAGAACCACATCGGGCTCATACTCGCGCACTGCAGACAGGGCCTGCTCGCCGTTCTGTACCTGCTCAACGATCTGGAGGTCCGGGATATCCCGGAGCATTCCCTCGATGGCCTGCCGGACCAGGCGGTGATCGTCTGCCAGAACAATGCGAATCATCCACCCACCTCGAAACCGCTCGGGATACTCGGCTATTCTGTAGAGCGTGTTACATTCGGGCAACCCAAACTGATCAGGCCGTCACCTGCATGGACCCTACCCCACACCCCCGGCTTCAGCGATTGTATCCTTTCGAATCAACAGGTTCCGTCGACCTCGAAGGCCTCTACCTCGACACCCCTCTCCCGGAGGGGAGCGGCAATACGCCATGGGTCTACGCCAACTTTGTCACCAGCCTGGACGGGCGCATCAGCCTTGATGTCGGCCCCGGTTGCCGCGTGCCAGATACGGTGGCTAATGCCCGTGACTGGCGACTCTTCCAGGAGCTCGCCGCGCGAGCGGACTGCCTGATCACCAGCGGGCGTTACCTGCGGGAACTCGAGGGGGGCTTTGCCCAGGATATCCTTCCGGTGGGCCCGGCATTCAACGACCTGCAGCAGTGGCGGCGGGATCACGGGATGCAGCCGCAACCGGATGTGGCGGTTGTTTCCGGTTCAGCGGATTTTCGGATCCCGTCCCTGCTGCGCGAGCAGGGGCGACGAATCTGGCTGTTCGTCCCGGAAGATACAGCAGCGGAACGGCTGCAGTGTCATCGTGAGGTGGGAGCCGAGGTGGCGGCCCGGTTCCCCGGCGGGCGAGTGACGGGTCAGCAGGTGCGCGAGACGCTCGGCGCACTTGGGTATGCCCGGGTGTATTCGGTCGCCGGTCCCCAAGTGGCACATACTCTGGTCTCGGACGGGAGCCTCGATACACTCTTCAAAACCGTCCGCCACCGGATCATCGGCGGCAAGCCAGGTGCGTTCGAGACCATCATCGAAGGTGCAGGCCTTGAGCGCCCGGCCGACTTCCTGTTGCGCTGGATCTACCTCGACCCCGGTACCGCCCCGGGCGAGGAACAGCAACTGATGCGCCTGGACCGGGTCCGGGGGTAGACCGATCCAGGCGCCGGGCATCCCGGCCGGGCGGTTACTGTCGCTGGCCCGGGATGCCGCCGCGTGCCAGCTCCCGAGGGTCCAGCAGGCGCTGCAACTCTGCCTCCGAGAGGTCGGTCATCTCGCGGGCCACCTCGATCACCGGCCGCCCCTCCCGATACGCCTGCTTGGCGATCTCGGCGCCCTTTTCGTAACCGATCACGGCGTTCAGGGCCGTCACAAGAATCGGGTTGCGGTCCAGAGCGGCGCGCAGGTTGTCCTCGTTAACGGTAAACCCGGCAATGGCGTCCTGCCCGAGGACCGTCGACGCGTTGGTGAGAAGATCGATGCTCTGCAGCACGTTGTAGCCGATCACGGGCAGCATGACATTAAGCTGGAAGTTCCCGGACTGGCCCGCCACCGAGACGGTGGTGTCGTTACCCATGACCTGTGCCGCGACCATAGCCACCGACTCCGGGATGACCGGATTGACCTTGCCGGGCATGATGCTCGATCCGGGCTGCAGGGCCGGGAGGCTGATTTCGCCCAGCCCCGCCAACGGGCCGCTGTTCATCCAGCGCAGGTCATTGGCGATCTTCATCAAAGAGACCGCCACGGTGCGCAATTGTCCGGATAGCTCCACCGCGGCATCCTGGCTCGACAGGGCCTCGAAGCGGTTCGGCGCCGGGGCGAAGGGTACGCCGCTGGCTTCGGCAAGCCGCCGACAGACCTGCTCACCCAGCTCTGCCGGGGCGTTGATGCCGGTGCCCACGGCGGTGCCCCCCTGGGCCAGGGCGTGCAGCCTCGGCAGGCCAGCCTCGATGCGGCTGACCCCGTTGCGGATCTGCGCGGCCCAGCCCGAGAGCTCCTGCCCCAGGGTCACCGGCATGGCATCCATCAGGTGAGTCCGACCGGTGGTAGTGACATCCTCAAGCTCGGTGGCGCGCTGCTCGATGGTGTCCGCCAGTCGGCGCAGTGCCGGCAGCAGCCGATCGTGAACCTCGAGGGCGGCGCTGACGTGGATTGCCGTCGGGATGACGTCGTTGGAACTCTGCCCCATGTTGACGTGATCGTTGGGGTGGACGGGGCAGCCCGCCCGGTCACTGGCCAGCCGGGCGATGACCTCGTTGGCGTTCATGTTGCTCGAGGTGCCCGAGCCGGTCTGGAAGACGTCGATGGGGAAATGGTCGTCGTACTCGCCCCTTGCGACGGCCTCGGCCGCCTCCGCAATGGCTTCGGCGACGGTCGGATCGAGACCGGAGAGGTCGCGGTTGGCTCGCGCGCAGGCCGCCTTGATCAGCCCCAGCGCCTGGATGAAGGGCCGCGGCATGGGCTGCCCGCTGATCGGGAAGTTCTGCACCGCACGCTGCGTCTGCGCGCCGTACAGGGCGTCCGACGGGACCTGGAGTTCACCCATGCTGTCGCGTTCGATCCGGTAACCGTCTTGAGTCATAGATTGGCTCTCTCTCCTGCTCAATAGCGAGGGGCGATCAGGCCCACAAAAAGGCGAACAGGCATTGTAGAATACGCGGCCGGAATTGGCAGCGGAGACCCTTACCCGTGGAGCTGGATACCCTGACCGCACTCGCGCCGATCGATGGGCGCTACGCCGACAAGACCGACAGCCTGCGGCCGTTGCTCAGCGAGTACGGCTTGATTCGTCACCGAGTGGTGGTCGAGGTCCGCTGGCTGCAGGCCCTGGCTAACGAGCCGGGAATCGCCGAAGTCCCGCCGCTGTCGGCCGATGCCACCACCTTCCTGGAGGAGCTGCTGGCCGGTTTCGACACCGAGCAGGCGCGGCAAATCAAGGCGATCGAGGCGACCACCAACCACGACGTCAAAGCCGTCGAGTACTATCTCAAGGAGCGGCTCACCGCGCACGAAGAGCTCGCGCAGCGCGCCGAGTTTGTGCACTTCGCCTGCACCTCCGAGGACATCAACAACTTGGCCTGGGCGTGCATGCTCCGTGGTGCCCGCGACGAGGTCTTACTGCCGGCGCTGGACGCCACCATCGAGCAGCTGCGTGAGCTCGCCCATGCCCAGGCTGAGCAGCCCATGCTCTCGCGCACGCACGGTCAGACGGCCTCGCCCACAACGCTGGGCAAGGAGATCGCCAACGTGGTGCATCGGCTGCGCGAGCAGCGGCAGCGCTTGGCGGATGTCCAGCCGCTGGGCAAGATCAACGGCGCCGTGGGCAACTTCAACGCCCACCTGATCGCGTACCCGGAGGTGGACTGGCCTGCCCTGGGGCAGCGCTACGTCGAGGGTCTGGGGCTGGGGTGGAACCCTTATACCACGCAGATCGAGCCCCACGACTGGATCGCCGAGTTGTTCGATGCCATCAGCCGGGTCAATACCGTATTGCTGGATCTCAGCCGCGACGTGTGGGGGTATATCTCGCTCGGCTACTTCGGACAGCGGGTCGTTGCCGGCGAGGTCGGCTCCTCGACCATGCCCCACAAGGTCAATCCGATCGATTTCGAGAATGCCGAAGGGAACCTGGGGGTCTCGTCAGCGCTGCTTGAGCACCTGGCTCGCAAGCTGCCCGTATCCCGTTGGCAGCGGGATCTGAGTGACTCCACGGCCCTGCGCACGGTGAGCCTGGGCATCGCCCACACACTCATTGCCCTGAAGTCCCTTGAGAAAGGTATCGGCAAGCTGGAGGCCAACCCCCACCGCCTCGACGACGACCTAGAGGCTGCCTGGGAGGTATTGGCCGAGGCGATCCAGACGGTGATGCGCCGCTACGGGGCCGAGGAACCGTATGAGCAGCTCAAGAAACTCACGCGTGGTCGCCGGATCGATGAGCACGCGGTCCGCACATTCATCGAGGGGCTCGACCTACCGGAGGAAGCCAAGGATCAGCTGCGCGGGCTAACCCCGCGAACCTACCTGGGCAATGCCGCGGCCCAGGCCCGCGCAGTGTAGCCGCTCGCCGCCTCTGCGCCGGGTGCGCCGGGCCCTTGCGGCCCGGCCCCGGGTGGGCCCGGTGACGTTGCTGCTCCGGGCGCTAGTCGGGATCCTCAGCGGACCAGAGATGGTCCGACCAGGCCCCCTCGGTCCACTCCTCGCGCAGACGACGGCGGTTGAGAGCCAGCCACTGTAGCGCAATCACCGGCATGGCGGCCCGATAATGGCCCTCTGCCACCTGTCCGATGGCCTCGTCGGCCGGGAGCACATGGGTCCAGATATCCTCGTGCTCCTCGTCGAGCCCGTGGACACCGCCGGCCTCACTGGTATCGCAGCGGGCACAGTAAAGCACGACCCGCTCCGTGCTGCCGCCGGGGCTGGGCAGGTAGTCCGCAATCGGGCGCAGGTCCTCAATGACCACGTTGGCCTCTTCCCGCGCCTCGCGGATGGCCACTGTGCGCGGATCTTCCCCAGGTTCCGCGATGCCGGCGATGGTCTCGGTGATCCAGGCGCCGCGATTGTCGTCGATGGCCCCGACCCGGAACTGCTCGACCAGGATGACCTCGTCGCGCTCGGGATCATAAGGCAGGACGCCAACGGCCAAGCCACGGACCAGACACTCCCGCGTCAACTCGGGCGTCATGCCGCCCTCAAACCTGGCGTGACGCAGACGGATCCGGTCCAAACGGAGGAACCCCTCATGGCAGGGGTCACGACCGAGGATCTCGAAACGGTGGGCCATTCCTTTACTCCCTCGATTCAGTCACGGTCGAAAACCGCGAAGCTCTCGACATGGGCGGTGTGCGGGAACATGTCCATAATACCCGCCGCCTTCAGCCGGAAGCCGTGCTCGGCGACAAGGATCCCGGCATCGCGGGCCAACGTTGCGGGGCCACAGGAGCAATAGACCACCCGGCTAGCGCCTGTGCCGGCAACCGCGGGAAGAACCTCCTGGGCACCAGAGCGTGGCGGGTCCAGCAGGACGGCGTCATAGTGTCCCGCCGCCTGTCGGGTGCCCTCCTCGCTGGCGAGATCGGCCACGGCGAAGGAGGCGTCCAGGCCGTTGGTGGCCGCATTCTCCTCGGCGCGGCGGACCAGTCCCGCCTCGCCCTCGATGCCGGTCACCGCGGCCCCTTCTCGCGCCAACGGCAGCGTGAAGTTGCCCACCCCGCAGAACAGGTCGAGGATGCGTCTGCCCGGCCGCGGCTGCAGCCATTCCAGAGCCTGCTCGACCATGGCCACGTTGATGGGGGCATTGACCTGCGTGAAGTCCGTGGGTAAGAACGCCACTTCGACATCGTAGGGCGGCAGGGCGTAGCTTAGGTCCAGCGCCGACTGCGGCGCCACCGGCGTCACCGTGGATTCGTCCCCCGGCTGACGGAGGATGGCCAAGCCGGTGGCTGCGGCAAACTCACTCAGCCGATCCAGATCGCTGTCTGTGAGCGGCGCCAGGTGGCGCAGCACCAGCGCCGCGCGCGCGTCCCCGCAGGCTACCTCGATCTGGGGAATGCGGTCCGGGATCGACAGGGAGCCGACCAGACTGGCCAGGTCCTGCATGCGCTCACCCACCCGCGGGTCGAGCACCGGACAACTGTCCACCGGCGCCACGAGCGGGCTGTGCTTCTCGCGGAAGCCGACTAGCACCCCACCCTTCTTAGGCACGTGCTTGACGGCTAGCCTCGCCTTGCGCCGGTACCCCCAGACCGGCCCGGTCAGCGGTGCCAGACGCTGCTCCGGTTCGACACCACCGATGCGCTGTAGCTGCTCGAGCAGGACCCGTTCCTTGTGGGCGATCTGCGCCTCCGGGGGAAGATGCTGCAGCGCGCACCCGCCGCAGGTGCCGAAATGGTCACAATGCGGTGCGATCCGCTCGGCCGCCGGCTCGAGAATCTCGATCGCCGTCGCCTCGGCCCGTTGACGGCGCAGCTTGGTATACCGGTAGCGAACCCGCTCGCCCGGCAGGGCGAAATCGACGAAAACCGGCCGCCCCTGGGCATCGTGGGTGATCCCGCGCCCCTCGTGGGCCATGCCCTCGATACGGGCCTCCACCGGCTCGCGGGACATACGCCGTTTACGCCCCACGCCAGGCCTCCAGGAAGCTGCTCAGGTGGGGACGATCGGTGGCTTCCAACGCCGCAGCCACCCGGTCGGTCTCGCGCTGGTAGTCTTCGCGGTCCAGGGCGCCGCGGAAGTACTGGAAGCGCAGGTATAGCAAATAGGTATTGAGCACGTCGGTCTCGCAGTAGTTGCGCACCGCCTCGATCTCGCCCCGGGCGACGGCATCGGCTACCGCGCCGCCGCTCATGCCCATCTTGCCGGGCAGACCGCAGAGCGTGGCCACCTCGTCCAGCGGTGCGGCACCCCGCATCTGGAACGAGGAGAGGACGTCCATCAGATCGAGGTGGCGATCATGATAGCGGTTGAGGTAGTTGTTGAAACGGAAGGCTCGATCGTTGTCGCCCGTCTCCCAGTAACGCGGCGCACTGACCCCATTGATCAGAGCGCGATGGTGCAGCACGGGGATATCGAAGCCATTGCCGTTCCAGGAAACCAGATTGGGCACATAGCGATCGAGTCCCTCGAAGAAGCGTTCGAGGAGTATCTGCTCGCCATCCTCCGGGGTGCCCAGTGACCAGACGCGAAAACGGCCCTCGACCAGACCGGCCAGCGAAATGGCCACCACCCGGTGCAGGTGCAGTCGCGGGAACTCGTTTCCAGTCTCCTGGCGGCGTCGCGCCGCCATGGCCCGGGAGACATCCGTGTCCTCGAGGCCGTCCAGACCGTAGACCACCCGGCCGCCGGCCAGGTCGGGAACGGTCTCGATATCAAAGGCGAGCACGTTCATCGTTTCTCTCCCTGTCGATCAGCCGGTTACGAGGACCACGAAGGCAACGGCGTACTCCCGCTCGTCGCTGAGGCTCAGGGCTGCCTCGTTCACCCGCAGGGCTGCGGCCCGCTCGGCGGCGGCGCCGTGGAAGCGCAGCGAGGGCTTGCCCCGGGCATCGTGGACCACCTCAAGATCGCGCAGCGTCACCCCATCGCTCAGCCCGGTGCCCAGGGCCTTGGAGGCAGCCTCCTTGGCAGCGAATCGGCGCGCCAGGAACGCCGCGGTACCGCCGGACTCTTGGAAGCCTTGCAGTTCGCCCGGCGCCAGAACACGCCGGGCGAGTCGCTCACCGTGGCGCTCCAGTGCACGCTCCAGTCGCACCACGGCCACAATGTCCGTACCAATGCCGGCAATCATGCCGCCGCCGACCGCATGAGCCGCTTCATCTCCGCCACGGCCGGCGCCAGCCCCTCGAAGACCGCGCGGGCGACAATGGCATGGCCGATGTTCAGTTCGGCCATGGCCGGGAGTGCCGCTACCGGCTCCACGTTATGGTAGTGCAGACCATGCCCGGCATTGACCTGCAGTCCGGCATCACGGGCCCGTAACGCCGCCGTCCGCAGGCGCTCGAGTTCGCGGCCCTGCGTAGCGGCATCCGGGGCATCGGCGTAAGCACCGGTGTGGAGTTCGATCACCGGGGCCCCGGCGGTCGCCGCGGCATCGATCTGGGCCGGATCGGGGTCGATGAACAGCGACACCCGGATGCCGGCCTCGCCCAGGCTGCGGCAAGCCTGCTCCAGGCGCTGCACATCCCCGGCAACGTCGAGGCCACCCTCGGTGGTCAACTCGGCGCGCCGTTCCGGCACCAGGCAGCAATCCGCCGGACCCAGCCGCGAGGCGATCCCGATCATCTCGTCGGTAACCGCCATTTCCAGGTTGACCCGGGTCTGCGTATGCCGCTGCAGCTCCTCCACGTCACGGTCTTGAATGTGCCGGCGATCCTCGCGCAGGTGGACCGTGATCGCATCCGCCCCTCCGCGCTCGGCCTCCGCCGCGGCGTGAAGGATGTCAGGGTAGCGTGTGCCGCGCGCCTGACGCAGCGTAGCCACATGATCGATATTGACACCGAGTTGAATTTGCCCCGTGGACATAGGTCTCCCAGAAAGCCGTCCCATCAACCGCGCAGCGATCGGAACATCTCGCGACTGCGCAACCGGCGCCCACCCAGATGTCGATGGAGCACCGCCCGCATCAGCCGCCGCGCCTCGCTGCGCACCGGTTCTTGCGACAAACCCTGCCCCTCCGTGGCTGCCAGTGCCAGCAGTGTAGCCCCCCGGACCTCCACGCCGCCCTCGCCCGTGCCCGCAGGCTCAGCGCCCCGCTCCGGGGTGTAGCGGTAGGCGGACTGCGGCACAACCGGCCGGCCGTGGACGTCCGTTTCCAGCTCCATGCCGTAGCCGCTCTCCTCCAGGAGCGCGAGCTCGAAGCGCCGCAGTGCGGGCTCCGCATCATCCCCAGCCAGACAATCGACGGCGATAGCGTAACGCTCCCAGGTCAGCGGGTGCGGGTCCTCCCGCCGGGTCAACGCCAGCAGGAGCTCAGCCATGTAAAACCCACACGCCAGCGCCCCACCACGCAACGCATAGCCGCGTCCGGCTTGCTCGACCTCGGTCAGGGTCTTGAGGTCGCCGCGGCCTTTCCAGACGACCTGAAGCGGGATAAAAGGCTCAAGCTGCCCGCTCCACCCCCGTCGCCGCACCCCGTTGGCAACTGCACCGATACGCCCGTGCTCGCGGCTGAACAGTTCGACCAGGGTGCTGCTCTCGCGGAAGGCTCGCCGATGAAGCACCCAGGCCGGCTGCCCCTGCGCGGTATCCATTCAATCCGTGTAACCGAGCTCGTCGAGCGCCCGCCGATCGTTCGTCCACTGCTCCTTGACCTTGGTCCAGAGCTCCAGGTGGACCCGTTCGCCGAGCATATTCTCCATCTGCAACCGGGCGCTGCGACCGATTTTCTTGAGTCGTTCGCCCCCGCGTCCGATCACGATGGGTTTCTGCCCCTCGGTCTCGACCCAGATGACCGCCGATAGCCGGGTCATACCCTCCTCGCGATGGAGCTGCTCGATCTGCACCGTGGTGGTGTAGGGAAGTTCGTCGCCGAGATTGAGCATGAGCTGTTCGCGGACTAACTCACCGAGGCGAAAGCCGAGGTCCCGGTCGGTGATCTGGTCGGCCGGGAACAGGGGTGGCCCCGCCGGAAGCTGCTGGATGATCTCCTGCTCGAGGGCATCGAGATTCTCTTTCCGGGTAGCCGATACCGGCACCAGCGCCGCGAATTCCCGTTTCGCGGCCAACCACTCCAGATGTGGTAAAAGCAGCCGTTTGTCCTGGACCCGGTCAACCTGATTCACCGCCGCAATGACAGGGGCGTCGACCTCGGTGAGGCGTTCCAGGACCCTCTGGTCGTCATCCTTCCACTCTGTTCCGCGGACGACGAAGACGACCACATCGATATCTTCCAGCGCGCTGTGGGCGGCCCGGTTGAGCTGGCGATTCAGGGCACGCTTGGCGGATTGGTGCATGCCCGGCGTATCGACCAGCACCGTCTGGGATCCGGGGCGATTGAGAACGCCCAGGATACGGTGCCGAGTGGTCTGTGGCTTGCGCGTGACGATGCTCACCTTCTCGCCGAGCAAGGCGTTGAGCAGCGTCGATTTACCGACATTGGGCCGACCGACCAGTGCGCACAGCCCGCTGTGCTCGAGCGTCGCAATCGCCTCGGTTGATCCATTACTCATGGCCGGAGCCTCCTCCTTCCGCCGACTCGGCGCCGATCTCGACGAGCATCGCCTCGGCGGCGCGCTGCTCGGCCTGCCTGCGGCTGCCGGCCTCACCGACCGTTTTCTGCTCGCTGTCGCTGAGTCGGCACTCGACCTGAAAGCGCTGATGGTGGGCTCGTCCGCGGACATCCAGCACCTGGTAGCCGGGCAGGGGACGGCGCGTCGACTGCAGAACCTCCTGCAGGCGAGTCTTGGGGTCCTTGAGCACCGCCTGCTCCGGCAAGCTCTCCAGTCGCGGACGATACAAGCCGATGATGACTTGCGACGCGGTCTCGAAGCCCGCGTCCAGGTAAACCGCGCCGAACACCGCCTCCAGGGCATCGGCCAGGATGGAGTCACGCCGGTGGCCGCCGCTCTTGAGTTCGCCGCCGCCCAGGCGAAGATGGTCACCCAGTTCTATGTCCCGCGCGATGGCCGCTAGGCTGGAGCGATTGACCAGGCTTGCGCGCAACCGCGACAGCGTACCCTCGCTATCGCCCGGGCGCCGGTGGAATACCTCGTGGGCGATGACGAAATTCAGCACCGAGTCGCCCAGGAATTCCAGGCGTTCATTGTGGCGGCCGCCGGCACTGCGGTGCGTGACCGCCTCCTGGAGGCGGTCAAGTTCCCGGAACCGGTGATCGAGCCGCTGTTGCAGGCGTTCGAGATCGGACATGGGTTATTCGATCCGCTGGCCAATGCGATCCCAGGCGATCCCGCCCTCCTCGCTGTCCCAACTCATCCAGATCAGGAACGCGCGCCCGGCCAGGTAGTCGTCCGACACCGGGCCCCACATCCGGCTGTCGGCACTGCGATCCCGGTTATCCCCGACAGTGAAGTACTTACCCTCGGGGACCGTGTACGTGAAATCCGCCGACTGGGAAGCCGGATGGTGGAGGATGGTGTATTCGCGACCGGAGACCCGCTCCGTGCGCAGGACCGAGGGTTGATCCGGGTCAGCGCCTGGGCCGGCGTAGCGCTCCTGCCCTTCCTGCTCCAGGCGCTCACCGTTAACGTAGAACGTCCGATCCTGATACCGAATCTCGTCCCCAGGCAGGCCGATGACTCGCTTGATGTAGTCCTGGCCCGGGTCAACGGGATAGCGGAACACGGCGACCTCGCCCCGCTCCGGCTCGCCATCCCCGAACAGGCGGCTGCGCAGGACGGGCAGACGGATGCCGTAGGAGGCCTTATTGACCAGGATGAAATCGCCGGCCTGCAGCGTGGGGAGCATCGAACCGGAGGGGATGCGGAACGGCTCGGCCACGAACGAGCGAACCAGCAACACGATCAGGATGATCGGAAAAAGCGAGCGCGGCAGATCGATATACCACGGGTCGCGGTCACGATCGATATTCTCGCGGTGACGCAGCCACCGATCCCAGCCCCACACCAGGCCGGTGAGCAGGGTCAGCACAACAAGGAGGATTTCAAAGTTCATGGGCGCCCACTAATCCTTTGAGTCATCGACCCGCAGCACGGCAAGGAAGGCATCCTGCGGGATCTCCACCTTGCCGACCTGCTTCATGCGCTTCTTGCCCTCCTTCTGTTTCTCGAGGAGCTTGCGCTTGCGGCTCGCATCCCCGCCGTAGCATTTGGCGGTCACGTTCTTGCGCATCGCCTTGACGGTGCTGCGTGCAATGATCTGCCCGCCAATGGCCGCCTGTATGGCCACCTCGAACATCTGCCTCGGGATGATCTCCTTGAGCCGTTCCACCAGGGCCCGGCCGCGGTGGTAGGAGTGATCCCGGTGGACGATATTCGACAGCGCATCCACGCGGTCGCCGTTGATCAGGACATCGAGCTTGACCAGATCGTCGGCCTGAAAACGCTTGAGTTCGTAATCGAAGGAAGCGAAACCACGCGTCGCCGACTTGAGGCGGTCGAAGAAATCGAGGACCACCTCGCTGAGCGGCATCTCGTAGACTAGCGAGATCTGCTGGCCAACGTACTGCATCTCTTTCTGGACGCCCCGCTTCTCCTCGCAGAGGGCGAGGACGTTGCCGACGTACTCCTGGGGCACCAGGATACTTGCCTCGATGATCGGCTCCTGGATCTCCTCGATCTCCGCGTTCGGCGGCAGATTCGCCGGGTTGTCGATCTCCAGCTCCTGCCCGTCGCGGGTGATCACGTGGTGGACCACGGTCGGTGCGGTCGTGACCAGATCCAGATCGTACTCCCGCTCGAGCCTCTCCTGGATGATCTCCATGTGGAGCATGCCAAGGAACCCCACGCGGAAACCGAACCCCAGTGCCTGGGAGTTTTCGGGCTCGTAGTTCAATGCGGCGTCGTTGAGCCGTAGCTTGCCAAGGGCGGTGCGCAGCGCCTCGAAGTCGTCGGAGCTGGTGGGGAAGAGACCGGCGAATACACGCGGCTGGACCTGCTTGAAACCGGGCACCGGCGTTTCGGCTGGCTCCTGAGCGCGCGTGAGGGTGGCACCAACCGGCGCACCGTCGATGTCCTTGATGCCTGCGACCACATAGCCGACCTGCCCGGTACCGAGCCGGTCCTGCGGGGTGCGTTTAGGGGTGAAGATGCCCAGATCATCCACCTGAAATTCGCGGTCCGTGGCCATCACGCGGATCCGGTCCCCCTTGCGCAGTTCGCCGTCGAAGATCCGGGCCAGGCACACCACGCCGAGGTAGTTATCGAACCAGGAGTCCATGATTAAGGCCTTGAGCGGCGCGTCGGCCTGCCCCTTCGGCGGCGGCACCCGTTGGACCAGGGCCTCGAGCAGATCCTCGACCCCCTCACCGGTCTTGGCGCTGACCATCAGCGCCTCGGCCCCGTCCAGCCCAATGATTTCCTCGATCTGCTCGAGCACCTCCTCAGGCTCCGCCGACGGCAGGTCGATCTTGTTGAGCACCGGGATGATCTCCAGGTCCTGCTCGAGGGCCGTATAGCAGTTGGCGACGCTCTGGGCCTCGACCCCCTGGGAGGCATCGACCACCAGCAGTGCTCCCTCGCACGCGGCCAGCGAACGAGATACCTCGTAGGAGAAGTCCACGTGGCCCGGGGTATCGATGAAGTTCAGCTCGTAGACCTGCCCGTCCCGCGCGTGGTATTTCAGCGACACGCTCTGCGCCTTGATAGTGATGCCTCGTTCGCGCTCAAGGTCCATGGAATCCAGGACCTGGTCGCGGCTCTCGCGCTCGCTCAGCGTCCCGGCGACCTGAATGAATCGATCCGAGAGCGTGCTCTTGCCGTGATCGATGTGGGCGATGATCGAGAAGTTGCGGATATTCTCCATGCGTTGCTCGGTCCTGCCTTGTCGCCGGTTCCAACCAAAAAGAAAAGCGCCACCCGCGTGCGGGCGGCGCCCACATTCTACTCGTTTCGAGGCCTCAGGGCATTTGTAATGCCAGAAAACTCGGGTGTCCGTCACGGATCACCAGCACCGGCACGGTACTGCCGGGCTCCACGGCAGCCACGCCGTCGCTGAGGTCCTCCGCCGTGTGCACAGGCTCCCGATCGAAACTGACCAGCACGTCGCCCACCCGCAGCCCGGCCTCGGCGGCCGGCCCCTCTTCGACGCCGGTGATGAGCACTCCGCCCTCATCCTCCAGTTCCAACTCCTGCCGGGTGGCATCGTCCACGGGCTCCACCCGCAGCCCCAGGTCGGCACCGCCCTTGCGGTCCGCAGGGTCCTGCTTCCCGGGCGAGGCGGCGAGTTCGTCCTCGCCCGGCAGGGCAGCCACTTCGACCTCCACGGTCTTGGTCTCGCCATCACGAAGGATCAGCAGTTCGACCCTGCGCCCGATACTGGTCCGCCCGACCATGGGCGGCAAGGCGGCGGAATTCTCCACCACCTCGCCGTCGAACTCCAGAATGACGTCTCCGCTCTGAAGGCCGGCCTCAGCGGCGGGGCTGTCATCGAGCAGCTCCGAGACCAGGGCCCCACGGGGGCGCTCAAGGCCGAACCCCTCGGCCAGATCACGCGTCAGGTCCTGGATCAGGACCCCGAGCCACCCGCGCTGCACCTCCCCGGTCTCACGGAGCTGATCGGCGACGTCCATCGCCAGCTCGATGGGGATCGCGAATGACAGCCCCATGAAGCCGCCGGTACGGCTATAGATCTGCGAATTGATCCCGACAACCTCACCGTCGAGGTTGAACAGCGGCCCCCCGGAGTTCCCGGGGTTGATAGCCACATCAGTCTGGATGTAAGGCACATAGTTCCCGTGCGGCAGCGAACGGCCCTTGGCCGAGACGATTCCGGCGGTTACGGAGTGCTCGAATCCGAACGGCGAGCCGATGGCCAGGACCCACTCCCCGACCTCAAGTGCATCGGCGCTGCCCACCGAGACGGTGGGCAGCTCATCGTCGGTCTCAATCTCGACGACGGCCAAATCGGTGCGCTCGTCGGAGCCGATCACCTCCGCGTCGTGCTCGCGACCATCGGCGAGTCGGACGATGACCTCCTCCGCCCGGGCGACGACGTGGTGATTGGTCAGGATGACTCCGTCCTCGCTGATCAAAAACCCCGAACCGAGTGATTGCCCATCCTCGCCGAAGGGACCCGGGCCAGGCTGCTCACCGGGATCGGGGAGATGCAGCTCGTCACCATGGGGCGTCGAGACCTGGCGCGCCCCGGTGGCCGGCGGCGCCGGACCCTGCTGGGGCTCAATGCCTTCGGGCGGCATTCCCTCCGGGGTCGGCTGTGCTGGCGCCTCCTGCCGGGTACTGATGTTCACCACCGCCGCACTGTTATCGCGGACGAGCTCGGTGAAATCCGGCAGCTCGAGGGCAGCCGCCGGGACACTGATACCCAGCCCCAAACCGACAGCCAGTGCGATCCGCACTGACTCACGTTTCGCCATACCCATCGATCCTCACCCTGTTGCCCGGGGGCGCCTGGCCCGGTCCACTGTTCCCGAGATGTCTTAGCGTCGCTGCGTCCGAGTCGCGAAACGCTCGACGGTCTTGGCTGGTACGTCGCCGATCGCCGTGACTTGATAGCCATCGACGGGGCGTTCGTGGGCATGCAGCGCCCCGGCCCGCGCCCGCCCCTCATCACCTTCCGGCTCCGGGGCGATATAGACGGACACAGTGGCCAGGCCGTCGCTGAACAGCAAGTGCTCGATGGGATCCTGCCCTTGCTCCTCCGACGGTATCCGGCCGTGGGCAATCCGGGAGAACCCCGCGGGCACGTCGATCACTTCCCAATCCGGTTCGGGGCCGTCTGCGGTCTTTGTAGCCGGGCGGCGCTCAACCCGCTGCTGCGCCTCGCCGCTGGGGGCCAACTCCTCGGTGCCGATGTCCTCGCGGAGGCGGAAGCTGGTAAACAGCAGGCGCTCGATGACCCGGCGCCCGTCCAGCAGTTGGGCCTGGAGCGGCAACCCGCTCTCTTCATCGACCCAGAGACGATGACCGTAGCGCAGCTGATCCAAGGGCTCGATGGAGATCACCTGGACCGGGCGTCCGGCGACCCGCCCTTCCCCACCGATGCGGATACGATAGAGTTCATCGGAGATGCTGGCAGCCCTGGGCCACCCTTCGCCCAAGGCGGTCGCCACGCCACTGCCGCGCAGTCGATCCCCCTCGGGGACAGGTCCAGCCAGCAGGGCACCCTCGGGCGTACGCACCAGCTCCCGGTGGGCTCCGGTGAGCATCTCCAGACGCTGGTGGCGACCAGCCTCGTCGGCGCGGTGCACGATGCGCACGGTCTCCACGACGCCGGCCCGGGCGTAGACGAAGATCCCTTCGTAGGAGCGCTGATCGAGGGCCTCGACCATGCGGTTGAGCGCTTCGCGGCCATCATCGGTCGCGCGCTGGCCGCTGTCATCGGCCAGCGCGACCTGGCCGTGCGCGGCCCAGAGCAAACCGGCGCAGAGGAGCGCGCCGCGGAACCAGCCCCGATCAGGGATCCCCATGCTGCGGAACCCGTACCTGATGAAGCATGCTGCCGGGGTAGTCGGACTCGGCCTGCTCGGCGTGATCGATCATGAAGCGATGCAAACGGGACGGCATGGCGTCTGGCACCGGATCAAAGGACTGTTCGCGGGTGGTTCCCGCTGTGCCCCGGTCGCTGTCCGGCCAGGGCAGTCCGCCACTGTCGCCCAGGGTGACGGGACGAACCGTGGTGCCGCCTATGGATCGCTCACCGCCTGCCGGCGAGGCCACCTCGGTCGCCGGTTCGCCGCTGCCGGCCGTCGGCCCGGTGCCAGCATCGGGTGGCGCCCCACCCTGCCACCAGAGCACGGTCACCGCCGCCACACTAGCGGCGATCAGACCGCCGAACGCCGGACGGCGCCAATCCCGCGCTGCGGGCTGCCGAGCCGCGCCGCGCTGAACATGGTGGACTGGCTCATCGGCCAGCCCCGCGCGCACCCGCTCGACCAGATCGGTACTGGGCTGCGGCGGCAGGTTGCGCTGCAGCGCATCACGCATCAGATAGTAGCGCGCCACCTGCAGGCGGGCATCGGCGTCATGGTCCAGACGCCGCATCAGGAACGCCCGTTGCTCGCGTGGCAACTCGTCATCCACCAGCGCGGAGAGTTGCTCTGCGAGTCGGTCCCGATGTTCTTCTTCCGACATACCCTTATCCCCCGAAAGCCACCATGCCCTATGTCTCTTCGCCGGTCAGCGGCCGCAGTCGCTTGTCGATCGCCTCTCGGGCCCGGAAGATGCGCGAGCGTACCGTCCCCACCGGGCACTCCATGACCTGAGCGATCTCCTGATAGCTCAGACCCTCGAGTTCCCGCAGCGTGACCGCGGTACGCAACTCCTCCGGCAGCTCGGCGATGGCCTCGACCACCGTGCGCTCGACTTCGTCCCGATAGGCTTCGGCCTCCGGCGTATCCTGCTCGCGGAGCATGGTGTCGATGTCAAAACGCTCCGCGTCCTGCGCATCGACATCGGAGTCCGGTGGCCGGCGCCCCTGCGCAACCAGGTGGTTCTTGGCCGTGTTGACCCCGATCCGGTAGAGCCAGGTATAGAAGCTGCTCTCCCCCCGGAATCCGGGTATCGCCCGGTAGGCCTTGATAAAGGCCTCCTGAGCCACGTCCATCGCCTCCTGCGGATCGCGCACGTAACGCGAGATGAGCTTGACCAGCTTCTGCTGATAGCGCAGCACGAGGAGGTCAAAGGCCTGCTTATCACCGGCCTGGACACGCTCCACGAGCTCACGGTCCGACTCCTCGGAGCTCATCGCCACCGGCGCCCTCCTGTGTCGGTGCGCCGGTACTTGCTGCTGTAGACACTCCGCTGGGGCGTGAGTTCGCGCACGGCTCCGGGAATCTGACAATCGTGGGTGGGTGATTTGCCGCGGGTGGCGCGGCGTGCGAAGCTTTGCAGCCTATCCGATAGGCTGGCAAAAGCGCAACCAAATGGCGGAACCAAGAACGGCTTACGATGTCCTGGTGATCGGTAGCGGACTGGCCGGGCTGACCGTGGCCCTGCAGCTCCCCCGCGAGCTTCGCGTGGCGGTCCTCTCCAAGGGAACCCTGACCGAGGGAGCCACCCCCTACGCGCAGGGCGGAGTCTCGGCAGCGCTGGATGCGGCCGACTCAGTGGATGCCCATGTTGCCGACACCCTGGAAGCCGGAGCGGCCCTCAACGATTCGGATATTACGCGATTCGTGGCCGAGCGCGCACGCACGGCGATTGAATGGCTCGTCGACCAGGAAGTGCCCTTCTCGCGCATCACACCCGGGGCCGGCACCGACGGGTTGCACCTCCACCAGGAGGGCGGGCACAGCCACCGCCGTGTCGTACATGCCGAGGATGCCACCGGGGCGGCGATCTCAAGGAGCCTATCCGGGCTCGTAATCGAGCGGGACAATATCGATCTGCTCGAGGGCCGCTACGCGGTGGACCTGATCACCGGGGCGCGGCTCGGCGAGCCAGAGGACCGCTGCTATGGGGCCTACGTCTTCGACCAGGCCAGCGGTCGCGTAGAGTTGCTCAACGCACCCTATGTGGTGCTCGCCTGCGGCGGGGCCAGCAAGGTCTACCTCTACTCGACCAGCCCCTACGCCGCCACCGGTGACGGGATTGCCATGGCTTGGCGGGCCGGATGCCGGGTGGGTAACCTGGAGTTCAACCAGTTCCACCCGACCTGCCTGTACCACCCGCAGGAGCGCTCCTTCCTGATCAGTGAGGCGGTACGCGGCGAGGGTGGGCACCTGCTCCTACCCAGTGGCGAACGCTTCATGCAACGCTTCGACCCCCGCGGCGAACTCGCCCCCCGGGACGTAGTGGCAAGGGCGATCGACTACGAGATGAAACGTCTCGGCGCAGACTGCCTCTATCTGGACATCAGCCACCAGCCGGACTCGCTCATCGAGGAGCACTTCCCGACCATCCTGAGGCGCTGCCAGGAGCTGGGTATCGACATGCGCCGCGAGCCACTGCCCGTGGTGCCCGCCGCCCACTACACCTGTGGCGGGGTGATCGCCGACAGACGCGGGCAGACCGACGTCCCGGGGCTCTACGCCGTCGGCGAGACAGCCTGCAGCGGGCTGCACGGAGCCAACCGCCTCGCGAGCAACTCGCTGCTTGAGTGCCTAGTCTTCGGCGCGGAGGCCGCCCGCGACATTGCGGCCAAGGCGCAGCAGCCGATCCCGGCACCCGAACTCCCGCCCTGGGACGAGAGCCGGGTTACCGACTCCGACGAACAGGTCGTGGTCAGCCACAACTGGGCCGAGCTACGCCGAGCGATGTGGAACTATGTGGGGATCGTCCGCAGCGACCGCCGGCTCGAACGCGCGGCAAGGCGCATCGACCTGCTCTCCCGCGAGGTCCACGAGTACTACAGCAACTTCCGCATCAGCGGTGATCTGATCGAGCTGCGCAACCTCATCGAGGTAGCCAATCTCACGGTGCGCTGCGCCGGCCGGCGCCGGGAGAGCCGCGGTCTACACTACACCCTGGACTTTCCGGAGCGCGACGATGAACAGAGCTCCACCACCGTCCTGCGCCCACCAAAACCCCGGCCTTTCGGCCACTTGCGCTCTTTCCGCGAGCGATGACGCCCGCCGGCGGATCAATGGGCCGCGAGCGGGCCCAGACCCGCAGCCGCCGGTGGTGCTCAGTACCGAGCCGACCGCGCGGAATGAACAGATCGTAGCGCCGCCCGTCCACGGTCCGGACGGTGAGCGCGACCAACCATGGGTGGGCGAAACGGCTGACCACCCGGGCGCCGCACCGGCGCCCGTCCCGCGACTGTAGGAAGATCCGCCCGTCGGGATGAAGATGACAGCGGCGCAGCCAGTGGAGACGGCGCTGGCTGCGCCAGGCGGCGATCAGCGCCGCGACCAGTCCGCCGCTCCAGAGCAAGAACAGCGCCACTGGCGGTGACCGCTCGGCAAGCACGAGCAGCCCCCCAACGGCCGCCGCCGCTAGGACAAGCAGCCACGCGCTGCTAACGCGCGGGCGGAAACTCAGTGGTTCGGATAAGTTCGACAACCCGGTGCAGCTCCCCGTCCGTGGGTGATTGCCCGGCGATCAGCCAGTCCTGCAGGAAGTGGTCCTCAAGCCCGAGCAGCCGCTCGAAAGCCGCCTGGTCCTGCGCATCGAGATGCAGGAATTGATCGTCCAAGAAGCGCTCCAGGAGCAGGTCCAGCTCCTTGGTGCCGCGACGGCAGCGCCAGCGCAACCGCTTACGCACCGCCACGGCCTCTGCATGGTGCTCGACCGGCGTCACGTCTCACGCTCGGCGATGAGCCGCTTGATGGCACCGATCGCCTTGCCCGGATTCAGCCCCTTCGGGCAGGTCGCCGTGCAGTTCATGATGGTGTGGCACCGGTACAGCTTGAAGGAATCGTCAAGGTCGTCGAGGCGTTCCCCGGTGCCCTCATCACGGCTGTCGGCAATCCAACGATAAGCCTGAAGCAGCGCTGCCGGGCCCAGGTAGCGATCGCCGTTCCACCAGTAGCTCGGGCAGGAGGTCGAGCAGCAGGCGCATAGGATGCACTCGTAGAGCCCATCGAGGGCCTCGCGCTCCTCCTTCGACTGCAGGCGCTCCTTGTCCGGCGGTGTCGGGGTTTCGGTCTTGATCCACGGCTCCAGCGAGGCGTACTGGGCGTAGAAGTGATTCAGGTCGGGGACCAGGTCCTTGATCACGTCCGTGTGTGGCAGGGGGTAGACCTTCACGTCGCCCTTGATCTCATCCATGCCCTTGGTACACGCGAGCGTGTTGGTCCCGTCGATGTTCATCGCACAGGAGCCGCAGATCCCCTCCCGGCAGGAACGCCGGAAGGTGAGTGTCGGATCGACCTCGTCCTTGATCTTGATCAGCGCGTCCAGAACCATCGGCCCGGCGCTGTCGGCGTCGATCTCGTAGGTGTCCATACGCGGGGTGGCGCCGCCCTCCGGGTCGTAACGATAGACCCGGATGCGCCGGATGTTCTCGCTCTCTTCCGCGTCGGGGGCACGGTAGGTGTAGCCCTTCCGGATGCGGGAGTTGGCGGGAAGCCTGAACTCTGCCATGTCTGTCTCCCTGGAGTCTTTAGTACACCCGGGCCTTGGGAGGGATCGCCTCCACATCATCGCTCAGGGTATGGAGATGGACGGGGCGGTAGTCGATATCCACCGATCCGTCGCTGCGCAGCGTGGCCAGCGTGTGCTTGAGCCAGTTCTCGTCGTCGCGCTCCGAGTAATCCTCCCGGGCATGGGCACCGCGACTCTCCAGCCGGTTGCGAGCCGAGTGGATGGTGGTCACGGCACTGCCGAGGAGGTTTTCCAGCTCCAGTGTCTCGATCAGATCCGAGTTCCAGATCAGCGAGCGGTCGGTCACGCCCACGTTAGCAAAGCCGCGTAGCACATCGTCCATCCGGTTGCAGCCCTGCTCCAACACATCACCCGTGCGGAAGACCGCGGCGTAGTTCTGCATGGTGTTCTGCATCTCGGCCCGCAGTTGCGCCGTCGGCTTGCTGCCATTGGCCCGACGCAGCCGATCCAGCCTTTGCAGCGCCAGGTCGGCGGCGCCTTCGGGCAGCGGCGCATGGGGCTTGCCGCGCCCGCCGATCACCTCGGCGGCCCGGTGGGCAGCCGCGCGCCCAAACACCACGAGGTCGAGCAGCGAGTTGGAGCCGAGGCGGTTGGCACCGTGCACCGAAACGCAGGCGGCCTCGCCGATGGCCATGAGCCCGGGGACCACGGCATCCGGATCGCCATCCTTGAGATGGACCACCTCACCCATGTGGTTGGTGGGGATCCCACCCATGTTGTAGTGCACGGTGGGCAGGACCGGGATCGGCTCCTTGGTGACATCGACACCGGCAAAGATCTGGGCCGACTCGGCAATGCCGGGCAGCCGCTCATGGATCACCTCCGGCCCGAGGTGCTCCAGGTGCAGGTGGATGTGATCGCCGTGCTCGCCGACCCCCCGCCCTTCGCGGATCTCGATGGTCATCGAGCGGGAGACCACGTCGCGCGAGGCCAGATCCTTGGCGTTCGGGGCGTAACGTTCCATGAACCGCTCGCCCTGGGCGTTGGTCAAGTAACCGCCCTCGCCCCGGACCCCCTCGGTGATCAGGCAGCCCGCGCCATAGATCCCGGTCGGGTGGAACTGCACGAACTCCATGTCCTGGAGCGGCAGACCGGCACGCAGGACCATGCCGTTGCCATCCCCGGTGCAGGTGTGGGCCGAGGTGCAGGAGAAGTAGCTCCGCCCGTAGCCGCCAGTGGCCAGCACCACCTGATGGGCCCGGAAGATATGCACCGTGCCGGTCTCCATGTCGAGCGTGACCACGCCCCGGCAGACCCCGTCATCCATCATCAGGTCGATGGCGAAGTGCTCGATGAAGAACTCCGCCTTGTGCTTGAGCGCCTGCTGGTAGAGCGTATGCAGAATCGCGTGCCCGGTGCGGTCGGCGGCGGCACAGGTGCGCTGAGCAGTCCCCTCGCCAAAATGCGTCGTCATACCACCGAAGGGGCGCTGGTAGATCTTGCCGTCCTCGGTGCGCGAGAAGGGCACCCCGTAGTGCTCCAACTCCACGATGGCGGGGACCGCCTCGCGGCACATGTATTCGATGGCGTCCTGGTCGCCCAGCCAGTCCGACCCCTTGATGGTGTCGTACATGTGCCAGCGCCAATCGTCCTCGCCCATGTTGCCGAGCGCCGCGGAGACACCGCCTTGGGCCGCCACGGTATGGCTGCGCGTGGGAAACACCTTGGTGACACAGGCGGTATTGAGGCCCTGCTCTGCCATGCCGAAGGTCGCCCGCAGCCCGGCCCCGCCGGCACCGACAACCACGACGTCGTACTGGTGCTCGACCGTTTTGATCGGTTCTGTCATCTGCGCCTTAGCCCCCCAGAACGATTTGGATGACCGCCAGGATCCCGGCGACGGCCACCAGGAAACACGCGAAATAGACGGCGAGGTTGCCGAGCCACTTCAGCCCCTCGAGGTGCACGTAGTCCTCGATGACCACCTGAACCCCAAGCGCCCCGTGATAGAAGAGCATGATGATGGCGGCGACCAGCAGCGTGGCGTTGAACGGGTTCGCCACCCAGGCGCGGGCCGACTCGAAATCGGCGCCAGCCTGCAGGGCCAGCCCGATCCCCAGCCACATCATCAACGGCACCAGCACCACCGCGGTCAGGCGCTGATGCCACCAGTGGTGAAAGCCGTTCTTGGCCGAGCCGAGGCCGCGGGCCCGGGAGACGGCGGTCTCGTACTTACGCATGATCAAAACTCCCCTGCGTAGGCGATCACCCAGACCAGAGCGGTCAACAGGACGCTCGCGGCGAGCACCATGTAACCGCCGCGATAGACCGCCTTGAGCTCGAAGGCGCGCACGGTGTCCCAAACCAGGTGCCGAACGCCATTGCAAAGGTGGTAGGCCAGGCTGAACGTGATACCCAGCAGCACCAGCTGCCCGAACCAGTGGCCGAGCACCCGCGTCAGCAGTTCGTAGTATTCGGGTCCGGCGGCCAAGGCCATCACCCAGGCGACCAGCAGGACCGCAGCCATGGTGACGAACACCCCGGTGCCGCGGTGGAGCACCGAGAGCAGCGAGGTCAACTGCGGCCGGTAGATGGTCAGGTGCGGAGAGAGCGGACGATTCGGATTTCTCATGGATTTTTGCTCCGCTGAGCCGAGTCAGAACCTGCGGCGCACGATAAGAGTGAGGAAACGGGACGATAAGCTATATTGCGGACAATCGTAATGCAAGCATTAACAAATGGGAATACTGATGCTGACGGAAGATTAACATTCTGCCCCGGTCTAAGGCTGGCTGCCCCGGCGATGATCACCCACAATGAATACGATGTCAGTATACGGATCCCGCCCCTAGAGTGGCACTAGATGCAGCAAGCCACCGAGGAGAGGTTATGCGAGAAGAGTTCCCGACCGTACCGGTAGATGCGCCCGAAGACGGCGCCGGAGCCTCTCAGCCGGAGTGCCTCGAGACCGGCACCGGCTATAGCGTGGTGGCGGTTACCGGCGAGGAAGCCGGGGATTTCTTGCAACGCATCCTGACCGCGGACATCCCGGCTGCAGACGACGCACGCAGCGTGCTGGCCGGGTTGTGCACGCCCAAGGGGCGGCTGCTTGCCCTGGCGCGAGTCATCCCCTGGGACGACGGCTACCGGCTCGTCCTCCCGGAGGACACCGCGGCCGAGACCGTCGCCCGGCTGCAGATGTATGTACTGCGCTCGAGGGTGACGGTGCACGCCCCCGACATGCAGTGGCGCCTGCTCCGGGCGGCCGGCCCGACCGCCCGGAGCCTGCTGGCCCGATGGAGTGAGCGCCCTATGCCAGAGGCCGAAGGCGTTGTGCGCAGCGGCGAGGTGGCGATCATCCGGCTACCCGGTGCGCCGGAGCGCTACTGGGTGGTCGGACCGGCGGCCCCGGTGGCCGCGGTAGAGGGCGTGCTTGCCGAACACCTGCCGCCGACCGACGAAGAGACCTGGCGGGCGTTGGAAATCCTTGCCGGACAGCCCGAGATCCGCGCCCCGGGCCGGGAACTGTTCATCCCGCAGATGGTGAATCTCGATCGCCTTGGTGGCGTGAGCTTCAGCAAGGGATGCTTCCCGGGGCAGGAGGTGGTGGCGCGGGCGCACTACCGCGGCAAGGTCAAGCAGCGCATGTTCCGCGCCCGGGGCACCGGAGATGCGCCGGCGGACGGCAGCGAGGTCCGTGATGCCGACAACCAGCTGGCCGGCCACGTCGTCTGCGCAGCGGGTGCGCCGCAGGGGTTCACGGCCCTCGTTTCGCTGCGCGAGGCACAGCTGTCCGGCCCCGCATCGCTGAGCGTGAACGGACAGCCGTTGCACCTCCTCCGCGAGGCCGGCACCTGAACCGCCGCCCTACGACTCCGGGCGCATGGCGGGGAATAGCAGGACGTCGCGGATCGAATCGCAGTCAGCGAGCAGCATGACCAGGCGGTCGATCCCGATGCCCTCCCCGGCAGTCGGCGGCAGCCCGTACTCCAGGGCACGGATATAGTCGCCGTCGTAGTGCATCGCCTCCTGATCCCCGGCATCCCGCTCCGCCGCCTGGGCACGGAAGCGATCCGCTTGGTCCTCGGCGTCGTTAAGCTCAGAGAAACCGTTGGCGATCTCGCGACCACCGACGATCAACTCAAAACGCTCAGTGTAGAAGGGTTCGTCGTCCCGCGGGCGAGCCAAGGGGGATACCTCCTTGGGGTAATCGGTTACAAAGACCGGGCCGTGGAGCCGAGGCTCAGCCGTCTCCTCGAACAGGGCCGCCTGGATCCTGCCCAGCCCGTCGCCGGAGCTCACCTCGATCCCGCGCGCCTCGGCCGCCCGGGCCGCCTGCTCGCGATCCGCGAGTTCCTCGGCCGTGAGGTCAGGATTGTACCGAAGAACCGCTTCAATCAGAGAGATACGCTCGAATGTTGAAGTGAAATCATAAGTCTCGCCCTGCCAGGTTACCTGCCCGCTTCCGAGCGCCTGTTCAGCCAGATGCCGGAGCATTTCCTCGGTAAGGTCCATCAGGTCGTGGTAGTCGGCAAAGGCCTGATAGAACTCCAGCATGGTGAATTCCGGGTTGTGGCGGGTCGAAACCCCCTCGTTCCGGAAGTTTCGGTTGACTTCGTAGACACGCTCGAAGCCCCCCACGACGAGCCGCTTGAGGTAGAGCTCCGGCGCGATGCGCAGATAGAGATCCCGGCCGAGGGCGTTGTGGTGGGTCACGAAAGGTCGCGCCGCGGCTCCGCCGGGGATCGGCTGCATCATCGGTGTCTCCACCTCCATGAAACCGCGGCCATCCAGGAAACGGCGCAGGGCAGCGAGTACGCGGGTGCGCAGGGCAAAGACGCGCCGACTCTCCTGGTTGACGATTAGATCCAGGTAGCGCTGGCGATAGCGGATCTCGTGATCGGTCAGCCCGTGCCACTTCTCCGGCAGCGGCCGCAGCGATTTCGTTAGGAGCCGGACCTGATCGCAATGGATGGAAAGCTCCCCCTTGTTCGTCCGGAACACCGTCCCGGTCGCGCCGACGATATCGCCCACGTCCCAGCTCTTGAACGCGGCGTAGACCCCCTCGGGCAGGTCATCCCGGCGCAGATAGAGCTGGATCCGCCCCGAGCTGTCCTGGAGCTGCGCGAAGCTCGCCTTGCCCATGACCCGTTTGGCCATCATGCGCCCGCCGACCGTGACTCGGGCGCCCTCCTGCTCCAGGGCCTCCTCGTCCAGCGGGCCGTAGCGCTCGTGAAGGTCGGCGGCCAGCGCGTCACGGCGGAAATCGTTGGGGAAGGCCTGGCCCGCATCGCGCAGACCCTGCAGCTTCTCGCGGCGCTGGGCGATGAGCTTGTTCTCGTCGCTTTCGGACATCCGTTGACTCCGGGCAGTGTCAGGGGCGAGCGTCAGAGGCCGGCCTTGAGGCTCGCCTGTATGAACGGGTCGAGGTGGCCGTCGAGCACGGCCTGCGTGTTGCCGATCTCGATTCCCGTCCGCAGATCCTTGATCCGGGACTGATCGAGGACGTAGGAGCGGATCTGGTTCCCCCACCCGATATCGGACTTGGTCTCTTCCTGGGCTTCGGCCTCGGCACGGCGGCGCTGCATCTCCAGCTCGTAGAGTTTGGCGCGCAGCTGACTCATCGCCGTGGCACGGTTCTTGTGCTGCGATCGATCGTTCTGCGACTGCACCACGACGCCGGTGGGTTCGTGGGTGATGCGGACCGCCGACTCGGTGGTATTGACGTGCTGGCCACCTGCGCCGGAAGCGCGGAAGACGTCCACGCGCAAATCCGACGGGTCGATCTCGATATCGACATTCTCGTCGTCGATCTCCGGCGACACGAACACCGAGGAGAACGAGGTGTGGCGGCGACCGCCGGAGTCAAAGGGCGACTTGCGCACCAGACGGTGAACCCCGGTCTCCGTGCGCAGCCAGCCGAAGGCGTACTCGCCGGAAACCTTGATCGTGGCGCTCTTGACTCCCGCCTCCTGGCCGGCCGTCACCTCGATGACCTCGGTGTCGAAGCCGCGGGCCTCGGCCCAGCGCAGATACATCCGCAGCAGCATCTCGGCCCAGTCCTGGGCCTCCGTTCCGCCTGACCCCGCCTGGATATCGAGGAACGCATTGGACGCGTCCATCTCTCCGGAGAACATGCGTCGGAACTCCAGGGTCTCGATGTGCGTGGCGACGCGCTGGACATCCGCCTGGACCGCCTCAAGAGTTTCCTCGTCGCCCTCCTCCCGGGCCATGGCGACCATCTCGCCGGCGTCATCGAGCACCCCGCCGATCTCCTCGAGGGTGCTCAGGACGGACTGCAGCTGAGAGCGCTCGCGGCTCAGCCCCTGGGCCCGCTCCGGGTCGCTCCAGACGTCGGGGTTCTCCAGCTCACGCAGGACTTCCTCAAGCCGTTCGCGTTTGCCGGCTTCGTCAAAGATACCCCCTCAGGGCCTCGAAACGCCCTTGCAGATCTTCGATTTGTTCAAGCAGCGGGTTGATCTCCATGAGCACCTCCGGATACTAAGGGCGCGAATCGTACTATATTCACCCGTCGTTCAGCAGCCTCGAACTTCAGCGCCGGCATCCAAGCCGTGCGCATCGACGGGTGTCTGCGCCGCCGCCGCGGCGCGCCATCCACCCGCTGATCAGGATTGAGGTTCCCATGACCACGACGACCAGTGCCGAGCCTGGCCATCAGAAGCTTGCCTGGGCCCGCGCCCATATGCCGGTCCACAAAGCCCTGCGCGAGCGCTACCGCGAGACACGCCCCTTCGAAGGCCTATGCATCGCGGTCTGTTCCCACATCGAGGCGAAAACCGGCGTCTTTCTGGAGACACTCGCCGCAGCCGGCGCCGAAGTCGTATTCACCGGCAGTGAACCCGGTTCCAGCCAGGACGATGTGGTCGCGGCACTCAATGAGCAACCCGGGATCAGCGGCTACGCCCGGCGCGGTGTCAGCGAGGCGGAGCTGGCCCGGCTCCACGGCCGCGCCCTGGATCACCAGCCCAACCTGATCCTGGATGACGCCGCCGAACTCACCGCACGACTCGTTCACCAGCGCCCCGAGCTGCTGGACGGGCTGCGTGGGGTCTGCGAGCAGACCACCACCGGTGTGCAGCGGATCCAGGCCATGACGGCCGAGGGCGCTCTGCATTTCCCGGCTTACGCCGTCAACCACACACCGATGAAGCACGAGTTTGACAATATCCACGGCACCGGCGAGTCGGCACTAACCAACCTGATGCTGACAACCAACCTGCTGCTCGCCGGAAAGCAGGTCGTGATCTGCGGCTACGGTGACTGCGGCGTGGGGATCGCCCACAAGGCCCGCACCTGGGGGGCGCAGGTGACGATCACGGAGGTCGAACCACGCCGGGCGCTACGTGCCCACATGAACGGTTTCGCCGTGCGCCCCATGGAGGAGGCCGCCGGCGTCGGTGATTTCTTCATCACCGCCACGGGCAACCGGGATGTCATCCGCGCCGAGCACGTTGCGCGCATGCGCGACGGCGCGATCCTGGCCAACGCCGGGCACTTCAACGTGGAGATCGACGCCGCGGGCTTGGCCCAGCAGGCCGAATCCCGCTATCCGGCGCGACCGGGTATCGAGGCCTTCCGCATGAGCGACGGCCGCGAGATCCACTTGGTCTGCGAAGGTCGCCTGGTGAACCTGGCCGCCCCGACGGCCATGGGTCACCCGGCCGAGGTCATGGACCAGACCTTCGCGATGCAATTCATGGCCGCGGACGACCTGTTGCGCCACCGCGACCAGCTCCGCGCCGGCGTGCATCCGGTTCCCGACGAGGTCGACGCCGAGGTGGCCCGCCTCAAGCTGGAAACGCTGGGGGTCGGCATCGACGCCCTGACCGACAGCCAGCGCCGGTTTCTCGAGGCTTGGCGGGCCGATGACATCCTTGAAGCGCCCTGAGCGCCACCCCATGCACCGGGCGGGCGGCGAAGCCTCGGCGGAGCGCCGCCCACCCCCCGGCTACTTGCCTGAGGCGAAAACGCGCACTAGGGTATACACGCTATGGCAGATTACAAACGCGACGACAATCCGGACCGTCACGAAGGGCACAGCCGGACTTCCCCCTATCCGGTCAGCCGGCTATCCGCGCCCATCGACCTTGTCGACACCGCCCGCGAGATCCAGGAGGCGGATCAGGCGATCAACAACCGCACCAGCTCAAAGCTGACGGTGATCGCGGATCAGATTCGCGCCCTCCAGGAGCAGGCACGGGAGGTGCTCGAGGAAAGTCAGCGTGACATGGACCTGCACCGGGCCAAGTGCAACTTCACCCGGCGCCCGGGAAGCATCTACCACCTCTACGAGCGCGAGGACGGCGAACTCTACTTCTCCATGCTCGCTCCCGAGGATTGGCGCAACGGCCCGCCCCATACCTACAAGGGGTCCTACCGCCTGGAAGCCGACCTCTCCTGGACACCATTCGACGAGATGGATCAGCCCGATGCCACCCGGGACATGGTGCAGCGCCTGATTGCCGATCACCGCAGCGGCGGGGGGGGGGGGGCCCCCCCCCCCCCCCCCCCCCCCGCCCTGTCTCCTCCGGGCGCTACTCCGCCTGCCCGGGCTCGGCCTGGCCGAGCCGGCGCACCCGCTGCTCGAGTGCCGCGGCGATGCGCAGCTCGGGCGTCTCTCCCTCGCCTTCGGCATCCAGCGTCTCCGCTGATACGGGCTCTCCGAGGCGGATCGTGATCCGCCCGGGCCTGAGCAGCCGGGTGCCGATGGGCATGACCCGATCGGTTCCCTCGATCCAGACCGGGATGGCCGGTACCGACTGCGCCTGGAGCAGAAGACCCACGCCCGGCTGAAACGCCTGCAGGCTGCCATCGGCCGAGCGCCGCCCCTCCGGGAACCAGACCAGCCCGTAGCCATCCCGTAGGGCTTTCGCACCGAGCGCCAGGCTGCCGCGTGGGCCGGTGTGCGGATCGATGGGCAGCACCAGGCAGGCCCGGCTGACCAGCCGCACCAGACGGTTGGAGAACAGCAGCCCGGTCCAACCACCCCAGCGCATGCGCACGATCCGGGCGTAGCGCATGATCGACCCCAGCGCCGGTGGATCCACGGCGCTCAGATGGTTGGGGACGAGCAAGACCGGGTCGCGCTCCGGCAGGTTCTCCAGGCCTTCCACGCGCACCGGCGCATAGGCCCGGAACAGAACCTGGTCGATGCCGTAGAAGATCGCCCCGAGCAGGCGCTCGAACCGCGTACGCGGCAGCATCCAGCGTAGTTGCTGGTCGCTGAGCATGGCCTCCGGGTCGCGCAGCTGTTCCACCAGGCCCGGCCCGCGGCTCTCATCGGGAGAGATCTCCGCGGCTTCGGCCGCCTCGCGCAGCAGGTCGCGGACGGTCTCGATCCGCCCCAGGGCCTCCTCCTCCAAGGCCACGCCGACGCTACCGCGTAGCTCCAGGGTCAGATCCACCCACCCCAGCGAGTCGAGCCCGAGGTCGAGACGCAGATTGCTGTCCGGGGTCAGGCGCACCCGCGGATAGCGGCGGACGAGCCCCTCCCAGACCCGGCGGGCAGTGGGGATCTGCAGCAGCTGCTGATCCTCCACCGCCATCCGCTCCTCGGGCATGGGACCGGTCTCGGCCGCCTTGGCGCCCTCGCCGAGCATTTCGAACAGCTCTCGCAGCTTGTGCCGGCGCAGCTTGCCCAAGCGCGTGCGCGGCAGCGGGTCGGGACTGACCCGATAGGTGCTGATCTGGTGGTGGCTGGGCAGGACCGTGGCCGCCTCATGCAGGGCCTGATTCAGGCGCTGGCGCACCTGCTCATCGTCGTGGTCGCGCACCGCCGCCGGCTCCGGGAAGAGCACCGCCGCCAGACGCCCCTCCTGCTCGAGCACCCCGGCATCGCGGACCACCTCCGCGGCGCACAGCGCCGCCTCCACCCGCTCCGGATCGACGTTCTCGCCGCCGGCGAGGACGATCATCTCCGAGGCTCGGCCCTCCAGGTGGAGATAACCGTCGTCATCGAACCAGCCCAGATCGCCGGTTCGGTAGAAGCCGTCGGCGGTGAACACCTGGGCACTCTTCTCCGGCAACTGCCAGTAGCCCTGGAAGACGTTGCCGCCGCGGGCCAGCACCTCGCCCGTGCGCGCCCCTTCCTCCAGCGGTTCGATCCGCAGCTCCACACCCGGCAGCGGCAGGCCGGCCGCCTTCAGGCGCAGCCGATCCGGCGGGTTGTAGGTGAGGATCGGCGAGGTCTCGGTCAGGCCGTATCCGGTGGCCACCTCCCAGCCCAGATCCCGCAACCGCTCACCGATCTCGGGGTTGAGAGGCGCCCCGCCAGAGACGACCATGCGCACCGACGGCGCCATGCGCTGATGCAGGCCGCGAAAGAGCCGGCGCCCCAGCTGCCAGCCGAACCGTTGCCGGGCGCCGCGGGAGAGCCGGGCCATGCCTTCGAACAACCGTTCGGCGCGGGCACCCCGCTCTGCGACCCGCCCCCGGATCGCCCCATCCAGGGCCTCGTAGAGCCGCGGCACCCCCAGGATGATGGTGGCATCCCCCTCGCGCAGGGCGCGCACGATCTGCGGGCCGAGGACCGAGTATGGCAGGACGATCGCCGCCCCCAGAGCTAGGGGCGTGATCAACCCCAGCGTGAACGGGTAGACGTGATGGTAGGGCAGCGGCACGAAGACTCGGTCGTCCCTCTGGGCCAGCTCCTGGCCCAGGAGCGCATTGAGGTTGGTGGTGATATTGCCGTGGGTCAGCGGCACCCCCTTGGGCATGCCGGTGGTCCCTGAGGTGTAGAACAGGGTGGCCGGATCCTCCGGGGTGACCTGCGCCGCCGCCGGGCCGTCTTCGCGCAGCCAGTCCCGCCAACTCTGCCCGTTGCCCGCCGGCTCATCGAGGCGGATCGCCTCCAGGGGCTGCTCGAGTTCCAGACCCTCGAGCCGCCGTGCCGCTTCGCCGGCGGTAAAGACCCGGCGCGCGCCGCTATCATCCAGCGCATGGACCAGCTCGGTGCGCGGCATCTGGGTATCCAGCGGGGTGACCACCGCGCCGGCATCGAGGATGGCCAGGCAGGCGATGACCCACTCGGCGCTATTCGGGGCAAACAACGCGACCCGCTCGCCGCGCTCCACACCGGCCTCCACCAGGCCCGCGCTCAACCGGCGCGCGAGCTCGGCCACGGCTTGATAATCCCAGCGGTGGAGCTCGTCCCGATCCAGTGAACGGACCGCGTCGCGCCGGCCGCCCTCCTCCAGGCGCCGGACCAGCATCTGAAGCGTCTGCAGTTCTTCGCTCACAAGACCTCCTGTCCTGCCTTGGCAGGGGCTTTGGTCGAGTCGCGGCCCCGAGCCTGATACCATGTTCAGCTTCGATGGCAACCCTGACCGTTGAGAATGGCCGCTAATACCCAGGAACCGACCCGTATCCGCGAGATTCCCTATAACTATACGTCCTTCTCCGACCGAGAGATCGTGGTCCGTTTCCTCGGCGAGGAGACCTGGGACCTGCTCAATGAACTCCGCGGTGAGCGGCGCACCGGGATCTCGGCGCGCATGCTCTTCGAGGTCCTCGGCGATCTCTGGGTTGTCTCCCGCAATCCTTACATCCAGGACGACCTGATCAACACCCCCCGCCGGCTGCGCGCGCTGGTCAGCTCCATGCACCACCGCGTCGATCAGATCTTCGCGCGCGCCGATGGCAATCAAAAAGGCATTGACCTGGGCGAGCGGGCCCGCCAGGCCGTCCGCGATTTCGAGCAACACTACCGCCAGCAGCGCCAGCGCCGGCAACGCATCAAGCGCCGCCTGGCCCGTCATACGCGCAGCGATAACATCTGCTTCGACGGCCTTTCACGGGTCTCCCACGCCACCGATGCCACCGACTGGCGGGTCGAGATCCCGTTTCTCGTCCTCACACCGGATACCGAGCAGGAGATCGCCCCGCTGGTGGCGACCTGCATTGAAGAAGGCCTGACCATCATCCCCCGTGGGGGCGGCACCGGCTACACCGGCGGTGCCGTTCCGCTGGATGGCGATTCGGCGGTGATCAACACCGAAAAGCTCGACGCCATCTCGCCCGTCGAGGAGGTGGACCTGCCGGGGGTCGAGGGCCCGGTGAGCACCATCCACGTCGGCGCCGGCGCCGTCACCCGCCGGGTCAGCGAGCGCGCCGAGGCCCACGGCCGCGTCTTTGCCGTGGACCCCACCTCTCAGGATGCCTCGACCATCGGCGGCAACATCTCCATGAACGCCGGCGGCAAGAAGGCCGTCCTGTGGGGCACGACGCTCGACAACATCGTCTCCTTCCGGATGATCACCGCCGAGGCGAAGTGGATCGAGGTCGAGCGCCTTGACCACAACCTGGGCAAGCTCGATGACCTCGACACGGTGCGCTTTAGGGTCACGCACTACGCCCGGGACGGGCGCACCCCGGAGGGCGAGCCGCAGATCCTCAGCTTCTCGGGCACCTCGTTCCGCAAGCCGGGGCTGGGCAAAGACGTTACCGACAAGTTCCTCGGCGGTCTGCCGGGTGTCCAGAAGGAGGGCTGCGACGGGCTGATCACCTCGGCGCGCATGCTCGTCCACCGCATGCCCGAGCACCAGCGCACCGTCTGCCTGGAGTTCTACGGCCACGACCTGCACGAAGCGGTGCCGGCGATCACCGAGATCCGCGACGACCTGCTTGCCGATGAGAACGTGGCACTGGCCGGACTCGAGCACCTGGACGAGCGCTACATCCAGGCTGTGGATTACTCGCCGAAGGCCAACCGCAGCGAAATCCCCAAGATGATCCTGCTCGCGGATCTGGCCAGTGACGACCCCGACGCGGTGGCGGAGGCGGCGTCGCGCATCGTACGCCTAGCCAACGCCCGCAACGGTGAGGGCTTCATCGCAGTCTCGGCCGAGGCGCGGCAGCGGTTCTGGGCCGAGCGCTCGCGTACCGCGGCCATCGCCTCGCACACCAACGCCTTCAAGATCAACGAGGACGTCGTCATCCCGCTGGAGCGGCTGGCGGAGTACACCGAGGGCGTCGAGCGGATCAACGTCGAGCAGTCGATGGGCAACAAGCTGGCGATGCTCCGCGAGCTGCTCGATTACCTCGACGGTGACATGCCCGAGGTCCGCCAGGTGAAGGACTTCGTGGACAGCGAGGAAGGCGACCGGATCCTCGCCGACAAGAAAGCTACCGCCCGTGAGCACCTGAGCCGCGTCCGCGAGCGTTGGCAGCGGATCCTGGAGGCCTTCGACGACCGCGCCGCCGAGCGTGACGACCTCCTCGACGAGACGGCCCGCGCCGACTGCCGCCCGGACGACCGGATTATCGATCTGCTCCTGCGGCGCAGCCTGCGCATCTCTTACCGCCGGGAGGTCGAGCGACCGCTGGAGGAGTTCTTCAAGGGCCGCGACCTGCAGCCGGTGCGTGCGCGCTTTACCGAGATCCACGACCGCGTGCTGCGCAGTCGCCTGTTCGTCGCCCTGCACATGCACGCCGGTGACGGCAACGTGCACACCAACATCCCGGTCAACTCCGGCGACTACGGCATGATGCGCGAGGCCGAGCGGATCGTCGACCGCATCATGGAGCTGGCGCAGTCCCTCGGTGGCGTCATTACCGGCGAGCACGGGGTCGGCCTGACCAAGATGCAGTACCTCGACCCCGAGCAGGTGCAGCGCTTTGCCGAGTTCATCGATCGCGTCGACCCGCAGGGGCGCTTCAATCGCGGCAAGCTGATGCCGGGCTCCGGGCTGGAGAACGCCTACACACCGTCGCTGTTCCTGGTCGAGGAGGAGGCCCTGATCCTCGAGGAGAGCGAACTCGGCGAGCTCAACCGCGACATCAAGGATTGCCTGCGCTGCGGCAAGTGCAAGCCGGTGTGCAGCACCCACGTGCCGCGGGCCAACCTGCTCTACTCGCCGCGCAACAAGATCCTCGCCTCGGGGCTGATCATCGAGGCCTTCCTCTACGAGGAACAGACGCGGCGCGGGCTGTCGCTGCGCCACTTCGACGTCATGAACGACGTGGCGGATCACTGCACCATCTGCCACAAGTGCCTCAAGCCTTGCCCGGTGAACATCGACTTCGGCGATGTCACCATCCGCCTGCGAGATATCCTGCAGCGGCGCAAGCAGCGGCGCACGCGCCCGCAGGCGCGGGTGGCCATGGGCTTTCTGAACCTGACCGACCCGCGCCTGATCAACACCCTGCGCCTGGGCATGGCACGCTTTGGCTTTGCCGCACAACGCCAGGTCTCCCAGGGCCTGCGCCGGCTGGGCGTGTTCCCGCTCAAACGGCGCCCGGGCGGCACCACGGAGCGCTCGAGCATCCCCGCCCAGGCGGTTCACTTCCTCGAGAAGCCGATGCCCTCCAACGTGCCGCCCCAGGGCATGCGTCAGATCCTCGGTGCCGAGGAATCGGACCACATCCCGATCATCCGCGACCCGCAGAAGACCGATGAGAACAGTGAGGCGGTCTTCTACTTCCCGGGGTGCGGCCCGGAGCGATTGTTCAGCCAGGTGGGCATGGCCACCCTGGCCATGCTCCATGACGCCGGGGTAAAGACCGTTCTCCCTCCGGGGTACCTTTGCTGTGGCTACCCGCAGCACGCCGGCGGCTACATCGATCGCGCCAAGCAGATCACCACCGCCAACCGGGTGCTCCTCCACCGGGTGGCCAACACCCTGAACTACATGGACATCCAGACGGTGGTCGTCTCCTGCGGCACGTGCATCAGCCAACTGGAACTCTACGAGTTCAACCGGATCTTCCCGGGATGCCGCCTGATCGACATCCACGAGTTCCTGCTCGAGAAGGGCTATCGGCTGGAGGGCAGCGGTACCACGCAGTACCTCTATCACGACCCCTGCCACCCGTCGATCAAGACGCAGAACCCGACGAGCGTGGCCACGGAACTCATGGGCCAGCCCGTGCAGCTCTCCGACCGCTGCTGTGGTGAGTCCGGGATCTTCGCCGTCTCCCGTCCGGATATCTCCAGCCAGGTGCGTCATCGCAAGCAGGAAGAGATCCGCCAGGGCGTGGAGTCGCTGACCGGGGCCGAGCGAGCCGAAGACGGCAACGTGCGAATGCTGACCACCTGCCCGTCGTGTCTGCAGGGCCTGTCGCGCTATCGCGAGGACACCGGCGTCGAAACCGACTACATCGTCACCGAGATGGCCCGCGAACTCCTCGGCCAGGACTGGCAGGAGCGCTTCACGGAGCAGGCCCGCAAGGGCAGCCTGGAGAAGATCCTGCTGTGATGAGCGCAGGGTAGGCGACGGTGCGCGAGCTGATTGACGAGCTGCTGTGGCGATCCGGCACCTGGGTCCACGGGCATGTCCACGACATCGCCCTGGCCCTGGTGGCCACGCTCCTGGTGGTCTACGGGGGCAGCATCAACCGCTTCGTCGCCCGCCCCCTGCGGCCCTATCCGTGGCTGATGCGCGTCGGTGCGTTCGTACTGATGTGCGCCTTCGGCTACGGTCTGGTCACGGTCTGGATCACGCCCCTGCTTGCCGAGGCCCTGCTGTATATCGAAACGCGCTACCTGGGCGTCGCGGTTATCGGCGCCTTCCTGGTCATCGGCTGGCTCGCCGAGCGCCGCAACCAGATCTGACGGCACCGTAGCGACCTCACCACAAGGAGTTCCACCATGCTGATCCTGCTGCTGGGCCTGATCCTGTTCCTCGGCACCCACTCGATCCGGGTTGTCGCCGACGATTGGCGGGCCAACCAGATCGCCGCCTACGGCGAGATTCCTTGGAAGGCCGCCTACTCGGTGCTCTCACTACTGGGGCTGGTTATCGCCATTTACGGCTACGGGCTGACCCGGGTCGATGCCATCTGGGTGTGGACGCCCCCCACCTGGACCGCGCACCTGATGGCGCTAGTGATGATTCCGGCCTTCACCCTGCTCTTCGCCGCCTACGGGCCAGCCAACCGCATTCGCAACGCCATCGGCCACCCGATGTTGCTGGCGGTAGCACTGTGGGCCCTGGCCCACCTGATGGCCAACGGGCGCCTCGGTGATCTGGTCTTCTTCGGCGCCTTCCTGGCCTGGGCCGGCGTGACCTTCGTCTCGGCGCGGGAACGGGATCGCCGTCAGGCCACGACCCCGGCCGAACCGAAACGATTGGGGGATGCTTGGGCCATCGTCGGTGGGCTGATCGGCTACATCGTCTTCGCCCTGTTTCTGCACGTACCGATCACCGGCGTCCCGGCCCACTTGTAGGGACCCGGCACCCGATGGCGGGTCCCGCCAACCAACGGGACCCGCTCCTCAGGTGCCCGACCCGCCGGCTGCACGCGACCAGGCCTTGGGGAATAGGCTGACCACGGCACCGCCGCGGTACATGCCGATACCGACGGTATGGCCGTGATGGCGCAATACGCTGTGTCCTCCCTCGGCCAGGCCGACGCAACGCTCCGGCCCGGGGAACAGCGGCTCGCGGCGGAAAAAGGCGTGGACCTCGTCCCGGTCCAGCTCCAGCACGGGCCCCCGGGCACAATGGCCCAGGGCCATGACCCCGGCCGTGGAGGGCTTGGGCGGCCGGGTCTGCGCCCGCACTGCCGGAATCCCGCTGCGCACGACCGGCACCCCTCCCGCCGCGACATGGCCGGAGGCGACCACCTTGGCGTACTTGCTGCCCTCGAAGAAGGCCGTCAGCCCATCCAGCACATCCTCCGGCACTCCGAGTTCGTCCTTGAAGGTCTGCAGCAGAACCCGGGCGCGTGGCTCCTCCTGCACGGCAGGAAGGTCATCCGCTGGGTTCTCGCGCTCACCGCTGCCCACACGACGCAACACCGCCACGAAAAAGCCCCCGGTGTCGTTGTGGTGGGGCCACAGGCGTCCGCAGGACTCCATCTCGGCGCCGTAATGGGCCCCGTCCCATGCCTCCAGACCTGGGCTCAACTGCAGCCCCGACACCCTTGCAGGTACCAACTCGAACGCGCCCGGGGCTCGCTCGAGCGCGGCAGCGACCACCGCCTCATTCTCTTCCGGGGCAAACGTGCAGGTCGAATAGACCACCGTCCCCCCGGGCCGCGTCAGCGCCATCCCGCGCAGCAGCAACCGCTTCTGCCGCTGAACGAGCCGCTCGCGGAACGTCGGTGATGTCGGCTCGGCGGCCGTCGCGGTCTTGCGAAAGGTGCCCTCGCAGCTGCACGGGGCATCGACAACGACCTTGTCGAAACGACCCGCAGCCCAGGGCATACCCTGCCCGTCGCGAACGGTCTGGGAGACATTGAACAGCCCGTGCCGTTTGACCGCCTGACCGAGAGCTCCCAGGCGGCCGGCACTGGCGTCGTTCGCGACCACGGTGCCCCGATTGGCCAGGGCATCTGCAATCTGGACCGTTTTGTTCCCCGGGGCGGCACAGAGATCGAGGACCCGTTCGCCGGGTCGCGGATCGAGCAGTTGCACGGGCAACAGCGAGGCAGCTTCCTGGATCTGGTAGAGACCGGCGATGGCGCCCCAGTGGTGGCCAGGCCGGAATCCGCCTTCAACCAGTAGAGCATCCCCCTGCCAGCCCAGCGGCTGCGGATCCCACCCCTCGTCCCGCAAAAGGCTGGCCAGCTCATCTCTGGAAAGCCGCGTCGTATTGGCGCGCAGACACGGGGTTAGTGGCCGCTGAAGGGTGCCGCAGAAAGCCTCCCAGTCGTCAATCAGGGGTCGGTAGCGGGTATAGGCGCTCTCACCCCGGGCCAGATCCTCGGGCGGCTGGTATCGCTCTCTTCGGGCCACGCTCCCTCCGGGTCAAAACCGCTTATTGTAACCGGCCGCGAATCCTTCGGGCACGATGGAAGCTGCACAGCGCCCGCGTCCTTCCCAATAACCCTGCAGTCTGTGCGAAACTGCCCCGAAGAAAACCGCCCTTGTGCGGGCCCGGTCCGGGGGTGTGCCGGACGATCCGGGAGGAGACCGATGCAGCAAAGGGGCGATGCCGGCAAACGCTCCGGGGCTTTCACCACCGCCGGTCCGGGCAACGCCCCCGTGGGGGTTCAGACCTGGCTGGCAGCGCTGGATGCCATCGAGGTTCCAATCTTTATCCACGATGCCGAGCACCGGATCGTCGAGGCTAACCGGGCCTACTACGAGCAGGTCGGCCTACACCCTGAAGACGTGCTTGGGCGCCCCTACTACGAGATCTTCCCCCGACGCGACGGCCCCCTGCCCGGCTGCCGCCACGGACTCCAAGCAGCACAATCCGGGCACGGCAAGAACGATCCGACCGGGGACGCGGCGCTGGAAGAACGCTTCACCGTGGATACCGGCGAAACCTTCCTGTCGCGCTCCTTCGCCGTATACGACGAGGAGGGCACCTACCGGCACTCGGTGCACATCCTGGAGGACATCACCGAGCGCAGCCGTGCGGAACGGGAACAGACCCGGATCCACCAGGCCTTGCGCGAGCGCGAGGAGCAACTCCACCGACTGTTCGAGAACATGACCGAGGGCGTCCTGGTGGTCACCCCGGACGGTACCGTGCGTTACGCCAACCCGAGTGCGGCACGGCTCTTCGCGCGCGACAGCGCAACCCTGATCGGGGCCGTGATCGGCCTGCCCATCGGCGGACCCGATGCCCAGGAAATCGAGCTGCGCAGTCCCGGCGGGGAGTTGCGGACGGTCGAGATGCGCGTGCGCGAGATCCACTGGCAGGACCAGCCAGCCCACCTGCTCAACCTGCGCGACGTGACCGAGCGCAAGCGCATCGAGACCGAACTGCGCCAGGCCGCTATCGTCTTCGAAGAGGCCCGGGAAGCCATCCTGGTCACCGATGCCGAACAGCGCGTGGTCGCGGTCAATCCGGCTTTCACCGAGATCACCGGGTATGCCGAGCAGGAAGTCCTTGGCAAGGACCCGGCGCTGCTCTACTCCGGTTTCCACGATGAGGGCTTCTACGAGGCCATCCACCGGGCCCTGGCCGAGCGCGGCTACTGGACCGGGGAGATGTGGAACCGGTGCCGGGATGGCACCACCTTCGCCAGCCTGGTTACGATCCGCGCGGTCTATGACAGTACCGGGCAGCTGACCCATTACATGGCGGTGCTCGCCGATATCTCCCGGCTCAAGGAGTATCAGAGCCAGCTGGAGCGGATCATGCACTCAGATCCGCTCACCGGCCTGCCCAATCGCCTCGTGTTCCAGGATCGCCTCCATCAGGCCCTGGTGACCACGCAGCATCACACCGGCTGTTTCGCCGTTCTCTCCTTGGATCTCAACGATCTCAAGGCGATCAACTACAGCCTCGGCCACGCGGTGGGCGATGCCATCTTGCAGCAGCTCGCCGAGCGGCTGCGCGCCACCCTGCGCGAGGAGGACACCGTAGCCAGGCTGGGCGGCGACGAGTTCGGTGTACTGCTCCTCGGCGTCCGGGACGCTAGCGAGGTGGCAACAATCACCGAGGGATTGAGCCGGGCGTTGGATGCCCCCTTCCAGATCGCCGACCGGAGCATTCCCATCGCCGCGAGCATCGGCATCGCCGTCTATCCCGAACAGGAAGCCGGTGCGGCCGACCTCTTCCAGCAGGCGAATGCTGCCATGCATCAGGCCAAGCGCGAGGGCATCAACTACCGCTTCTTCAGCGAGGAACTCACCGAGCAGGCCCGCGAACGGGTTCAGCTGGGCAGCGAGCTGCGCCAGGCCCTCGACGAGGGCGGGTTGGAACTCCACTACCAACCCCAGATCGAGCTGAGTAGCGGTGCCTGGGTGGGGCTGGAGGCCCTGGTCCGCTGGCACCATCCGGTACAGGGCTGGATCAGCCCGGAGCGGTTCATCCCGGTGGCCGAACGCATCGGCCTGGTGACCGCGCTGGGCGCCTGGGTCCTCGAGCAGGCCTGCCGGCAGGGACGCGCCTGGCTCGACGCGGGCTTTAACTTCGGCCGCCTGGGGGTCAACTTCGCCGCCCCGGAACTCACTGCGCCCGATCTCGGCCAGCGCGTACTGGCCACGCTCGAGCGCACGCGGCTACCGGCCCGCCACTTGGAGATCGAGGTCACCGAGCGCCTGCTGGTGGATCCCGATCCGGTGGTGATCGAGCAACTGCAACAACTGCGCGATCACGGCGTCACGGTGGCGCTCGACGATTTTGGAACCGGCTACTCGGCGCTTAGCTACCTGCGGGACCTGCCGGTGGACCGGCTCAAGATTGACCGCAGCTTCGTCGACGGTCTGCCGGAAGACGAGCGCACACTGGCCATCGCCCAGGCGATCGCCGGCCTCGGCCGTAATCTCGGTTTTACTATCATCGCCGAGGGGGTCGAGACACCGGCGCAGCGTGAGGCGCTCATCGGCATCGGCTGCCCCTGGGCCCAGGGGTTCCTGTTCGCCCGGCCCGCGCCGGTCGCCGGGATCGAGGCCATGGCCCCGCACTTCCCGCGGGGCGCCCTATAGCGAAGGAGGCGGAGAAGCCGGCCGCGCAAAATAGAAGCCCTGCAATAGGTCGACACCGACTTCGCGCAGCCACTCGGCCTCATCCCGCTCCTCGACCCCTTCGGCAACGGTCGTGGTGCCCAAATTGCGGGCCATGCCGACCATTGCCTCGACGATGGTCGCCTGCCCCGGGTTGCGATGCACGTGCCGGATCAACTCGCGGTCGATCTTCACGAAGTCCGGCTCAAGATCCTTGAGCAGATTCAGGGAGCCGTAGCCGGCCCCAAGGTCGTCCAGGGCGATGCGGAACCCACCCTGCCGATACTGATCCACGATGTGGCGCAGGTGACGGTGGTCGGAGATCGCTTCGGTCTCGACAACCTCGAAGACAATGCGCCGCGGGTCCAGGCCAAGTTTCTCCACGGCGCCCACGGTGGTGCGCAGGCAGAAGGCCGGGTCGTAGATGGCCGTTGGCCGGAAGTTGATAAACAGGTTGGCCTGAATCCCCTGGAGGTGGCTATCACGGATCGCCGCCACGCGCGCCAGTCGATCCAGGTGAAACTCCAGATCAGCCAACTCCGCCGCCCGGAACATCGCCCCGGGTGCGATCACCCCCCCGTCGCCGCCGACCCCGCGCATCAGGCACTCGTAGGCGAACACCCGCTGCGGATCCCGTGCATCAACGAGGGGCTGATAGTGGATCTGGATCCGCTCGCTGCGGATAACCTCCAGCAGCCACTCGTGCTCGGCGCGAGCCACCCAGGTGGAAAGCGGACGGGACTGGAACAGCGACCGGGCGTCGAACACCTCACCGTGCTCCATGAAGACAGCGGAACCGGCGGCCATCTCTGGTTCGCTCATCAGCGGCTCCAAGGCGGCGAGCAGCACCGGCAGCGCCTGCCCCGGTACCTCGACTCCCATGACCCCGGCCGCCGGGAACCGCACCCGCCACCCGGCGTCGCGCAGTCGGACGTAGACCCGATCCCGCGTGTGCTGCAGCGGCGGGGCCAGGTAGAACGTCCCCGGGGCCGGACTCAGATCGGGCAGCTCCGGGCTGCCGGGGCAGATGGTGGGAACTTCAATGGTCATCGGTACGCTGCTCTCCTTGGGTGACGACTCCGTACGGTGGCGGACAGCCCCGCGCTGCTGCGGTTTTTTCACGCTTAGCCTAATGCATGGCCCCGGAGAACTCCCATAGTGGTGCCGGCGAATCTGGCACAATGCGGCTGTCTCACCACAACGGGGGTTCCCATGGAAGATCCGCGCGCTGTCTCCACGGGCATTGCCGGCGTCGACGAGATCCTCGATGGCCTGCGCCTGGGGGACAACGTCGTCTGGCGTGTCGAAGATCTCGACGACTACCGGGCATTCCTCAGGCCTTTTGTGGAGACCGCCCGCGAACAGGGGCGTGCCATCATCTACCTGCGCTACGGGCAGCACGCCCCCCTGCTCAACCCCGGCTCCGGCGTCCGGGTGGTGGAGATCGATGCCCGCGGCGGCTTCGAGGCCTTCACCAGCCGCGTCTATCAGTTGATCACGGACTACGGCCGCGGCGCCTTCTACGTCTGCGACTGCCTGACCGATCTCCTCCAGGCCTGGACCACCGATTACATGGTGGGCAACTTCTTCCGTGTCGTCTGTCCATACCTTTTCGAGCTCGACACGGTCGCCTACTTCGCCTTGTGCCCGCACAGTCACTCCCACGGCACCCTGGCGCGGATCCGCGAGACCACCCAGGTACTGATCGACGTGCGCCGGGCCGGCGATGAGGTGCATATCCAGCCCGTCAAGGTCTGGCGGCGGCACTCACCGACCATGTTCCTGCCCCATCGCCAGCGCGGCGAGCGGTTCTTGCCGGTGACCGACAGCAGCGACGCCACGCGGTTGCAGGACCGGCTGGAGCGCCAGCACCAGGAGGATCGTCAGCGCCGCCTGCTCGACTACTGGGATCGCTTGTTCCTCAGTGCCGGGGAATGCCTGGATCAACCCGCCGACGACCCCCAGAGGTGCGCGATCCTCGAGGAGCTGCTCGGGGCGTTGATCGGGCACGACCCGCGCCTGCTGGGGCTCGCGCGGCAGTACCTCGGTCTCGACGATCTGCTGGCCGTGCGCGCGCGGATGATCGGCAGCGGGCTGATCGGCGGCAAAGCGGTGGGCATGCTGCTGGCGCGCAACATCCTGCTGGCCGAGGACGCACAACGCTGGCAGGCGGCGCTCGAACCCCACGACTCCTTCTACCTGGGTTCCGACGCTTACTACGCCTACATCGTGCACAACGGATGGTGGCCGCGGTTAATGCGCCAGCGCACCGAGGCGGGTTACTTCGAGGAGGGGCGCGAACTGCACCGGGCCATGCTCGAGGGTGAGATGCCGCCAGAGATCCGCCCGGAGCTCGAGCGCATGCTCGATCACTTCGGGCAGTACCCGATCCTCGTGCGCTCCAGCAGCCTTCTGGAAGACGGCTTCGGCAACGCGTTCGCCGGCAAGTACGAGAGCATCTTCTGCGTTAACCAGGGCAGCCCGGAGCAGCGACTCGCCGAGCTTGAGGAGGCCATCCGTCGGGTTTACGCCTCCACGCTGGCCGAGGATGCCCTGGTCTACCGTCGGCAACGGGGGCTCGATCGCCTGGAAGAGCCGATGGCCCTGCTCATGCAGCGGGTCAACGGGCGCTACCACCGCCATCTCTACCTCCCCGATGCCGCCGGGGTCGGCGTCTCACGCAACCCCTTCGTCTGGGACGCGGGGCTCGACCCAAAGGCGGGCATGCTGCGCCTGGTGATGGGCCTCGGCACACGGGCGGTGGATCGCATCGGCACGGACCACGCCTGTGTCGTCGCCCTCGATCAGCCCCACCGCCGCCCCTTCCGCGACCGGGACGACCTCTACCGGTTCTCGCAGCACGAGGTCGACTGCCTCGATGTCAACGCCAACAGCCTCGCCTCCCTACCCCTGCGGGAGCTGGTTGCCCAGGCCGAGGACCTCCCGCTGGAGCGGCTCGGTGAGCTAGACCGTGCGGCCACGCAACGGGCCCGCGAACTCGGCGACAGCAACCCGGTCTGGCGGTTGACCTTCACCCCGCTGCTGCGCAGCGAGGATTTCGTCACCCGGGCCGCAGCCATGCTGCGGACGCTGGAGTCTGCCTACTGCCACCCCGTGGACGTGGAGTTCACCGTGCATCTGGATGAGGCCGGCACCGCCTCCTTCAATCTGGTCCAGTGCCGCCCTCTGCCCACGCGTGGCGAGGGCTCGTTGGCGCCACTGCCCGAGTCGGTCCCCGAAGAGCGACTGTTCATGCAGAGTGAGGGCCACTTCATGGGCGGCAATCTGGATCTGCACCCGGGGCACATCCTCCGGGTCCACAGCAGCCGCTACGCTGCCCTGAGTCGTGAGGCGAAGCATCAGGTGGCCACACTCATCGGCGTGCTCACCCGCCGCTTGGCCGAGGAGGAACCCGGCGCACCCATCGTGCTCATCGGACCGGGCCGTTGGGGGACCAGCAGCCCAGAGCTGGGTGTGCCAGTCGGCTTCGCGGACATCAGCCGCGTGGCGGTCCTCGCCGAGGTCGCGGAGATGGGATCGGAGGTGGTGCCCGATCTCTCCTTCGGGTCCCACTTCTTCCAGGATCTGATCGAATCGGGGATCGCGTACGTGGCGCTGTTCCCGGGAAGGCCCGGCAGCACCTACCGGCCGCAATGGCTCGACGGCGGCCCGGCACAGCCTGCCGAGACGCCCCGCGGCCAGGGCGCCCCCGACGACGTATCGGCGGCGGTCGAGCACTTCCGCGTTCCGCCCGGAAGACTGCGCCTCGCCGCCGACCTCGTCGAGCAGCGCCTCCTGGCCTACCAGCCCTAGATCAGCCCCATCGCTACCATGGCATTGCTGACCTTGATGAAGCCGGTGATGTTGGCACCGGTGACGTAGTCCCCGGGGACACCGAACTCATCGGCGGTTTCGTAGCAGTTGCGGTGGATGTCGACCATGATCTCGTGCAACCGCTCCTCGGTGTGCTCGAAGGTCCAGGAGTCGCGGCTGGCGTTCTGCTGCATCTCCAGGGCGCTGGTGGCCACGCCGCCGGCGTTGGCCGCCTTGCCGGGACCGTAGGCGATCCGGGCCTCCTGGAACATGCGGACCGCCTCGGGCGTACAGGGCATGTTGGCCCCCTCGGCCAGCGCGGTGCAGCCTTTGTTCAGAAGCTCCCGCGCGTCCTTGCCGCTGATCTCGTTCTGCGTTGCGCAGGGCAGCGCCACGTCACAGGGGACGGTCCAGATATTGCCATCCTCGACGTACCGGGCCTTCGGCCGCTCGTCGGCATAGACGGAAATGCGCCGCCGCTCCACTTCCTTGATACGCTTGATGCGCTCGAGGTCGATGCCGTCTTCGTCGACGACGATACCACTCGAATCGGAGCAGGCGATGACCTTGCCGCCCAGCTTGCGGATCTTGTCCATGGCGTAGATAGCCACGTTGCCCGAGCCGGAGACCACGCAGGTCTTGCCCTCAAGATCCTCTCCACGGGCCTTGAGCATCTCCTGCAGGAAGTAAACGGTGCCGTAACCCGTCGCCTCCTTGCGGGCGCGGCTACCGCCCCAGGTCAACCCCTTGCCGGTGAAGACACCGGATTCGTAGCGGTTGGTGATCCGCTTGTACTGGCCGAAGAGGTACCCCACCTCTCGCTGACCGACGCCGATGTCACCGGCGGGCACATCGGTGTACTCGCCGAGGTAGCGGTAGAGTTCGGTCATCAAGCTCTGGCAGAACCGCATGATCTCGTCGTCGGAGCGGCCCTTCGGATCGAAGTCGCTACCCCCCTTGCCGCCGCCGATGGGCATGCCAGTGATGGCGTTCTTGAACACCTGCTCGAAGCCAAGGAACTTGATGATGCCCAGGTACACCGAGGGGTGGAAGCGCATGCCGCCCTTGTAGGGGCCCATGGCGCTGTTGAACTCCACCCGGAAGGCGCGGTTGATGTGGATCTCCCCGTTGTCGTCTTGCCAGGGAACCCGGAAGATGATCTGACGCTCCGGCTCGCAGATCCGCTGGATGATCTTGTGGTCCGCGAACTCCGGGTACTTGCTCATGACCGGGCCGAGGGTCTCGAGCACCTCGTGCACCGCCTGGTGAAACTCGCTCTCGCCGGGGTTGCGGCGAACAACATCCTGATAGATCGGTTCCAGTTTCTCGTCGAGCCGTGCGGTCATCTTCTTCTCCGTTTTTCAGTGCCCCGGAGACCCATGCGGCCCCCGACAGGACGATATCTCTTCTCCGGCGGGCGCCCGGACGGATCCGGCACCCACCGACAGGATCTCAGGCGCGGGAAGTCTGCACTAAAAACGGACCCGTGTGCACCATCCCGGTGCCACGGCGATCATCTCTGTGCGGCATACGGTCGCCGGTGAACGGCTCAGACGCCGCGGATCGCCCCTGCCATCCGCTCGATGCCAGCGAGGGTGAAGACCAGGATGATCAGGATGATCAGCACTGCCACCGACCAGGTCAGCACACGCCCCCAGAACGTGCCCTCAAGGATCTCTCGCAAGCGGCCCATAACGATACCCCAATCTCTCGCGACCACGGTCTCGGCCTCATCGAGAGTTTGATGCAGCGTGCTCCTGCTCGTTCCACGCTGCGACATCAAGCCGTGGGCAGATTTGCCACGTCAGTTGTTGCCGCCCGACGGCCCCTTGCCGCACATGTCCGCGATCGCGCAGACCCCGCACCCCCCGTGACCGGACCCTTCCCCCTCCGGCGTGGTAGGCCCGAGTTCCGGGTGCCGGCGCGCGAAACGGCGCGCCGCACCCTGGACACCGACCCAGCCGACAACCAGCGCAAAGATGACGAGGAACGCCGCAACGTAGGTGCCCATATCGGCTACCCCCCGAGTCCAGCGAAGCCCATGAACGCCAGCGACAGGACCCCGGCCAGCATCAGGCTCATCGCCGCGCCGCGGGCCACGGAGGGCACGTCGGCCAGATCGACCTGCTCGCGCAGGCCCGCCATCAGTACGATCGCCAGGATGAACCCGGCGCCGGCGCCCAGGCTGTAGGTCACCGACTGCAGGAAATCGTACTCGTAGCTGGTCTGGAACAGCGCCACGCCCAGGATCGCGCAGTTCGTGGTAATCAGCGGTAGGAAGATGCCCAGTGCCCGGTAGAGGGGCGGGCTGAACTTCTTCACCACCATCTCCACCAGCTGCACCGCCGAGGCGATGACGGCGATGTAGGCGATCAGGCTCAGGAACTCGAGCTCGAAGTAGCCCAGCACGATGTTGATGCCGTAGGCGGCCAGCGACGCGATGAGCATGACGAAGGCACTCGCCACGCCCATCGGAAAGGCCGTGCCCAGCTTGCCCGACACCCCGAGGATGGGGCAGATGCCGAGGAACAGGGCGAGCACGAAGTTGTTGATGATCGCCGCATTGAGGAAGATGTAGCTCAGGGAATCAGCGTCCATCGGCGGTCGCCTCCTTACCGGCAGCGGCGCGCTTGTTCTGCCGCTCCTTGATCCAGGCAAAGAGCAGCAGCCAGCCGGCGAGCACGAAGAACCCGCCCGGCGGCAGCAGCATGATCACCCAGGGCTCGAAACTGTCGGCGAAGACCTGAATACCCAGGATCTCCCCCGCCCCGAGGAGCTCACGCACGGTCCCGAGGCAGAGCAGTGCCAGCGTGAAACCGGCCCCGACGCCGAGGGCGTCAATCAGCGTCTTACCCAGCGGCTTGCGCGACGCGAACGCCTCGGCCCGGCCGAGGATCATGCAGTTGGCCACGATTAGCTGAATGAACGCCCCGAGGGCGTTGTAGATATCCAGGCTGATCGCCTGAATCGCGTAGTCGACCACCGTGACGAAGCTCGCGATGATCACGATATAGGAGGCGATGCGCACCTCCTTGGGGATGAAATCGCGCAGAATGGAGACCAGCCCGGTGGAGCAGACCAACACGAAGGTCGTAGCCAGCCCCATCGCCAGCGCGTTCTCGGTCGTGTTGGTCACGGCCAGCACCGGGCACATCCCCAGGAGCATCACGAAAACGGGGTTCTCCCGCCAGATGCCGCTGAGGAAGGTATCCATGGTGATCGGTTCTTGCTCACGCTTGGCAGCCATCAGTCATTCCTTTCCAGCTCGGACCAGTGCCCCTGGAGCTGCGGCAGTCGCTCGTCCGCGCTCCGGTGCAGCATGTCTCCGATGGCTTCGGCGGAGACGGTGGCCCCAGTGATCCCGTCAATATCGCCGGGATCCTCGCGCTCTCCCGGGTCTACGGTGCGGATGCCGTGCTTCAGTCCGGTACCGTCCTCATTCAGTGAGGCGTCCAACCCTTCGATACTGCCCAGGAAGTCCGGATCGGTCTCGATCCGGTCCCCCAGACCCGGCGTCTCCTGGCTCTCCAGGACGGACATGCCGACAATGCACGCGCAGGACGGGTCGTAGCCGTAGAGGATGCGGATCACATCCGCATACCCTCGCCCCGAGGCCTCTAGCGCCACTCCGGCCAGGGTGCCGTCCTCGGTATAGCCGGCGTGGATGATCGGGCCTCGCTCCTGGGCGTCCTCCTTCGGCACCGGGCCCTCGTCGGTCAGCACGAAATCCCGGCGTTGCGTAGCCCCGGGGATGACGTCGAAGACCGCCTGCTGCAGCGCCCGTTCGTGGTTCTCGGCGATGATCGGCCGGGTCCACTCGACCACGCTGACCACCAGCAGCCCGGCGAACAGCGCGATCACCCCCAGCGTCCCGATCAAACGCAGGCTGGAGGTCGGCGTCGGCGCCACCTGCTGGGACTGGGCTGCTTCGCTCATTGCCCCCTCCTCTTGCGCAGGCCATACATCCGCGGCTGGGCAATGCGCTCGATTAGCGGCACCGCCGCATTACCGAGCAGGATCGCGTACATCACACCCTCGGGAAGACCACCGAAAAAGCGGATAATGACCGTCAGGAAGCCGATCAGGATGCCGTAGATCCAGATTCCGGCCGGCGTTACCGGCGACGAGGACATATCGCTGGCCATGAAGAAGGCGCCCAGCATCAGGGCCCCGGAGGCCAGCACGAAGAGCGGATCCGGGTAGGCGGCGGGATCCAGGGCGTAAAACACGCCGGCCGTGGCCGCGGCACTGCCCAGCACCGAGACCGGCACGCGCCAGTTCACCGCGCCACGCAGCACAAGGAAAAGGCCGCAGACGAGGACCAACAGCGCCGAGGTCTCCCCGGCCGAGCCGGCGATGGTCCCGAGCATGAGGTCCCACGTTTCAGTGGCGATCTGCCCCTCGAACTTCCACTCGGCCAGCGGGGTCGCCGTTGTGTACGCGTCCACCGAATCCGGCGTCATGAACGGCAGGGCCAGCGTCGACGGCAGAAACTCCGTGAAACGATCAGCCAGGCCGGCCTGCGTCCAAGTGGAAGACGCCTCGGGGAAGGCCGCGGCGGCGAAGGCACGGCCAAGCAGCGCCGGGTTGAACGGGTTGTAGCCCAACCCCCCGAACAGCGCCTTGCCCAGGGCGATGGCCACGAAAGCCGATACCGCCGCCATCCACAGCGGGAAGGCCGGCGGCAGCGTCAGGGCCAGCAACAGCCCGGTAATGACCGCACTGTAGTCCCCGATCGTACTCGCACGACCCGATAGCTGATTGAACAGCTGCTCGGTCAGGACCGCCGTGACGGTGGTCACCACTAGCAGTGCGGCGACACTGATGCCGAACTGGTAGACCGAGAAGGCACACACCGGCAGCAGAGCCAGGACCACCGAGCGCATGATGCGCTCGACCGTGTCCGGCTCCTTGATGTGGGGCGATGTCTTGATCTCGATACGCGGGCGCATTAAGAGGCTCGCTCCCGATTCAGCGATTTGGCAATCCGGAAGTACTGCACCAGTGGGATGTTCGAGGGGCAGACGTAACTGCAACAGCCGCACTCGAAGCAGTCATTGAGATGGAAGCGCTCTTCCATGGCCTCGTACTGCCGCTTGGCTGCAAGCCGCCCGAGCTCAGCCGGGTTGAGCCCCACCGGACACACCTCCACACAGCGACCGCAGCGGATGCACGGCTGCGTCGGCGGGCGATCGGTCTCATCGCCAACCCCCTCGGGCAGCACCAGCACCCCCGAGATCCCCTTCGTGACCGGCACATCCAGGAACGCCACCGTGTTCCCCATCATCGGCCCACCGAGGATGATTCGGCTCGGATCATCTCCCTCGAAGCCGACCTCCTCGAGCAGGTAGCGCAGCGGCGTGCCGACAGGGACCCGATAGTTGCCGGGGCGTTCCACGCCGGGACCGGCCACGGTGATGACGCGCTCGATCAGCCCCTCCCCGCGCGGGAGCAGGTGCCCGAGCTGCGCCATGGTGCCGATGTTGTTGACCACGGCCCCGATCTCGTAGGGCAGGCCACCCGAGGGCACCTCCCGGTCAAGCAGGGCCTTGATCAACATCTTCTCCGAGCCCTGGGGGTACTTGGACTTGAGCTGCACCACCCGGATGGCGTCTTCTTCGGCGACCGCCTGCTGCAGCGCGGCGACGGCATCGGGCTTGTTGTCCTCGACGCCGATCACCGCCTCCGGAGCACCCACCGCCCGCATCGCCAGGCGCACGCCGGCGATGATGGACTCAGTGGCTTCGATCATCAGCCGGTGGTCGGTACTGAGGAAGGGCTCGCATTCGCAGCCGTTGACCACCAGCGTGTCGATGGCGTAGCCCTCCGGCACCGAAAGCTTCAGGTGGGTAGGAAACGACGCCCCCCCCTGCCCGACGATCCCGGCGTCCTGAATGGCCTCGATGAGCTCCTGACGCGAGAGGGCATCGAGATCCCGCTCCCGGCTCCAGCGCACCACCTGGCTATCGCCCGGAGCCGTGCGCAGGAGAATCGCCTCGGTCTTGGGACCGCGGGCGGTGGGCATGAGCTCGACCCCCTCCACGGTACCGGTCACCGGGGCGTGGATCGGAACCGAGGGCCAGCCATCCGCCTCGGCGATCGGCTCACCGCGGCTCACCTCCTGCCCACGGGTCACCAGCGACCGCGCCGGACGCCCGAAGTGCTGCGTCAGCGGCAGCACCATGCGCGGGGCAAACGACAGACGCCGAATGGGCTGCTTGCGGGTCTGATCCTTGCGCCCCGGGGGCTCAATCCCCCGGGGGAAGGTCAGTCCACCCAGAAAGGACAGCACGCTCATGGTCAGTTGAACTTCTCTGCCCGCTTGATGAGCTTGTCCAGGCCCGGCTCGTTCGGGTCGAACGGGGTGCCCGGGTGGATCGCGAACGAGGCGCACTTCTCCGCCGCGCGGACGATGTCCTTGAACGACGCCCCCTTCGGATCCTTCACAACGACCTGCTTGTTGTCGTCGTACTCAAAAACGCCGGGGGCGATGTCGATGCAGTCATCGCACGCGGTGCACTCGTTGCTCTCCACCCACACCGGATCGTGGGCTGCAGTGGGCGCGGCATCGGCAGCGCCCCCGTCATCGGCCCCCTGACCCTGCGCGCCCGCGGAGGACACCGCCGACTCGGGGGCGGCGAGCGCGCCGGCCAGCTGGCCGGAATCCTCGCCGCTGGCCATGGAGACCAGGGCCGCGCTGATCCGTTGCGCCATCTCCTGACGCGTCCGGGCAGCCACGGCCTGCTCATCGACCTCTTCACGATCCAGTCCGAGCAGACCCTTGAGCTGGTGCCAGAAGTCACGTCGCTCCTCGGTCGAGCGGACCAGCTCCTCGGAGACGATGACCCGGACCAGTCGGTTCTGCTTGTCCACGGCCCAGATGTACGGGAACAGGCCCTCGCGATCCTCTTCGTCGAGCTCCAGCAGCTCCACCAGCGGGATCATGTCGTCGTTCCACTTTTCCGGCGGCACCTGCTTGAAGTGCTTGCGGAAGCGACCCTCGGTCAGCGCGAAGTCGGCAAAGGTCATGGGTAGTTCCATGCTCTGCTCCGCGCCCTCCTCGTCGAGGTAGTTGAGGGTGTACGTCGGCCAGTCCTGCTCGACCTCAGGGTTACCCTCGAGATCACTGCACTCGCGGAACGTGGTGCCGCGATCCGGGTTGTAGCGGAACAGCGGGTAGGCCCGGCCGTCCACTGCCATACGCGACTGCATGAAGGCCACATCGTCCCCCACTCCGTGCTCCGGCGGGCAGACGGCGTAGACGTTGAACACCGCCGGACGCCGGGTGTTGAGACCCTCGATGAAGCTCTCCAGCAGGTGCGTGACGTTGGCGATGGTCCCCTGCGCGACATAACTGGTGCGGTGGGCCATGCCGATGAGGCTGATCTCCTTGCGGATCTCGTTCTTGCCCTTCCAGGCCTTGCCGTAGGGCGCCATGTCCGAGACCTGGCTGATGAACCCAGAGGTGCAGGCCTGGCCACCGGTGTTGGAGTAGACCTGGGTATCGAGCACCAGCACCTTCACCGGCTTCCCGGACATCATGGCCCGCGACAGGTTCTGGAAGCCGATGTCGTACATGGCGCCGTCGCCGCCCAGGCTGACCACCGGCGGGCACAGGGCGTACTCCTCGTCGGTGAAGTTCTCCCAGTTGAACTGGGCGAAGAACGCGTCGTGCTCGGCCGGATCGTACTTGCCGGCGAGTTCGAGTTCGGCCATGCGGATGGCCTTGAAGCCATCGGCCATCTTCGACATGTGCCCCTCGAAGATGCCCACTGCCATCGACGGGCTATCCTGGAACAGGTGGCTGGTCCACGGGAACGGATAGGGGTTGTAGGGATACGTGCTCCCCCAGACCGAGGTGCAGCCTGTGGCGTTGATCACGCCCATGTGGGTACGGCCGCGGCCGGTCGGCCCCTCGGTGTAGCGCCAGCGCAGATCCTTGAGCCGGGCCAGCACGTCGGTAGCCCACTTCAGCCAGTCGGGATCCACAGTCTGGCTGCCCCGCCCCTCATCCAGCGTGCCGGACAAGCGCGAGAGCGTCAGGTCACGGTCCGAGTGTGCTTGGATGGCCTCGTGGACCGCGTGGACGTCGGAGATATCCATGCCTTCGGCCAGCTTGAGGCGGATGTGCTGCTCCAGCCGGGCGATCAGGTCGTCAATCTTCTTGACGTGCTCCTTGACCCGGGGCTGCATCAGCGCCGAGACCGTGGAGGTGAACAGGTGCACCGCGGTCTTCTCGCCGCAGCCCAGGCATGCGCCGTCGCCGGCGTTCAACGACTCGTAGTTGGTCTTATCGAGCAGCAGCGTCTCCAGGGCGCCGATGCCCTCATCCAGGTCGTCGATGCGGATGTAGTCCTTGCTGGTGCTCGGCAGATCAAGCCAGAAGTCCCAATTGCGCCGCATTCGGTCGACGTCGTCCTGGGTCTGTGTCACCGCCTCGAGGGCACCCTCGTCACAGATGCGGACGCACTCCATGCACCCCTTGCAGGTATACGGATTGACCGCCAGGGAGAACAGACCGCCACTGCCGGGGCTGCGCTTCTCCTGCGCGGAGAAGAACGGCTTGGTGACGGCGAACTGGAAGTCGCCGATCTGCTCGCGCAGCGATGCCAGCTCCCGCTCCAGACGCTCCTTATCGCCGCCATCGAGCGTGCTATCGGCCAGCAGGCGCTGGATGGAGTCGTCGAGTTCAGCGTGGAAGTCGGCCTCCTCGCCGGCCTCGAGCAGCGCACTGCGCAGCCGCTTCTCAAGATCGCGCACGGCGCGCCGCAGATGGCGTGTCGGCTGGGTCTTCTCGATACGACGCACGCCGGTGTCGAAGATCTCGCCGATGCTGTTGACCAGCCCGGGCAGTGCGGTGTCCGGACAGACCGCGTAGCAGTCCCCGCAGGCCGTGCACTTGGCCGGATCCCAGGCGGGGTACTCGAAGCGTACCTGGGTCATGTCCCGGTAGATCGCCGTGGACGCCGGGATCAGCGACTGCGCCATGAAGGGATCGGCCAGGTTGTCACTGCCCTGCCCGGCGACATAGAAGCTGCCGGTCTGCTCCCAGAAACGGTGGATATCCGAACGCGCATCCTCGGACTTGGGCAGACGCTTGAGCATCACCGGCATCTCCGGCATGGCCCGCTGCTCGCCCGAAGCCGGCGCCACGGCACCGCTGAGGGTCTTGTCGGTGATCTCCACCAGTTCATCGAAGCCGCGGCGGACCACCCGCAGGTTGTCCTCCACCACGCGGCGCCCCTTGCTGCCGAACTTCTGCTCGAGCTGCTCCTCGATAGCGCGGAAAAGTGAGTCACGTGTCAGGCCGCGGCGCTGCATAAGCGGCGACGACGCGAAAAACGCGCCCTGGAAGGCAATGCCCTGCATGCGGAACTGCAGATCGGCATCCGAGGCCTCGTCCCGGGCAATCTTGAACGCATCGAGATAGTAGACGTGGATATCGTTCTCGACGATGTAGCGCTGGGCCTCCGCCGGGAAGCTCTCCCAGACGGCAGCCGGCGAGTCCAGGTTCGACTGGATGACGAACGTCCCGCCCTTGGCCAGGCCGGCCAGCGGGTTGGAGTGATCGAAGACGTTCGGGTCCGGCGACAGGACAACCTCGACCTCCTTGAGCTCGCTGCTGACCCGGATTGGCTCCGGCGCAGCAGCCAGGTAATAGGTGGTCGGCTGCCCCTTCTTCTCGGAGCCGTACTTCGGGTTCGCCTTGATGTGGAAGTCGAGCAGGTCGAAGAGCGTCATGGCCAGGTTCTTGCCCGTGGTCATGGCGCCCCAACCGCCAACCGAGTGCAGCCGCGCGGTGATCGCCTCATCGGGCATCAGGCTCGGGTTCTCGGAACCGCGCAGTGCCATCTTCTCGATACCCGGGTAGGCCTCCTGCACCTTCTGCTGATGCACCTCCTGGGTGGGCGTCGCCGGGTTGGGGCGGATGAAGTCCACCGACAGGTAAAAGAACGTCTGCTGCGGCCCGTCGCCGAGCATGTTCTCCACGGCGGCGATCAGCCCCTCGGGCTGCAGGTCGCGCGACCCCAAGCCGTAGGCACCGGAATAGATCCGCGGCATGTCCCCGCCGCCGAAGGACGGATAATCCGGGTACGGTTTGCCTTCCCCGGCGATGCGGTTCTCCAGGCACTTGGTCAGTGCCGCCCGGGTTTCGCGGGCCAGGGGCAGATCCTCGGCCAACGGCTGATCCGTGCGCTCGAGCACGGCGACGCCCTTGCGCCCCTTGAGCAGCTGGGCCAGGTCGGCGCCAGGGAAGGGACGGAACATGGTCAGATTGACCACGCCCACCGGGATGCCGCGCGTATCCCGCAGGTAATCGGCCACCGCCTCGGCAGTGGCCACCATGCTGCCCTGACCGACAATGACGTACTCGGCGTCGTCCATCCGGTAACCGGAGACCCGGTTGTAGCGCCGGCCGGTCAGCTGGGAGAACTCCTCCATGCAGGCGTCGGCGATCTCGGGCAGGTGGGCGTAGAAGTACGGCCGCTGGGCCGCCACCTGCTGCATGTAGGCGTCCTGGTTCTGCACCGAACCGGAGAGCATCGGGTTGTCGACATCCCAAATGGCGGGGATACGGCGGCGCTGCTCGCCATAGAGCATCCGCTGCGCCGGGGTCGGACAGTCGATGATATCGTCGGCACTGCCCAGGTACTCCTGGATCAGCTCCCGCTCGGGGATGCGCAGCGACTCGATCAGGTGAGTGGTCAGGAAGCCGTCCTGACCGACGATACCCGGGTTGAGCGCTAGCTCGGCGATCTTGTGGGAGATGATGTTCAGGTCCGCCGCCTCCTGGGCGTTCTTGGCGAAGACCTGGAAGAAGCCGGTGTCGTCGACGCAGTGGTAGTCGTCGTGGCCGGCATGGACGTTGAGCGCGCCCTTAGTGATGGCGCGGCAGCCCATGTTGAGGATGTACGGCAGTCGCTTGCCGGCAGCGGCATAGAGCGATTCGTGCATGAACGCCACGCCCTGCGCCGACGAGAAATTAATCGCCCGCAGGCCGGTCATCGACAGCCCGGCGGTCATCGCCGCAGCGGCGTGCTCGGACTCCGGCTCGATGAAGATCAGCGAGCGACCGGAGACATTGATATGACCCTTGGAGACCTCCTCGGCCCACATCTCACCCATGTCCGTGGACGGAGTGATCGGGTAGGCGCCGGCGGCGTCCGAGGATTCGCGCTCGCACTGGATGACGGCACTGTTGCCGTCCATCGCCCCGCGAATCCCCTGATACTTCATCAGGTCCTGCGACGTAGTGCGCTTGAAAAGCATATCGCCTCCCCTAGCTTGCCCGGTCCGTCCGGACCGGTGCTCATTTCGAAATCTGTGTACCTGTAACCGCCAGACGCCACACCGCGGCGCCGGCCCGCGCGCATGCCGGCCGGCCAGCCATGCGGGTTGTAGCGCTGTGCCTCAGACGCGAGGCAGGGGTTCCATGCGCGGTAGAGGTTCTTTGCGGGTGATCTTCCGTGCGCCCGCACCCCGTCGGGGCTCACCGTCTTCCAACCAGACAATGGCGCCCGTTGGACAACGTTCGATCGCCACTGGTGAGGCCAGGTCGTTCTTGCTGTAGTCGATCACCGCCAGGTTATTTTCCATGCGGATCAGACCTTCCGGCGCGTCGGCTGCACAGCGCCCGCAGGCAGTGCAGACGACCTCACAGTGGGATTCGGCCTCGTCCTGCGGATCCTGGTTGCGGCAATTGATCCACAGGCGGTGGCTTTCGGGTTGCAGGCTGAAGAGGTCTTTTGGACAGATTTCGACGCAATCACCGCAGCCGGTGCATTTTTCGGCATCCACGATCGGCAGGCCATACCGGTTGAGCTCAATGGCGTCGAAACCGCACTCGTCCTCGCAGTCACCAAGGCCGAGACAGCCCCAGACACAGCCCTTGCCACCGCCGGCGACCAGCGCCGCCGCTCGACAGGACTTGAGCCCCTCGTAGCGCGCCCGGGTAGCCGCCACGTGGGTGCCGCCAGCGCAGGCCAGTCGGGCGATTAGCCGCTCCTGGTCGCCTACGCTGACACCGAGCAGGTCAGCGATCTGCTGATTCAACTCGGGGGAGTTGACTGTACACCGGGAAGGCTGGGTGTCGCCGTTGATCAGGGCTTCGGCAAACGGGCGACAGCCCGCGACCCCGCAGGCCCCGCAGTTCGCCCGAGGCAGCAGGTCCTCGATCTCGTCGATTCGCGGATCCTCGTAGACGTAGAGCCGCCGATTGGCCACGGCGAGCATCGCGGCCAGGAGGATACCCAGGCTCGCCATCACGCCGCCCGCCAGGGCGATCTGTGTCATTGCCGAAGTCACTCGCTGCGTCCCTTCCCGATGGTGTTAACGGTATTGTGCAGTGAACAATAGCGAGTGGAAATTACCCTCATAGAGGTCGACAGGTCAAATCCCGATGGGTTTTCCGGTGCCCGCGACCACCCGCTCGCGCGCGCGCGCTCCCATCATGTTGATCCCCCACCCCTTGCTCTCTATGCTCTACCGGCCTGAAATCGCAGTCCGGACAACGAGTCAGTCCCCAGGAGCAGTGCATGCCCGATCAATTCCTCACAGGCAATGAAGCCGTCGCCCAAGCCGCACTCGACGGCGCCGTGTCGCTGGGTACCGGCTATCCGGGAACCCCCTCGACCGAGATCCTCGAGCGCCTCGACCACCTCGGAGGGCGTGCCCAGTGGGCTCCCAACGAGAAGGTGGCCCTTGAGGTCGGCCTCGGCGTGGCCTACGGCAACGCCCGGGCCCTGGTGACTATGAAGCACGTCGGCCTCAACGTGGCCGCTGACGCGTTGTTCTCCGCCACCTACACCGGTGTAGCCGAGGGCCTGGTCATCGCCGTCGCCGACGACCCGGGAATGCACTCCAGCCAGAACGAGCAGGACACCCGCCGCTATGCCGAAGCCTCCGGGGCACCGATGCTCGAGCCCGGCGACAGCCAGGAGGCGTACGACTATACGCTCAAGGCCCTGGAACTCTCCGCTCGCTTCCAGTTGCCGGTGATCCTGCGTTTGACCACACGGATCTGCCACTCCAAGGGGCGGGTCCGCACCCGCACCGAACGGGCGCAGGTGCCCGCGCCGCGGTACGAGCGGGACATCCCCGGTCGGGTCATGATCCCTGGCTACGCGCGTCCGGCCCACGTCCGGCTGCGCGAACGCCTGGCCAACCTTGCGCGCTCCGAGGTGTCGGCGGAGCTGCTCGTCGAGGAGGGCGAGGATACGAGCCTGGGGATCATCGCCGACGGCGTGGCTGCAGCCCATGCCCGGGAGGCCGCCCCCGGAGCTCGCCTGCTCAAGCCGGGGCTGACCCACCCGCTACCCATCGAGGCCATGCGCGCCTTCGCCGCCAAGGTGGACCGTTGCGTAGTGATCGAAGAGGGGGATCCGTACCTCTACACCGCCGCTCGGGCAGCGGACATCCCGGTGGAGGGCAAGCCGGAGCGCTTCCGTTTCGGTGAGCTCAACGCCGACCGGGTCCGCCGCATCCTCGCCGGCGACGAGAGCCCGGAGCCCGAACCGGAGGAACCGGGCAGGCCGCCGCGGCTCTGTGCCGACTGCTCCCATAGACAGGTGTTCCAGACCCTGTCCCGGCACGAGTGCATCGTTGCCGGAGACATCGGCTGCTACACCCTCGGCGTCATGCCTCCCTTCGAGGCGATGGACACCTGCGTATGCATGGGCGCGAGCGTCGGCGTCGGGCTCGGCCTGCGCCATGCCCTCCCCGCCGACCAGGCACGACGGGTGGTGAGCGTCATCGGCGACAGCACCTTCGTGCATACCGGCCTCCCCGGGCTGGCCGAGATGGCCTATAACCCGCCGGCCACCGGCCACGTGCTGCTCATACTCGACAACGACACCACAGCTATGACCGGGCTCCAGGAGCACCCGGGCACAGGCCGACAGATCGACCACCACCCGGCCACCAGCAAGCTCAACTACGAGGCCGTCGCCCTGGCGATGGGCATCACCCGGGTGCACACGGTGGATCCGGTCGAGGCTCAGGACGAGTTCGAGCGACTGCTCACCGACGCCTTGGCCAGCGACGAGCTCACCCTGATCGTGGCCAGGCGCCCCTGCCCGCTGGCCAGCCGGCGCCTGGCCGCACTTCAGGCCGAGCAGGAGTCGTCGTCATGACTGACGAGCACGGCGTAACCAACATCGTCATTGCCGGACTCGGCGGCCAGGGGATCGTCACGGGCTCGGACATCCTGGCCGAGGCCGCCTTCAGCGCCGGCCACGACGTAAAGAAGAGCGAGATCCACGGCATGAGTCAACGAGGCGGGTCGGTCAGCAGCGACATCCGCTTCGGGCCCCGGGTCCACAGCCCGATGGTGCCGCACGCCGAGGCCGACTTCCTGATCATCTCGGAATCGTCCCAGGTCCTGCCCAACCGCCATCGGCTGGCCCCTCACGGGCGCCTGATCACGCCGGACGCCGTCCCGCAGCTCTTCCAGGACGAGGCATCGCAGCACGCCGCCCGCATGGTCAATGTCGCACTGCTCGGCGTGCTCAGTGCCCACCTCGACATCGACGAGACGCACTGGATCGACGCCATCCGCGGTCAGCTGCCCGATAAGCTCCACGAGATGAACCTGCGCGTATTCCGCCAGGCGCGGGGCATCGAGGCCCTGTTCGGCACTCTAACCAGCCATTCACGCCCCCGACCCACTCTGTGACGAGGGAGACCATGCACGACCGAGCCGCACCGACTCCGGATCAGCCGACCTTCAACCCGCGCAGCGCCCCCGATTACCTCCCGGAGCAGCAGCTGCGCGAGCTCCAGCTCACTCGTCTCCAGGGCATGGTCACGCGGGCCTACGAGCGCGTACCACTGTTCCGCGAGCGTTGCGAGCAGCGGGGGGTGCAACCCTCCGACCTGCGTCAGCTGGCCGACATCCAGCATCTGCCGTTCACCGTCAAGAACGACCTGCGCGATACCTACCCCTTCGGCCTGTTTGCTAGCCCGCGTGAGGAGATCGTCCGCCTGCACGCCTCCAGCGGAACCACTGGCAAGCCGATCGTGGTGGCGTACACCCGGGACGATCTGGACGTCTGGTCCGAGGTCATGAGCCGGACCTTCGCCGCTTGTGGCGTCCATGCCGGCGACATGGTGCAGAACGCCTTCGGTTACGGGCTGTTCACCGGGGGGCTTGGCGCGCACTACGGCGCCGAGGAACTGGGGGCCACGGTCATCCCCATCTCCGGGGGCAACACCGAGCGGCAGATGATGGTGATGCGCGATTTCGGGGTCACCGCGCTGTGCGCCACCCCCAGCTATTTCCTTCATCTGCTGGAACGCGCCCGCGAGGCAGACATCGATTGGCCGAACCTGCCCCTGCGTGTGGGGATCTTCGGCGCCGAGCCGTGGACCGAGGCAATGCGCCAGCGCATCGAGCAGGAGAGCGGTATTCTTGCCTACGACATCTACGGCCTTTCCGAGATCATCGGCCCCGGCGTGGGCAGCGAGTGCTGCGCTCAGGACGGCCTGCACATCTTCGAGGATCACTTCTACCCGGAGATCATCGACCCCGAGTCCGGCACCCCGCTGCCCGACGGCGAGGAAGGCGAGCTGGTGCTCACCACCCTGAGCAAGCAGGCCATGCCGATGATCCGTTACCGGACCCGGGACCTGACCACCATCATCCCCGAGCCGTGCAGCTGCGGCCGGACCATAAGGCGCATCCAACGCATCGGCCGGCGCAGCGACGATATGTTCATCATCCGCGGTATCAATGTCTTTCCGGCCCAAGTCGAGACCGCGCTGCTGCAGGTTGAAGGGACCCTGCCCCACTACCAGATCACCCTGAGCCGCCAGGGGAGCCTCGACCAGATGGAGGTCGCCGTCGAGGTCACCGAGGCGGTGCTGAGTGATACCGTCGGGGGGATGGAGGCGCTGCAAAGGCAGATCGCCGACGCCCTCGAGCACATCATCGGGCTGCGCGTCGGTGTCCGCCTCGCCGAGCCTCAGAGTCTCCCACGCAGCGAGGGCAAGGCGAAGCGGGTTTTCGATAACCGCGAGGGGTGACCATGAAATTCAAGCAGTTATCACTCTTCCTTGAGAACCAACCTGCACACCTCAAGCAACCGTGCCGAATCCTCGCGGAGGCAGGCATCAACATCCGCACCCTCTCCCTGGCCGACGCGGACCAGTTCGGCATCCTGCGCCTGATCGTCGCCGACTGGGAGCGCGCCAAGCGCGTGCTTGAGGAGGCCGGCTGCGCCGTTCGCGTCGATGAGGTGGTGGGGCTGGAAGTGGCCGATGAGTGCGGCGGTATGGCTTACGTCCTGGAGGTCCTCGAACAGGGCGGCCATAACGTGCTCTACACCTACGCCTTCACCTTTGGCGAACCGGGCCGGGCCGTACTATTCATGCGCTTTGAGGATCCGGACGCCGCGATTGCTACGCTGCAGGCCGGACAGATCCATGTCCTCGATCCGGTGCGCTGGCTCACCCGCGCGGACTGACCCGATTCCCGGGGAACGGCTCAGCCGCCGGTGGCGCTCATGAACCGCACCACCCGCGGCTGGCTGGCTCCGGGTGCCGCGAACCCGTGCCGGGCCGGTTTGCGTGCCAGGGCGTCGCGAACCCCCGCGCGCAGACGCTCCCGAACGGTTACGGCATCGTCGCCGGCGCGCAGGATCCCGCGCAGATCGACGGCACCCTCGTCGCCCAGGCACGGCAAAAGCAGCCCCTCCACGGTCACCCGAACCCGATTGCAGGCCGGGCAGAAACATCCCGAGTGGGGCGAGATGAAGCCGACCCGGGTAGCGCTCCCGGACACCTGCAACTCCCGCGAGGGGCCGGCGGCCGGCCGCGGCTCGGCATCCTCCAGGTCGTAGCGCCGCTCGATCAGCGACCGCACCTCGGCCGAGCCCATGAAGGCCTCGCCCCGGACATGACGTTGGGCGTCGCCGAACGGCATCTCTTCGATGAAGCTGATGTCCATCCCCCGCGCCAGCGCAAAATCAACCAGCGATAGGATCTCGTCGTCGTTGCGGCCGCGCATCGCAACGGTGTTTAGGCGGATACGCTTGAAACCAGCCCCCCGTGCCGACTCGATGCCCTCGAGAACTTGGTCCAGCCGTCCGGTCCGGGTCAATTGCCGGAAGCGATCGGCGTCGAGCGTATCCAGACTGATATTCAGGCGCTGCACGCCGGCCGCCCGCAGCTCCCTCGCGTAGCGCGCCAGCTGCGTGGCATTGGTCGTCATCACCAGTTCCTCGAGCCCGTCGATGGCTCCGAGACGCCGCGCGAGCCCCAGCACCCCCCGCCGCAGCAGGGGCTCCCCTCCAGTGATTCGGACCTTCCGCACGCCCAGACCGACGACGGCCACCGCCACCTGCTCTAGCTCCTCTAGGGAGAGGATCTCGGAGCGCGGGACGAAACGCACCTCTCCACCCATGCAGTAGAGACAGCGCAGATCGCAGCGGTCGGTGACCGACAGGCGCAGATAGTCGATCCGGCGCCCGTGGGCATCAACCAGCGGCTGAGAATCGGACGACATGGCAGCCCTCACTGACCGGCGTCCACCCCCTTAGCGCAACCGGAAAACGGCGTACAGCGATGCCGCACCGAGGACCGTAAACCCGAAGAAGCTAGCAAACGGAAGCGGAACCCCAAACAGCGCGGCCGCTTCGGCACAGTCCGTGTTGCCGGTTACCAGCTCGACGAGGAACTCCCGCCAGGGCAGCATCTGCAGCATGACTTCCGGGCTCATCCCGCAATCGACCACCTCCGGATTCCACATGACATAGAGGTGGCGGCCAGCGGCGGCTAGACCCCCGGCGGTTACCGCAGCCAACGCTCCGCCCAGGCTCCACCGCCACCAGCCCCGGCGCGGCCAGAACACCACGCCGAGCAACGCCACGAGCATGAGGGCGGCCAGAATGCCGCGTTGCGTCCAGCACAGCGAGCACGGCTCCAGCCCCCCCCAATGCTCCGCCCCGGCAACAATCCCCCCTGCCGCCGCTGCCACCACGGCCACCAGCCCCAAAAGGGCTCGGCCCCGCTGTCCACGTGTCTCGCTCATTACCGGTACACCAATTCCTTCACGCGTCGGACTGGGTGCAGCGATGATAGCAGCCCTGAGACGGGACCAGCTGCTCATCCCGACCACCTGCCCCGTCCTTGGCCCCCTCGCCGCCTCTACCCGTCGGGGCTACCCCGACACACTATCGATGCAGTTCTATCGATCCATGTAGAATCGCGCCGTAACCTTGCCGTTTCCACGACCGCAACCAAGAGGATCCACCCATGTACAAGGATTGGGCCAGCACCGCCGACGAACTCTCCGCGCTGTTCAAGGAGGTCCGCAAGGGCCAGCCAGATGTTGCCAAGGGGTTCTCGGCCATCGCCCAGGCCGCGACCGCCGACGGGGCGCTCTCGCCCAAGACCAAGGAATTGATCGCGGTCGCGATCAGTGTGGCGACCCGTTGTGACGGTTGTATCGCCTTCCACACTAAGGCCGCGGCCAAGCATGGCGCCACCCGCGACGAGATCCTCGAGATGATCGGTGTCTCGGTCTACATGGGCGGCGGTCCCTCGATGACCTACGGGGCCCAGGCCCTAGAGGCCTTCGACCAGTTCGCCGCGGATCGTTAGTGCGGTAAAAAGTCCACTCCAAAAGGGAGCGCTTGATAAGCATCAAAACCACGCCGTACGGTAGGGAAGACCACTTGCTCCCTACCGTACGGCACACCGGAGTGCAGCCTGGAATCCATGGAACAGCAAATCCCCAAACGTCGCGTGCTCGAGCAGTTCGCGGTTATCGCCAAGGCGGTGGGACACGAATACCGCCTGGAACTGCTCGAGCTAGTTGCGCAGCGGGAACGCAGCGTCGAGGCCCTGACGCAGTTGACCCAGCTGCCCGTGGGCAGCGTCTCGCAACATCTGCAGCAGCTCCGGCGCGCCGGCCTGGTGACCGCCCGCAAAGAGGGTAAGTACGTCTACTACGCGCTCGCCGACGAGGAGGTTTTGACCCTGATGTCGACCCTGCGCCGGGTGGCCGAGCGCAACATAGCCGAAGTCAATCAGCTGATTGCGCAGTACTTCGAGGACCACCAGGACCTGGACACGCTCTCGTCGGCGGAGCTCCTTGAGCGCCTGCAGCGTAACGAAGTCACTTTGATCGACGTCCGCCCGCCCGAGGAGTACGCCTCCGGACACTTGCCGGGCGCCATCAACGTACCCCTGGATGAACTCGAGGCCCGGCTCCAAGACTTGCCCGCCGAGCAACAGGTGGTCGCCTACTGCCGGGGACCGTTCTGCGCCCTGGCTCGCGACGCCGTGCGCCGACTGCGCCGCCAAGGCGTTGACGCAACCCGGCTCAACCAAGGCTTCCCGGAGTGGAAGGCCGAGGGGCTCCCGGTTCAATAAGAGGGTTTACCAGTTCAACCACTTGCGGCACTCGCCCTCGGCGTCGGCCGCCACGGTCTCGGCATCCACCTGCTCCGGGCGCCATTCGCGTACCTGCCCCTGACACTCCAGGTGCAGGACCGGATACTGCGGCCGCGCCGTGTCCCCGTGCAGCGCAGGGAACGCAAAGGACGGCTTGTGATAGAGGCGGCCCTCCACGGTGTAGACGCAGCTTCCCTCCGAGTCGGTTGCGACCATCAATCTGGCCCAGTGCTCGTTGTGCTCGACAAGGGCGGCAAACCCCTCGGCGATCAGGGTGTCGCGGGCCCGCCACAAGCCGGGCAGCACCGCCTCCCGGAAGCTTTGCTCGAGTTGTTGCTCGGCGTCACGGAGCTGTGCTTGCGCCGCCTCGGCATCGGCCATCTGGGGTTCGCCGCTTTTGAGGAGCTTTCTCAGCCAGCGTCTCATTGACGTTTCGTCCTTGTCTGCGGAGTGTCCGAGCTGCCCCGCGGCGGCCATCCACGGCGCCGCCGCCGGCGCTCATCCAGATAGCGGAACAGCCGTTCTAGCTTCGGCTCGGGGATGGGGCTGATCATGTCCGACTGCTGCGCATCGGCACGGAACGCCGCCCACAGCCCCCAGGCCATGAGCAGAAGGATCAGTGACAACGGCAGCGCCGCCGCAATGGTGACTGTTTGCAAGGCCTGCAGCCCGCCGGCGATCAACAGCACCGCGGCCACGGCACCGGTCATGGTGCTCCAGAAGATCTTCTGCAGCAGCGGCGGATTGGGGTTGCCGCCGGAGGCCAGGACATTCATGACCAGCGCCCCCGAGTCTGCCGACGTCACGAAATAGCCCACCACCACGGCGGTAGCCAGTGGAACCGTAATCGCCGCCAGGGGCAGCGCCTCGAGCATGGCGTAGAGCGCCTGCGGCACGCTCTCCTGTACCACTGCCGCGATGCCGGCGCCGGCCTGATCCAGATGCAGTGCACCCGCGCCGAAGGCGGTCAGCCAGACGAAGGTGAACAGCGTCGGTACCAACAACACGCCGAGGATGAACTCCCCCACCGTCCGCCCGCGGGAGACCCGGGCGATGAACATGCCCACGAACGGACACCACGAGATCCACCACCCCCAGTAGAACAGCGTCCAGTCGGCCTGCCAGTCGGGGCTCCGAAAGGCGTCGGTGCGGAAGGTCAGCTCCACGAGGCCGTCCACATAGTGGCCGAGGGATTCAAAAAAGCCGGCCAGGACCAGCCGGGTCGGCCCGGCGATCAGCACGAACAACATCAGCGCCGCACCGAGGAACAGATTGGCGCGTGAGAGAAGACGGATCCCGTTGTTCAATCCGCTGACCACGGAGATGGTCGCCGCCCCCATGATGGCGATGATCAGCCCGATCTGGTGCGTCAGTGACTCCTCCAGCAGCCCGACCCGTGCCAATCCGGAGTTGACCTGCATAACCCCCAACCCCAGGGATGTCGCCACTCCGAGCACGGTCCCCACCACCGCCATGGTGTCGACCAGATCGCCAATGACGCCGTGTATACGCTGTCCGAGCAGCGGGTAGAGCGCCGAGCGAAGAGACAACGGCAAGTCGTGGCGGTAGGAGAAAAACGCCAGCGAGAGCGCGACGATGATGTAGATCGCCCAAGGGTGCAAACCCCAGTGGAAGAAAGTGATCTGCAGCGCCTCGAGGGCCGCATCCGGCGTACCCGGCTCGGCCCGGGGCGGATCGGCGAAGTGCATCAGCGGTTCGGCAACGCTGTAGAACAGCAGGCCGATGCCCATACCCGCCGAGAAGAGCATGGCGAACCACGACAGGTAGCTGTACTCCGGATAGGAGTCGGGCGGCCCCAGACGCAGCCTGCGGAAATCAGGACGCAGCAGCACCACCAAAACGAAACCGAGTAGGAACGCAACGACACCGGTGTAGACCCAACCCAGCTCGACGGCAATGAACGTCTGCAGCCGGGCGATCCCATCACCCATCGCCTCGGTCCAGACGGCGGCGGCCACCACCAGGGTCACCACCAGGGCTGCTGCCGGCAGAAAGACCCTAGGATACATATACCCACCCAAGGGACGCGGATCGACCACCCCGACGGACGCGCGACGGGGCGGTCATGCTACGTTCGCTCCCAGTCCATGCTCCGGCGCACAGCCTTTTGCCAACCGCTGTAGAGTCGATCACGTTCCTCCTCCGCCATCGACGGTTCGAAGACCCGCTCCAAAGCCACCTGGCGGGCCACGCTCCCCTGATCCCAGACGCCCGCGTTAATACCCGCCAGGTAAGCGGCTCCGAGGGCGGTGGTTTCGGTGATCTCGGGCCGCTCCACCCGCACCCCCAGCACGTCGGCCTGGAACTGCATCAGCACGTTGTTGGCCACGGCCCCGCCGTCGACTCGGAGCCCCTTGAGCGGCAGCCCGGAGTCACGCCCCATGGCATCGATCACGTCCCGGGTCTGATAGGCCAGCGCATCCAGGGTCGCGCGGGTGACATGCTCCTTCCGCGTCCCCCGCGTCAGCCCGAAGATCGCGCCCCGGGCGTACATGTCCCAGTACGGGGCACCGAGCCCAGCGAAAGCCGGTACGACGTAGACCCCACCGGCGTCTGGCACCTTGCCGGCGAAGTACTCCGAATCCTCCGCCGAGTCGATCAGCTTCAACTCGTCGCGCAGCCACTGGATGGCGGCGCCGGCGATGAAGATCGCCCCCTCGAGGGCGTACTCCACCCGACCGTCAATGCCCCAGGCGATGGTGGTGAGCAGGCCCGACTCCGAGACCGCGGGTTGCTCACCGGTATGCATCAGCAGGAAACAGCCGGTGCCGTAAGTGTTCTTGGCCATGCCCGGCTCGAAGCAGGCCTGCCCGAACAGTGCCGCCTGCTGATCTCCGGCGATGCCGGCAATGGGGATCTGTGCTCCGCCGAGCATATCCGGGTCCGTGGTCCCGAAATGCCCACAGGAGGGGCGCACCTCCGGCAGCAGCGTCCGCGGGATCGCCAGCGCCTCAAGCAGTTCGTCGTCCCAGGCCAGGCGATGGATGTCGTAGAGCATGGTGCGCGAGGCGTTGCTGTAGTCGGTGACGTGGCATGCCCCGCGGGTCAGATTCCAGACCAGCCAGGTATCCATGGTGCCGAACAGCAGCTCACCCTGCTCGGCTCGTTCGCGTGCTCCCGCGACATTGTCGAGCAACCAGCGGATCTTGGTGCCCGAGAAGTAGGCATCGATCACCAGGCCGGTGGTGTCACGCACTTTCCGCTCCAGATCGCGCTCCTTGAGCGACTCGCATAGGGCGGCCGTGCGTCGGTCCTGCCAGACGATCGCATTGTGAATCGGGCGCCCCGTGTGGCGATCCCAGATCACGGTGGTCTCGCGCTGGTTGGTGATCCCGATGGCGTGGAGTTCGGCCGGCTTAACCCCATGCACCTCGAGAACTTCCCGCACCACCCCCATCTGCGCGCCCCAGATCTCCATGGCGTCGTGTTCCACCCAGCCCGGGTGCGGGTAATACTGCGTCAGCTCCTTCTGCGCGACGCCCACGATCTGCGCCCGCTGATCAAAGAGAATCGCACGGCAGCTGGTGGTGCCCTGATCCAGGGCCAGGATGTAGCGCTGCTGCATGGTTCGACTCCTTCGCTGCGTCCCCCGGCCTGCTTTCAGCGCGGGCCGCTGCCCCGATCATCTCTGCCCGGCCGACGATTGCAAAGAGGCTCGCGAGACTTTGCCGCTGCTGTGCGCTTTCTTGCTAGGGTTCACGCTGGTGGAACCAGATTCCCACGCTGCAACCGAGGAGCCAGCCCGATGAGTGGACGGATCCCCGCGGAGCTCGAACACCCCTACGACCTGATCGTCATTGGCGCTGGGATCAATGGCGCCGGCATCGCCCGGGACGCAGCGCTGCGCGGACTCCGGGTACTGGTCCTGGAACAGGACGATATCGGCGGTGCCACCTCCGCCTGGAACAGCCGCCTGGTCCACGGCGGGCTGCGCTACCTCGAACACGGCGAGATCGGGCTGGTCCGGGAGTCTCTGCGCGATCGCGAGATCCTGCTGCGCACCGCCCCCCACCTGGTCACGCCCCTGCCCCTGCTCATCCCTCTCTACGCCGGCCAGCGGCGGGGCCCCGGAATGGTGCGCCTGGGCATGCTCGCCTACGACTTCCTATCCTTGGACAAAAGCCTGCCTTGCCACCGCATGTACGACCGCGCCACAGTCCGTGCCGTCGAACCAGGTCTGGCCGAGCAGGGCCTACTCGGCGCCGCGCGCTATTACGACGCCCAAGTCGCTTACCCGGAGCGGCTGACCCTGGAGAATCTCCTCTGCGCCCGTGCCCACGGAGCCACGGTCTATACCCACGCCCGGGCGCGGCGGGTGCAACGGGAAGCGGCCACGGGTCGTGTCACCGGGGTCGAGATCGCGGACCAGCTCACCGGCGAAACCGCCAGGGCGCGAAGCGCATCGGTGATCAATGTCGCCGGCCCGTGGGTCGACCACCTCCTTGAGGCCACCGCACCCGAGTTCCCGCGGCGCATCGGCGGCACCAAGGGCACGCACATCGTCGTCCCCCCCTTCCCCGGTGCTCCGGGCCACGCGCTCTATGCCGAGGCCCGAGAGGATGGGCGCCCCTACTTCACACTGCCCTGGAACGGGCTCTATCTGATCGGTACCACCGATACCCGCTACGATGCAGACCCCGGGACCGCAGCCCCCACCGAGGACGAAATCCGCTACCTCCTCGATGAGACCAACCGGCTCCTGCCGGATGCAGGGCTCGAGCGCAGCCAGGTACTGTACGCCTACAGCGGTGTGCGCCCCCTACCCCACGTCGCCGCCGGAGAAACAGGGGCAATCACCCGGCGCCACCTGATCGTCGACCACGAGGATCAGGCACCAGGGCTGTGGTCGGTGATTGGCGGCAAACTCACCACGTACCGCCACCTGGCCGAGGAAGTAGTGGAGCGGATCGGCCGGTCCCGCGGCTGGCAGCTGCCCCCGTGCCCGACGCGCCGGCGGCCTCTCCCGGGAGCTGCGACCCCGGACCTGGAGACGTTTCGGCGCCGCCTAGCGGCAGCCCATGGGCTAACCCCGGTGCTGGCCCAACGCCTGGCGGCGCTCTACGGCGTCAAGGCCGAGCAGATCGCTACACGCATGAGCGCGGACCCTCGACTGCAGGAGGTGTTCAGCCCGCAGACTGGGGCCGTCGCCGCGGAGCTGATCCACGCTTTTGAGACGGAGATGTCCGAGACGCTCACCGACGCCCTGATGCGTCGCACGATGGTCGGTCTGGGACCGGCGGCGGGGCTGGATGCGGTGGATAGCGCGGCGTGTATCGCCGGAGCGCACCTCGGGTGGGACCGTGACCGTGTGGCAGCAGAGGCGGAAGGATTCCGCACCTACATCGGCCGGTTCTGCCCGCAGACGACCGCCTCGGCACCCTAGCGGATCGGCCGGGCCTGCTCGGCGGCGGCCCGCTGCTGGGCCCGGCGAGCCCGGACGCGCAGCACGGTCCAGATGATGGAGACGGCAGCAGCCGGCAGGGCAAGCCAGCGCAGCAGCTCGTAGAGCGGTAGATGGTCCGTCACGCTCCACCCCGGTGCATAGAGGCGCACGGCCACCGATGCACTGAGGATCGTGAAGGTCAGAACCGTGGCGGCGTAGTAAGGCTCGCGCCGGCGCAGCCCGGCCGCGCCGAAGGCGGCAACGTGGGCCAGGAAGATCAGCAGCAGTAGGGTCAGACCGTGGTCGGCCATGGCAGCGCGTCCCTTCTCGCTGAACCGGACGGAACGGTCCCCATCATAGCGGCCTCAGCCGGTCCCGGCCACGGCCGGGAAGGCGGTACAGGGGGGATATCAGTCGCCCCCGGTTCCCGGCTCGAAGTCCAGCTCGGCCAGCTCGCCGAGCACCGCACTGGCGATGTTGGTCAGGTGCGCGGCCACACGCTTGTAGTGGCGAGCGAGCAGCGAATACGCCACCGCCTCGTGGAATTCGATCTCGCCCTCGTCCTCGAACAGCTCCTCGATGAGCTGATCGCAGCGGCGCTGGATATCCCGCGCCTGCTCGCGGCGCTCACGGGCGGCCTCCTGCTGGTCCGGATCCCGGCACGCCGAGGCCAACGTGCGAAAAATCCCGCCTAACTCCCCTTCGATCTCCTCCAGGGGCTGGTGGTACTTCGCAACGTGGAAGCCCCGTGTGTAGAAGCGCCCGATTTCAAAGACGTTCTTGCAGTAGTCGCCGATGCGCTCCGCATCCCTGGAGACACTCAGTAGCGCCAGACAAACGGGGACATCGTAGCCGGGGTTCACCGTCAGGTGGCGGAGGAGCTTGCGGCGGACCGAGCGCTCGCGGGCGTTGATCCGCCGATCCCGCTCATAGATCGCGTCCTCGGCCTTTTCCGCCGGTACCCGACTGTGCAGCACCTCGTTGGCCCGCTCGAACATCCACGCCCCGTCCTGGAGCATGGCTTCCAGCTCCGCAAAGGCACGGTCGACGGCCGTCTCTCGGGCAAAGGCACTGAGGATCTCGCGGAACATCGCCATCTCCGGTGGGAGCGTTTAACGGTGAATGAGCAACACCTCGGTGACTGCCAGCCCGACAAGCGGCAGCACCAAGAATACCAAGAACAGGAACAGGAACGCGTACGGCATGCTGCGCCCGGCCAGGCGGCCGTACCAGCTGGCCATGCGGATCGGTATATAGCGTAACGGATACCAGATCGCCGTGCCCAACAGATTGAACAGCACGTGCACGAAGGCCACGGTCAGCGCCGCCGAGACGGGGTTGGCCGTAGCAGCCAGGACACTGGTCGCGGTGGTCCCGAGATTCGAGCCCATCATGAACGGCAGGACCCGCCGCATGGGCACCACACCGGCGCCGGCCAGGGGAACCATCAGACTCGTGGTAATCGTGCTGGACTGGACCATTACCGTGGAGATCGCCCCGATCCCGTAGGAGCGCGGATCCGTGCGGAAGAAATAGCTACGGAACAGACCGTCCATGTGCCGCAGCAGGGCCCCGCGGAGATTCTTCACCATGAGCACCAGGGCGAAGAACATGAGCACCAGGCCGCCGGCAGCCACCAGTAGGCCCTCCGTGCCCCCGGTCGACGCCAGCGCACTCCCGCCCGACTCGAACACGGCCACGATCGGCGCGGTCACCACCCCCACCGGGCTGTCCGGTCGCGCCACTTCCGGCAGACCGACCAACTCGGCAAGCCAGGCAGCGGTCTGGGTGATCACGCCCCGGCCACTCACGGCGAGAGCCGAGGTCACCCACTCCAGCGGGAAGAGCACGGCAACCGTGAGGATGTTGAAGAAGTCGTGGAGCAGCGCCGCAGTGAACGAGCGCCGGAAGGTCCGGCGGATGCGCATATTCGCCAGCGCCACGAGGAGGGCGGTGACCGAGGTGCCGATGTTCGCGCCCATGATGGCGAACACCGCCGTGCCCAGGGTCATCTCGCCGGTCGCCACCAAGGTGACGATCAGCGCCGTCGTGAACGATGAACTCTGAACGATGGCCGTGACCAGCACGGCACCGAGTAGCGCGATGAACGGGTTCTCGCCATATTCGAAGGCGCGGACGAGGAAGTCGCTGGCCTCGCCGAAAGTCCCCAGCCCGCTGCCGATGACGTTCAGCGCGGCCAGGAAGAGGTACAGACAGAGCCCGGCATAGACCCCGCGCAGCCAGGCCGGCACCTCACGATGCCGGACGACTGCCGGGTCCACCCCGGCAGCGGAGGCTGATTTGCCTTGTGCCATCAGCTGGTCGCCCCTGTGTCCAGAACGGTCACCCGGCACGCACCGCGAAGCCCCGCGGCCGGGCGAACCGTAAGCTGCCCACCCGGCTCATGACAGTCAAGTTACAGTTTCATTGCAGCCAATAGGCCGAGCGCCCTGCCCAGGGTCACCCCGAGGGGCGCACCCAGGCGGTGATCCCCACCATCCGCTCGATACGCACCCGATCGCCCGGACGCAGCTCCTGCCCGTCGGCCCCGCGCGCGGGGAAGACCTCGTCATCGACCAGCACTCCGATCCCCTGCCCCCGCCGAACCAGGACACCGCATCGTCCTGCATAGGCATCGGCCGGGGCGACCATCCGGTGGGCGTAGGCCCCGGCAAAACGCTGCGCAAGGCGGTAACCGGTCGGCAAGAGGATCAGTGTGGTGACCAGATAGATCAGCAGCTGGTGAGAGACGGCCATGTCCGCCTTCACTGACGTCACCACCGCCAGAACGAAGGCGGCCACGGCCAGATCCACCAGGAACAGGTGACCACCGAAGAGAGCCGCTGTCACGAGTAGCAGGATGCCGCCGGCCAGCCAGATCCAGGATGGGTCGAACATGCACACCTCCAGCTCGCGGCCACTTTCAGTCTAATCCACAAAAACTGTGGAAGGCCCTGTGGAAAACCCTGCCCCGCCTCGATCCCGTGCGGACCTGCGGCAGGTGGCGATTTTTTCGCCGGCTAGCCGCACCCACCCCGGGGTACGCTATCCTGAGCGGCCGAAACCGGACGCCGGCTCTATTCCCTGGCTCATCAACGAAGGTCTTTGATGCGACTGATCGGCCCCTTATCCACTGTCGGCCTGCTGCTCGGCACCCTGTTCTTTGCCTTCTCGCTGACCCCGAGCCTGGTCCCCCGCCCCTTCGCCTTCCAGGGCGCCATCTCCGGCCTGTCCCTGACCGCGGGATACGCCATTGGTGCCGGGATGAGCGGGCTGTGGCACTACCTGCAACTCCCCGAGCTGCGCGGGCGGCTCGAGCGCATGGTGCGCTGGCTGGCCGTGGCCGGTTGCGCCCTGGTCGCGGTCACCTTCATGTGGCGCGCGGCCGGCTGGCAGGATGCGGTGCGCGCACAGATGGAGCTAGAACCGGCCGGCGGGCTGCCACCGATCGGTGCCGCGCTGGTTGCCTTGCTGGTCTTTGCCGCCGCCCTGCTCCTGGCCCGGCTCTTCCGTGGGACCTTCCGCTTCCTGTCCCAGCGCCTGCAGCGTTACATCCCCCGCCGGGTGTCGCAACTGGCCGGGGTCGTGGTCGCCGTGGGCCTGTTCTGGGCGGTGATCGACGGCGTGCTGTTCACCATGGCTCTGCGCGCTGCCGACAGCTCCTACCAGCAGGTCGACGCCCTCATCGAGGCGGATCAGGAGCGTCCGAGTGAATCCGAACGCGCAGGCAGCCCGGACTCGTTCGTCGACTGGAAGGATCTCGGCCGTCAGGGCCGCAGCTTCGTCTCCTCGGGCCCCACGGCGACGGAGCTCGAGTCGTTCCTCGATAAGCCGACCCCCACGCCCATCCGCATCTATATCGGCCTGAACGCCGCTGAGACGCCCGAGGAGCGCGCCCGGCTTGCCCTTCAGGAGCTTCACCGCACTGACGCCTTCGAGCGGTCGGTGCTGGTCCTCGCCACACCCACCGGAACCGGCTGGATCGACCCGGCGGCCGCCGACCCGGTGGAGTACCTCCACCGCGGGGACATTGCCACGGTCACCGCGCAGTACTCCTACCTGCCCAGCCCGCTGGCCCTGATGGTGGAGGGGGGATACGGGGCGGAGATGGCCCGGGCCCTGTTCGAGGCCGTCTACGGACACTGGCGGACGCTGCCGGAGGATGATCGCCCGGCGCTCTATCTCCACGGACTAAGCCTGGGTGCCCTCAACTCCGATCGCGCCTTCGACGTCTTCGATATCATCCAGGACCCCTTCGACGGCGCCCTCTGGAGCGGTCCCCCGTTTCGCAGCGAGACCTGGCGAACCGTCACCGAGCGCCGCGATGAGGGATCGCCGGCCTGGCTGCCGGAGTTCCGTGATGGTGAGGTGGTCCGCTTCATGAATCAGGAGACCCGGCTCGATGCCATCGGCGAGGAATGGGGACCATTCCGGATTGCCTTCCTGCAATACGCCAGCGATCCGATCACCTTCTTCAGCCCAAGCATCCTTTACCGGGAACCCGACTGGATGAGTGAGCCCCGCGGGCCGGACGTCTCTTCGGAGCTGCGCTGGTACCCGGTGGTGACCATGCTTCAGCTGGCCGCGGACATGGCCGCCGGCGGCGCCCCAGCCGGCTACGGACACACCTACGCAGTGGACGACTACATCGACGCCTGGGTTGATCTCACCGAGCCGGAGAGCTGGGACAGCGACGATCTGGATCAGCTACGCCAGCATCTGGGCGGCTGAAGGCAGCGCCCGGGGAACCCGGCGGTGGCGTTCCGGTCCGCTTGCCAGGCAAGGGTGGATCGCCTTTTAATGAATATTTTTGAATGCCTTAGAGAGGTTACCTATGCTCAAGCGCATCCTCATCCCGCTGGCCATCGCCCTGCCGGTACTGGGTCTGCTCTACGTCGGCCTGGGCATGGACTCCGAGGAGCTGCCCTCGCCCCTGGTCGGCGAACAGGCACCGCCTTTCGAGCTGGAAGACCTCCACGATGGGGACGAGACGATCACCCATGAGGATTTCGTCGGCGACGTGGCTGTCGTCCACGTGTGGGGATCCACCTGCCCGGTCTGCCACGAGGACTTCCCCCACCTTGAACGCCTCTCGGAGCACGGGGTCAAGGTCTACGCCTTTAACTACCGCGACGACCGCGCGCAGGCCCTGCAGTATCTCCGGGTGCGCGGTGATCCCTACGATCGCATCGCCCACGACCCCGAGGGCGAGGCGGGTATGGAGTGGGGCGTCTACGCCACCCCGGAGACCTACGTACTGGATGAGGACGGCACCATCACCTACAAGGAGATCGGGCCGCTCGATGAGGAGGTGGTGGAAGAGGAGATCCTCTCGCTGGTTGATTGAACCGCAGCGCTGGGCCACGGCCGCGGATGGCCGTGGCCCAGCGCCACCCACTTACGCCACCGCCCCGACCCCTCCCTGGACGCGACGCAGCGCGTCGAGCTTCTTGAGTGCGCCCCCGGTGGCCAGTGCCTCCTTGGCCTGTTCCGTGGCCCGTGCCGGGCTTGGGGCCCGGTCGGCGAGCCAGAGCAACGCGGCCGCATTCATGGCGAAGAAATCGGCCTCCGGCGTATCGTAGCGGCCTTCAAGGGTCGCCAGGATGCGCTGCGCGTTATCCTCGGCGCGATTACTGCTGGCGATCTGTGCCAGCGGCCGCGTCGGTAGCCCGAAATCCGCCGGGGTCACCTCGAACGTGTCGATCCGCCCAGCCTTGAGCTGCACGAGCCGCGTCGGGCCGCAGGGCGAGACTTCATCCATGCCGAACCGCGGATCCTCGCCTTCGGCTCGACCGAATGGGGCCAGCGCCGCCTGCATACCGATCTCGCGCAGGATCGCCACCAGCTGATCGCACACCCCGGGCGAATAGGCCCCGATCACGATATGACTGGTACGGGCACAGGGCATGGCCAGCGGGCCGACAATGTTGAACGCCGACGTAAAGCGCATGCGCTGGATCAGCCGCGCCCATCCAGACCGCAGGAACGCCTCGCCGGGCAAATAGCCAATGCCGTGGGCCTCCAGGCAGGCCTCGGCCCGCGCCATCGGGGCCTCCAGGTCTACGCCGAGGCGCTCTAGGACGTCGGATGCGCCGGATACCCCGGTGACCAGTCGCGCCCCCTTCTTGGCCACCGGTAATCCACAGGCGGCGGCGATCAGGGCCGCAGGGGTCGATGCGTTGACCGTCTTCAGGGAGTCGGAGCCAGTGCCGACGATGTCGCCCACAGGGCCGTCCACCCGCGGGTGAATCTTCACCGTATCGTGGGCATCGAGGGCATCCCAGGCCCCGGAAAACTCCTCGGTAGTGGGTCCCCGGGCCTGATGGGCCGCCAAGAAGGCGCCCTGCTGGAGCTCGGGCTGCTCGTTCAGGATGACCTGCCGATAAGCGTCCGCAGCCTCTTCCCGGGACAGCTCCTCCCCACGGGCCACCCGGCTGATTATCTTTCCGAAGCCCCGCAGTGCTTCTTCTTCACTGGACATAACTGATTCCCTGTAGCGGTTGCCTTTCAAGCCTGGTAACCGGCCCCCTCCGGGCGCACGACAAAACGCAGAACACCCCCCTGCCCCACTCGACGCAGGGCGTCCGGGCTCTCCTCCAGGGATATCACCGCCTCGATCAGCGCCCCGGCCGCCATCCGGTACCCGGCCAACAGGTCCACCGCCTCCGTTACTGAGGCGTGCGTGCACCCGAAAGCCCCCACCAGATGCAGCTGCCGATAGTGCACCTCGTTCAGGCGCGAAAGATCGTTCCTACCGGCCTCCTGCCGCAGGCCGCTGAAAACGACGTATCGCCCCCCGGAGCGCAACCGCTGAAGCCCCGCACACAGGGCGTGGCTCGACGAAGTGGCGTTGATGGCCACGTCCCAGCCATACCCGGGCTCCTCCCGCGTGACCACCACGCCGCTCAGGGACTGGAAGCAACTGCTCAGTGCGGCTTTCTCCGCATCGACCTCCACAACCAGCGGTTGGGCGCCCCGCGCTCGGGCCGCCAGCGCCAGCAGCAGCTCTACTGGCCCGCCACCGTGGATCAGCACCCGCTCCCCCGCCTCGACCCCGGCCTGGTTCAGCGCGTTGACGCCGCAGCCCAGCGGCTCGGCCAGACAGACCACGGCATCCGGCACCTCCCCCGGTACCGGCACCAGGCTGCTACGCGGAACGCGCACCCGCTGCGCAATGCCCCCATCACGATGGAACCCGAGAACCGCCACTGCCCGGCAGAGGTTCTCGGCGCCAGACCGGCAGGCCTGACAGCGGCCACAGCTCGCCCCGGGCCAGACCGCATAGCGACGCCCATCCTCGCCGCGGACACACAGCTCATGCCCGAGGACACGGGGCAACACCAGATCTCGATGTCCGGACTGCCACATGCGTGCATCCGTCCGACAGATCGCGGCAGCGAGGACGTGCAGCACGACCTCCTCCGCCGTATCCGCCGGCAGCGCCTGTTCGACGATCCGCGCCTGCCCCGGCGCCTCGAGTCGCAGTGCCCGCACCGGCATCAAGCCACTGCACGCCAACATCGACGCCGGCACCGGTCAGTCATCGCTGCCCCCGCCCTCCTCGGCGGCCCCACCGCGATGCCCCTCCAGTGCCTGGACACGACGGAAGAGGCTGTCGAGCTGCGTAAAACGAACCGTGTTGCGTCGCCACTGCCGGACCGGTTGCGCCGGCAGCGGCGAGGCGTAGGCGCCGGGCTCCCGAATCGATCCGGTGACCCCGGTCATCCCCATCAGAGAGACGCCGTCGGCGATGCGGATGTTGTCGGTGATCGCGACCAGCCCGCCAATCATGCAATCCCGTCCGATGATGGTGCTGCCCGCAACGACTGCGGCGCCAGCGATGACGGTACGGGCACCCACGCGGCAGTTGTGGGCGATGTGGACGTGGTCATCGAGCTTGACCCCGGCCTCGATGACCGTGTCCTCAAGCGCCCCGCGGTCCACCGTGGCATTGGCACCGATCTCAACGTCATCGCCGATTTCGACCGCGCCGATCTGCGGAACCTTGCGCCACCCCTTGCCATCGGGCAGAGGGGCATAACCGAAGCCATCGGCACCGATCACCGCTCCGGCATGGATACGCACCCGTTCACCGGTGCGACACCCGCCACCGAGCACCGCATTGGGACCGAGCCAGCCGCCCGCCCCCAGCCGGGCCGCGGCTCCGACGAAGGCTCCCGGAGCCACTGTACTGCCCGCGCCGAGCATCGCCCCGGCCTCGACCACCGCGTTGGGACCGACACTGACCCCGTCTTCCAGCACAGCCTCCGACGAGACCACGGCACCGGACTGGACCCCCGTCGGCGCCGGCGCCTCGGGATGTAGAAGCTCCACCGCGTCGATGAAGGCCAGGTAGGGGTCGCCCACCACCAGCGCGGTGACCGGGCACTCGCTCTCGTATTCGGCGCGCACCAGCACGGCCGCCGCGGCGCAGCGGCGCAGGTCGCTCAAGTGGCGCTGGCTGGTGCAGAAGGCTACGGCATCATCCCCGGCCCCGAGCAGCGTGGCGGCACGGCGGACCGGGCGGTCCCCGTCACCGGCCACCCGAGCGCCGACCCGCGCGGCGAGTTCCTGGATGGTCATGGCGCTGGTCATGCTTCCTCCTGGCGGCGGTGTTCGCGGAGCCGGCCCCGACCGGGCCCATCCCGGATCCCCGCACGCGCCCCGGCCCCCCACTGTAGCCGAGGGATCGTAACCGAACGGGTTGCCCGGCCTCCAGCCGGCTCCGATCAGATCCGCCAGAAGGGCGGATAGCCAACGGCGTCCTGCGGGTTGCGGTAGATGCGCGAGCGAATCTCGCGTTCCCGCGCGATGATCTCCATCGAGCTGTCACCGGTGATCCACAGCTGCTGGAGCATCACGCCTGCGGCGGACAGTTCCGCCTCTCGGATGACCTCGTCGCGTTGGCGCACATGACGGATCAGAACGCCCTGCTCGGCCTCCAGTGCATCCACGTAATCGTAATCGAGGATATCCCCCACCCGGCCCGGCTCCCGGGCGGTGATCAGGACGATGAGCGTGTAACGGTGAGGCGCGCCGAGCCGCCACTGATCCCAGGGCGTGGGTCCGGCTGGCCGCCCACCGGCGGCGAGGCGCAGATTGTCGCCATAAAGCGACTGACCGAAGGAGTAGCGGTAGTTGTAGTGGTAGGTGTGCGCCGCACGCGGGTTGATCTCGGTCAGATGCAACGACCCATCCGGCATCAGCCAGAACTCCAGATTGAAGAACTGATTCCGGTAGCCGAGGGCCACCAAGCGGCGCATGTAGGCGCAGACCCAGGCCTCGATGGTGTCGGCCATGTCCCGGCTGATGGAAACCGGCGGCGTCAGGTACCCCAGTGCCTGGTGGTTGGAGAAGTAGACCTCCTCGGTCAGGCCGTAGTGCACGATCTCACCATCCGCGGTGACATAGCCCTCATAGCAGTATTCCGTGGCCCGACTCATATCCACCAGGTGCTCGGCCACGAAGGGAGGTGCCAGCGCCGGCACCTGCTGCGGTGCCACTCCCTCGAGATAGGCCGCATACTGCCGTGCCAGCGCCCGCTGCAGCTCATGGTCCTGCCGGTAGTCGGCCAGCACCCGGCGCAGCTGCTCCAGGTTGGCGATACGGAAGATCCCCCGGCCGAGCGACAGCGAGGTGTTCTTCAGCATGAAGGGCCACTCGTGCGCCGGGATTCGCGCGGCGATCTCTTCGTCACTCTCCTGAAGCGGGTCGACCGGGGCGTAGAAAAAGGCATCCCGCTCCAGGGTCCGCATCAGGTACTTGTTCATGCAGTAGAAGAAGGCCACCCGCGAAGGGACTGGGTTGCCCAGGCGCTCATTGATGAGCAGATGGTGGAAGGCGTCCTTCTGCGCGAACCCGGCAACAGCCACGACCCCCTGCTCCCGGCAGAACCTCGCCGTGGAGCTGATTTCACCCTCGCTCCAGTGCTCAGGGTAGAGACGCACCGCCTCATGTTCCTGCTCCAGCTCCGCCAGCGCCGGCTCCATATAGGGCTGAGGATTGATAACGCCGAACTTCATATCGGTTTCCCCCCTGCAACCAAGATCGCCAGCACGGTTTCGCGCGCCTCGCTGAGGATAGCGGACCGGGCCCGCCCGGAACGCCCGTCATGCAAATGTCACGCGAACGGCATCGCCACGTCACGGCAGACTGCCAGGCTGCCGTCTAATCTGAATAGATCGACACGAAACGCACTCAAAGGAGATTCGGCAATGGCCCGCAAGAGCCCCACGGAGCTTTACCACACCGCGCTGCGCATGTACCGGCACGGCTGGACCATCGAGCAGATCGCCGACGAGCTGGCGATCCACCCGCAATCGCTGCGGACGTGGCTGACGGCCCCAGTCTATCCGGCTGCCCGCCGTAAGCACCCGACCCATGGCTACCCCGCAGAGCCCCGCCAAGTCAAACCCCAGCGGGCGGCACTCTGATCTGACCCGCGCAGGGCGGACGATACGGCTGTCCGCCGCTCACCCCTTTCCTCAGCACCCCCTCCCCCTAGCGCCGGCATACGCCGCGCGCCGTCTATGCCCGCGCGCAAAGAGCCCGCAACCGCAACGTCTTCCCACCGTTACCCGGCCGTAACCGAAGCGCAACACAGGGCTCCCATACTGCCGCACTGTTCCTACCGCAACTGAACAGGTGCGCCATGAGTCGACCCCAAACCTCCCGGCATGATGCCGCCCGCATTGGCCTCCCCAACCCGGGTACGCGCAGCGCCGTGCTCGCCCTCATCGCCGGAGGTATCCTGATGACGGCCGGCTGCTCCGGCGACGAGGACGTCCCGACCGGCGCGATCGATGCCGATGACGTCGACGCCGGTCAGGTCGAGCTGCGCGACGACGTGCTCACCGTCTACCTCCACGACCACGGCGATGCCATCGCCGAGCGGTTTACCGACGACACCGGGATCCCGGTCCAGATCGTGGACATGAGCGGCGGCGAGATCCTCGCCCGCATCGAGGCGGAGCGCGCCAACCCGCAGTGGGACGTGGTCTACGTCCAGGGCCACGGCAGCGTGAACCGCCTCTACCAGGAGGGACAGCTCCTCGACGATGGCTGGCAGCCGGACAACGCGGCTCGCTACAACGACCTGGGCCGCCAGATCTACGACCAGGACCCGGATGCGGCATGGTGGCCGGTCACCGTCAACGCCCCGGCGCTCCTGGTCTACAACCCGAACTGCGCCGACACGGAGCGGGTCGAGGAACTCGGCTGGGATGCCCTGCGCGACCCGGCCTTCGAGGGCAAGGTCGGCATGCCCGACCCGGCCATCTCGGGCCCGGCCTACCCCTACGTGTCCTGGTTCTTCGAGGAGAGCATGGACGACGGCTACGGCTTCTGGGAGGACGTTTTCGACAACGGGGTCCGCATGTACCGCTCCAACAGCCCGGTGGCCGAAGCCCTGGCGGCCGGGGACATCTGCGTCGCCGGCCTTGAGGAGCCGAACACCTACGGCGAGGTGGAGAAGGACGCCGACATCGAGATCGTCTACCCCGCGGAGGGCACCCCCGGGGCCGCCCGCGCCACCGGGATCAGCGCTGACACCACCGTGGCCGATGACGCCCGGGCCTTCATCGAGTGGATGCTCGAGGCGGACACCCAGACCTATCTCACCCAGATCGAGCACCGCAACAAGTACTTCGTGCCGCTGGTCGAAGGCGCTGATCCCAACGAGCTGCTGCCGCCGAACGAGTTTCTCGACCGTGTGACCCCTTACGAGTTCACGGACTACGAGTGGGCCGGCGACGTCGAGAACGAGATCAAGCAGTGGTTCGCCGACCAGTCGGGGTCGTGAGCCGGTGCAGGCAGCTCGACTCTCTCAGGTAGCAACCAGCACCATCGCCCGGCAGGCGGCCCGCAGCGGGGCCGCATTGACCGGGCGGTGGCGCCGCCTTTCCGGCCCGGGGGACCGATCAGTGGCTTGGGCGGTGACGGCCGCCCTGATCGTTTTGGTCGGACTCCCGCTGGCCGCCATGCTGGCCCACCTGGCCTTCCCGCAGCTGTACCTGGGCAGCCTGCAGCTGGGCAATTTCGATCTGTTCAGCGACCTGTGGGAACGCAGCCTCTGGCGCAACGCGGTGCGCAACTCGCTGCTGCTCGGCCTTGGGACGATGGTCCTCGGCGCGGCCATTGGCGTCGGACTCGCCTGGATGCGGCACCACTGGCGCTTCCCGGGATCGGGGTTGATCGACTTCTCCGCCTGGTTCGTCCTGGTGATGCCGTCGTTCATCATCGCCCAGGGCTGGGTGCTCTTCGCACGCAGCGGCGGCACCGCCTCGCTGCTCGGCATCCCGTGGGCCGGGGACGTCATCTTCTCGTTGCCGGGGCTGATCCTGGTGATGAGCCTGGCCAACTTCCCGCTGGCCTATCTGGCCTTCAGCGCCGCGCTGCAGTGGGACGTCAGCCGGTACGAGCACGCCGCCCGGCTCTCCGGCGCGCGGCCGTGGACGGTTTTCCGCGCCATCCGGCTACCACTGCTCCTCCCGGCCCTGCTGGCCGCCGGCATCCTGGTCTTCGTGGATACCATCGGTGACTTCGGGCTGCCAGCCGCCTTCATCTCGGTGTTCCGTTTCCCGCTCATTCCCTACGTCATCCGCACCGAGATCCAGACCGTACCCGTGTCTTTTGAGGGGGCCGCCGTGCTGGCCGCGGTCCTGGTCTCGATGGTTGCCGTGGCGATCGCCATCCAGATCCGTGTGCTGCGCGGCGGCGGCCGGGATTTCCTCACCGCGGCGGCAACGCCGCGGCAGCGCCCCAGGCCCCGGTTCTGGCCGCTCCTCTCGGCGATCACCTTCGCGTTCCTCGGCCTGGCGGTCTTCGCCCCGCTGGGAACCAGCCTCTCCGTCTCGTTCATGGAGCGCTACGGGGCCGGCCTGAGCTGGGACAATCTCACCCTGGCCAACTACCAGGCCGTGCTATCCAGCGGCTCGGCCTTGCTGCCGGCGCTCAAGAACAGCTTCGGCATCGCCTTCGCCGCTGCCGCCATCGCCCTGGTCATTGGCTTCCTGGCGGCGTATCTGCTGGCCTACAGCGGGCACCGGCTGCGGCGCTTTATCGATGTGGCCTCGACCGTCACCCTGGCAGTTCCCGGCATTGTTCTGGCCGTAGGCTACATCTTCTGGTGGAACCAGCGCTGGCTGGCCGACATCGGCATCCAGGTCTACGGCAGCGCCTGGGCCATCATCCTGTGTTCGGCGGCGGCCTCCGTGCCCATTGCCGTGCGCGTGCTCCTCGGAGCCATGTCCCAGACGCCGGGATCGTTCCTATCGAGCGCCGCACTCCAGGGAGCCGGCCTGTGGACGCGCATCCGCGCCATCCTCCTGCCGCTGACCCTCTCCGGCCTGCTCTCCGCCGGCCTGGCCGTCTTCGCCACCAGTGTCTTCGACCTGGCCATCACCACCATGCTGCAGCCCCCGGGCTTCCCGACCATCCCCGTGATCATCGACGAGCGTTTCCGCACGGTGCAGTACGAATGGGCGACCGCAGCAACGGTCGTGGTCTGCCTGATCACCGCAGCGGTCATCGTCACGGTCCGTTTCACCGCCCGACGGCTGTTCCGTAGCTACTTCGAAACCACGACGGAGACATCACGATCATGACCACCACGAAACCCGCCAACCGGGCGCAGGCCGCCGGCGTGGAGGTAGACGCCGTCAGCCGCCACTTCGACGGGGTCCCGGCGCTGGGACAGGCCTCCCTGAACATCCACCCCGGCGAGGTGGTTGCCATCCTCGGCCCTTCCGGTTGCGGGAAGTCCACCCTGCTTCGCCTGATCGCCGGGCTCGACACGCCCAGCGCGGGGGCCATCCGCATCGGCGGCCGGTGCGTATCCCGGCCCGGCGCGGTCGTTCCACCCGAGCAGCGCCCCGTGAACATGGTCTTCCAGGACTTCGCCCTGTGGCCGCACATGACCGTCGAGCGCATTGTCCGCTTCGGTATGCGTCATCGCGGTGTGCCCAAGGGCGTGTGGGCTTCGCGCACGGCGGAGCTGCTCGGCATGCTCGGCCTGGACGGCATGGCGCAGCGCTACCCGCGCCAGCTCTCCGGCGGGCAGCAACAGCGGGTGGCCATCGCCCGCGCGCTGGCCACGGACCCGCAGGTGCTGCTGTTCGATGAGCCCCTGTCCAACCTCGATGCCCAGCTGCGGATCCAGATGCGCATCGAGCTCGCCGAGCTGCTGCAGCGGCTCGAGACCACCGCCATCTACGTCACCCACGATATCCACGAGGCGGTCGCCCTGGGGCATCGGCTGGTGGTCATGCGCGGCGGTCGGGTCGAGCAGGTGGGCTCGGCGAAGGAGGTCTTCCAGTCACCGTCCAACGCCTGGATTGCCGGACTGGTGGGCTACAACAACCAGCTGCAGGCCGAGATCCTCGGCCGCGAGGGCGAAGGCCGCCTCAGCGTCCGCAGCGGCGGCTCGCACATGACGGTTCGCAGCCATGCCCGGGGCGAGCTCCACGGCACCGGAGCCACGCTCCGCATCCGTCCGGAAGCCATCCGTCCGCTGCGCGCGGACGAGCCGGCACGCGCCGACGAGCAGCTGGTCACGGCCACCGTGGAGCAGTGCTGCTTCGAGGGTTACCACTGGCGGGTGGTATGCCGCCTCGGCGATGAGCCGCTGACGTTCTTCTCCCGCCATCCGCTGGACGCCGCCGGCCCGGTGCAGCTGGCCATCGATACCGAAGGGACCTGCGCCTACAGCGACGAGCCAACCGCTGCCAACTCCGCCCCGGAAGGCGCCGCAGACTGCCAGCTGCGGACAGCCTGACGCCGGCGGATCACTGTCATCCCCGGCTCACGCAGCCATCACGACCCTGCAACATGGCCCCCGCAGACTCGGGGGCCATGAGCAAAAAGATCTTACCCCCGCCCGCCCCGTTGCAACGCGTGAGCATCGTGTCCGAAACCTACGCCCCGGAAGCCAACGGGGTGGCCACGACGCTCTCGCACCTGGTCGCCGGTTTGAGACAGGACACGACCCGGGTTGACCTGATCGTGCCCCACCACCCGGCGCGTCCACGCGGCCAGGAGACCAACCTCTACCCGGTCTGCGGCGTTTCGATACCGGGCTACCGGGAGGTCCGTTGCGGCCTCGTCCGCCCCCGCCTCCTCGAAGAGCTCTGGCGCAGCCAAAGACCGGACGCCGTCTATATCGCCACGGAAGGGCCCCTGGGCTGGTCGGCGCAGCGGGCGGCGGCCCGCCTGCGCCTACCCACCGTCAGCGGCTTCCACACGCGCTTCGATACCTACGCCAGCCACTACGGGCTCGGCCCGCTGAACGGGGCCGTCCAGCGCTACCTGCGCCGATTCCACAATCGAACCGACCGGACACTGGTTCCTGAAACCCGCTTGGCCGAGGCACTGACCGAGCGGGGCTACCGGAACGTCGAGACCCTCGGCCGGGGGGTCGACACCCACCGCTTCCACCCGGACCGGCGCTCGGCCACGTTGCGCGCTGGCTGGGGAGCCGATGACCGTGCCCCGGTTCTGCTCTATGTCGGGCGTCTGGCCGCGGAGAAGAACCTAGGCCTGGCCGTCGAGGCGTTCCGCCATATCCAGCACGTACAGCCGGCGGCAAGACTGGTACTTGTCGGCGACGGCCCGATGCGCGCGGAACTCCAGCGCCAGCACCCGGATCTGATCTTCGCCGGTGTGCGCCGCGGCGCGGACCTCGCCAGCTATTACGCCTCGGCGGATCTGTTCCTCTTCCCCAGCCTGAGCGAGACCTTCGGCAACGTGACGCTCGAGGCACTGGCCAGCGGGGTGCCAGTCATCGCCTTCGACTACGCCGCTGCCCATCGCCACGTCGAGGACGCCGTCAGTGGCCGCCTTGTTGCCCGGGACGACCCCGGCGGCTGGATCGAGGCCGCCGTCGGATCCGCGCTCCTCGCTCCGGAAACCCGCCAGCGCTGGCAAAAGGCCGCCCGCGCCGGGGTTGAATCCCTGAGTTGGCAACACGTCGCTCGGCGTTTCGGCCACATCCTGGCCGAGGCCGTGCGGGGACACGATGGCCTGAACCGAGGAGGGGTCACGCTATGCAGCAAGCCCTGATCCGCTTTCAGCAGTGGGAGCTGCTTCTCTGCCTGGCGCTGCGCCGGGTCCAGCAACGGCAGTTGTCGCGCCGGGTGTTCGTCGCGGCGAGTCGTCTGGGCGACGGTGGGCTCTGGTACGGCCTCATGGCCGGTATCCTCCTGATCGAGGGGATCAACGGAGCGACTGCGGTGCTGCACATGGCCGCAGCGGGCCTGGTCGGCACCCTGCTCTACACGCTCATCAAGCGCGGCACGCGTCGGCTCCGGCCGTATGAGGCAGACCCCTCCCTGACCCCGGGGACACCGGCCCTCGACCGCTACAGCTTCCCCTCCGGGCATACCTTGCATGCGGTCGGATTCACGCTGCTGGCTAGCGCCTACTACCCGGCCCTTGCCGTGTGGCTGATCCCGGTCGCCGGGCTCATCGCCGCCTCGCGGGTGGTCCTGGGGCTCCACTACCCGACGGACGTCCTCGCCGGTGCCCTGATCGGCGCCCTGATCGCCCATGGCAGCCTGTGGCTGTTCGTGGTTTAGACTCGGGAGCTACCGCGCCCCCATCCATGGAGGATGCCCATGACCAACACGCGCACCCTGCTCTTCCTCTGCACCGGCAACTCCTGCCGGTCCCAGATGGCCGAAGGTTACGCCCGAACGATGGCGGACGAAAGCTGGCGGGTGCTGTCCGCCGGCATCGAAGCGCACGGCCAAAATCCCCGCGCGATCGCCGTCATGCGCGAGGACGGGGTTGATATAGCCAACCAACATTCGACCGTCTTGACCGAGGATATGCTGAACCAGGCCGATATGCTGGTCACGGTATGCGGACACGCCGACGAGCACTGCCCCGTGGTGCCCGGCCGGGTTGTTAAACACCACTGGCCGCTACCGGACCCGGCCCGCGCCGAGGGCACCGACGAGGAGATCCTCAATGCCTTCCGTGCCGTTCGGGACGACATCAAGCAGCGTGTCCGCGCGCTCCTCACCGATCCGATCTCCACGACCTAGGAGAATCCACGCGGCAACCGGTCTGGCGGGCACCCGGTCTGTCGGGGTCCCGTAAAGCGCGTTTATATACGGTTGACCGGATATACGGACAAACGTACTCTTGCCGGATAACCGGAGAGATGGGCCGCGTCGATCCGCAGGAGGGCAGGCGATGAAGATCGAACGGATCATGACCCGGGAGCCGACCACGGTCCCCCCGGAAACCCCGATTCACGAGGTGGCGAATGCGATGCTCGCGCAATGCCTGAACAGCATCGCTGTGGTCGACGCGCAGGGAACCCTGATCGGCATCGTCTCCACCGGCGATCTCACGCACAGGATGGCGGATCTGCGGGTCCCGCAGCGTGAGTCCTGGTGGGTCGAGTCCCTCTACCGCTCCCCCCTGCGCGGCGCCGCTGCCGACGAGCCGGATCGGGTGGAAGGACGCACGGCGCAGCAGGTCATGACCCGCAAGCTAGTGACCGTCACCCCGCAGGATGACACGAGCGTGGCGGCCCGTATGCTCCTCGAGCACCGCATCCATGCAGTGCCAGTCGTCAACCGCGAGGGACGTCTGCTCGGGATGGTCACGCGCTTCGATCTGATGCGCTGCCTGACGCAGCACCCGGAGTGCTGTAACCCCATGAAAGGGGATCTGCCCAGCGACGACTCATCCCCGTGACCCCAACCACCCCAACACCCTCCTGACCCCGAAGACCGGAAGCCATGCTATTAGCCGCCATCGCGATCTTCGTCATCACCATCGCTCTGGTCATCTGGCAGCCCAAGGGGCTGGGCATCGGCTGGAGCGCGACCGCCGGTGCCCTGGTGGCGCTGGTCACCGGCGTGGTCGAGCTAAGCGATGTCCCCGTGGTGGTGGATATCGTCTGGAACGCCACCCTGACCTTCGTGTTCATTATCATCATCTCGCTGCTGCTGGACGAGGCCGGATTCTTCGAATGGGCGGCGTTACACGTGGCGCGCTGGGGCAAGGGCAGCGGCCTGCGCCTCTACGCCTTTATCATCTTCCTGGGCGCAGCAGTGGCGGCGATCTTCGCCAACGACGGCGCTGCACTCATGCTGACTCCGATCGTCCTTGAGATGCTCTTGGCGCTCGGCTTTTCGGCCGGTGCGGCGTTCGCCTTCGTCATCGCGGCGGGGTTCATCGCCGATACCGCCTCGCTGCCGCTGGTCATCTCCAACCTGGTGAACATCGTCTCGGCGGACTTCTTCGATATCGGCTTCAACCAGTATGCGATGGTCATGGTGCCGGTGACGGTGGTCTCGGTGCTCGCCTCACTGGCCGTGCTCACGCTCTTCTTCCGCAAGCAGATCCCGCGGGTCTACTCCGCGGCAGGCCTGCGCGAGCCGCGTCAGGCAATCAAGGATCCGGCCGTGTTCAGGGCCGGCTGGGGCGTACTGGCCCTGCTGCTTCTAGCCTTTCTGGTGATCGAGCCGATGGGCGTGCCCATCTCCGCGATTGTCGGCGCCGGTGCGGCCATCCTGCTGGCCGTTGCCGCCCGGGGCCACGCCATTGCCACTCGACAGGTGCTGAAGAACGCGCCGTGGCAGATCGTGATCTTCTCGGTAGGGATGTACCTGGTCGTCTACGGGCTACGCAACCAGGGGCTGACCGCCGAGATCGCCGGCGCGCTCGATGTCATCGCCGCCCAGGGCGTGGTCGTGGCGACGCTCGGCACCGGCTTCATCGCCGCGTTCCTCGCCTCGGTGATGAACAACATGCCCGGTGTCATGGTGGTGGCACTCTCCATCGATGAGTCCGGCGCCACCGGGTTGGTCAAGGAAGCCATGATCTACGCCAACGTCATCGGCTCGGACCTGGGGCCGAAGATCACCCCGATCGGCAGTCTGGCCACGCTGCTCTGGCTACACGTACTGGCCCGCAAAGGGGTGCACATCACCTGGGCGAAATACTTCGCCATCGGCATTGTCATCACCCCGCCGGTGCTGTTCGTCACGCTCCTCGCCCTCGCCGGCTGGCTTCAGGTGCTCCACGGCTAGGCCCTCACCGGCGAAAAACGGGGCTCAAGCGGCTTTACTGCGCCAACCAAGCCGGGGCGCTATTCAAGCCGACGCGCTGCGCCCCTGGCCCGCACAGACGGGCCCGGGGGCGCCAAGCGGGGGTACCGGGTGGTTGGTTGCGCGCCGTAGCCCTAATGCCGGTCTCCGGTGGCCTCCTGGGCCATCTGCTCGAAGCTGGTGTGGCGCACGTTCTTGCCGCGGACGAAGTAGACCACGTATTCGCAGATATTGCGGGCGCGATCCCCGATGCGTTCCAGCGAGCGGGCGGTCCAGACCACGTCCATGACCCGCGGTACGGTCTCCGGGCTGCGCATCATCTGCTCCATCAGACGGTGGACAATCACCTCGTACTGACTGTCCGCCTGGATGTCCTGCTGCGCCACGCGCACGGCCTGCTCGACATCCATGCGGGCGAAGGCATCCAGTGAACCGCGCAGCATCCCCTGCACATGCTCGCCCATCTCGCCGAGTTCCTCGATCGGACCGTTCTGCCGGTCCAGCTCGAGGAAGTGCAGCGCCATCCGCCCGATCCGCTCCGCCTCGTCGCCGATGCGCTCCAGGTCGGTGATGGTCTTGATCACCGCCATGACCAAGCGCAGATCCGAGGCGGTGGGCTGTCGGCGCACCAGGATCTGGGTGCAGTCCTCGTCCAGGGCCACCTCCAGGGCGTTGATCTGGTAGTCACTGGTTACCACCTTCTCCGCCAGTTCCGTCCGCGACTCGGCCATCGCCGCCACGGCATCGGCCAGTTGCTGCTCCACCAGGCCGCCCATGCTCAGAACGCGGTCGTGGATCGCCTCCAGCTCGGCGTTGAACCGCTGGGAGATGTGCTCCTGGAAGAAGCTCTTTTCGGTGGGGTTCTCGTCGGTCATCGGCGGTCTCCTCAGCCGTAACGGCCGGTGATGTAATCCTCGGTCTGCTTCTTGCCGGGATTGGTGAAGAGCGTATCGGTATCGTTGTGCTCAATGAGCTCACCGAGGTAGAGGAACGCCGTGAAATCCGACACCCGCGCGGCCTGCTGCATGTTGTGGGTGACGATGGCGATGGTGTAGCGCTCCTTGAGCTCGAACATCAGCTCCTCGATCTTGAGCGTAGCCAACGGATCGAGGGCTGATGCCGGTTCGTCGAGCAGCAGCACCTCCGGCTCCACGGCGATGGCCCGGGCAATGACGAGCCGCTGCTGCTGCCCACCGGAGAGGCCGAAGGCGTTCTCGTGGAGCCGGTCCTTGACCTCGTCCCAGAGTGCGGCCCGGCGCAACGACTTCTCGACAACCTCATCGAGGGTACGGCGATTGCGCACGCCCTGAAGACGCAGACCGTAGGCCACATTTTCGTAGATCGACTTCGGGAAGGGGTTCGGCTTCTGGAAGACCATGCCGACCCGGCGGCGCAGCTCGGGTACATCCATGCGCCGGGCGTGGATCTCGTCACCGTCGAGGGTGATGCGCCCTTCGATCCGGCAGTTGTCGATCAGGTCGTTCATCCGGTTGAAACACCGCAGAAGCGTCGACTTCCCGCAACCTGAAGGCCCGATGAAGGCGGTGATCTGGCCTCGGGGGATCTCCAGGTCGACCCCTTTGAGCACCTGCTCCTCCCCGTACCAGAGGCTGAGCTCATGGGTCTGCAGACAGATATCGCTGCCCAGCCGTTTTCTCGCCGCCGAGCCATCCCGCTGGCGGTCCTGCAGCGCCTCGCTGCTGAAACCGTGGGTGGGTGCGGACGGGGAATTGGTGGCGTTCATAGCTCCCTCTCTTAATCGCTCTCGGCCTTGTACTTCTCGCGCAGGAAGTTGCGGATCGAGATGGCCGTCAGGTTGAGCACAATGATGACCAGCACCAGGATCAGCGCCGTGGCGTAGACCAGCGGCCGCCCGGCCTCGACGTTGGGGCTCTGGAAGCCGACGTCGAAGATGTGAAAGCCCAGGTGCATGAAACTGCGCTCCAGGTGGATGTACGGGAAACTCCCATCCACCGGCAGCTGCGGGGCCAGCTTGACCACGCCGACAAGCATCAGCGGCGCTACCTCGCCGGCCGCACGGGCCACGGCCAGGATCAGCCCGGTGATCATCGCCGGCGTCGCCAACGGGATCACCACCCGCCAGAGCATCTCCGCCTTAGTCGCCCCCAGGGCCAACGCCCCTTGCCGGATCGACCCGGGGATGCGCGAGAGACCCTCCTCGGTGGAGACGATCACCACCGGCAGGGTCAGCAGCGCCAGGGTCAGCGAGGCCCAGAGCACGCCGCCCTTGCCGAAGGTTGGCGCCGGTAGGCGCTCCTCGAAGAAGAGCTGGTCCACTCCACCCCCGACGAAGTAGACGAAGAAGCCGAGGCCGAAGACGCCGAAGACGATGGACGGGACGCCGGCGAGGTTGTTCACCGAGATGCGGATCATCCGCGTCAGCGGCCCCTGTCGGGCGTACTCACGCAGGTAGATCGCCGCGAGCACGCCGAAGGGTGTGACAAAGACGGCCATGACGATGGTCATCAGCACCGTGCCGAAGATCGCCGGCAGGATGCCGCCCTCGGTGTTGGCCTCCCGCGGATAGCCGCTGACGAAGTCCCAGAAGTCGCCGACGTAGAAGCGGGCCTTGTCCCAGACGCTCATGGCGTTCGGTCGCCATGGCTTGACCACGTCGCCCATGGCGATGACCACCTCTTTACCCGCGGCGGTCTCCATCCCCACGGCGTAGCGTCCGACCTCCTCAAGCAGCTCGTTGCGCCGCTGCTCGAGCTCCGCGTACTCCCCCTCCCAGCGGTCCCGTTCGGCCTCCAGGGCCTCGAGCTGCTCGGTGCGCTCCTCCTCGCTCAGGGTTAGGTCGGCCTCGATTTGGCGCTCGGTCAGGCGGATCTCCTCGATCTCGGCGTTAACCGCGCCGATCTCCACGCGCTCGATGCGCTGGATCTCCTGGATCCGGGAGCGATTCTCCTCGTAGAGTTCCAGGAAGCGGTCCCAGGTCGCGTCGCCCTCGTCGCTGACCGTCTCGACCTTCTCCCCGTCGATGCGCACGTCGCGCAGGTAGCCGATGAAATCCCCCCACTGCCGGCGCTCGATGACCACCGCATCCTTGGGGTGACTCCACTCCGACATGTTGACGTCGGCGTACCAAACAAAGTCCCGGCCATCGACGTCCCGGTTGCCGCGCTTGATCCGGTAGCGGGTGATCAGCGCATCGTCGTCGTCCACCTCGAAGCCGCGCTCGCGGGCCGCCGGCGCGGTCAGGGTCTCCGCGGCGTCGACCTCGCCGAGAACCTGCTCGGCGTCACGCCCGGGCTCTTGGTATTCGAAGGCCACGACATTGCTGGGCCAGAAGTGCTGCAGGCCGTTGTAGGCAATATGGCCGATGAGCCCCGCCACCATGACCAGTGATACGGCCACGGCCCCGGCGTTGAGCCAAATCCAGGGTGTTCCCTTGTTGAACCAGTCGCGCATCGTTGCGGCATCCTCCGTATCAGAGCGCGCTGTACTTCTTGCGCAGGCGGTGGCGCACGATCTCCGCCACGGTGTTGACCGCGAAGGTCAGGACGAAGAGCACTAAGGCGGCAAGGAATAGGATCCGGTAGTGGCTGCTCCCCTGCGCGGTCTCCTTCATCTCCACAGCGATGTTGGCCGAGAGCGTGCGCATGCCCTCGAAGAGGTTGAAATTGGTGACTGGCGAGTTGCCGGTGGCCATGACCACGATCATGGTCTCGCCGACGGCCCGGCCGAAGCCGATCATCACCGCCGAGAAGATGCCGGGGCTGGCCGTCAGCAGGACCACGGTGGCCACTGCCTGCCAAGGCGTCGCGCCGAGCGCCAAGGCCCCCTGCGAGAGGTGGCGCGGCACGTTGAACACCGCATCCTCGGAGATGGAGAAGATCGTCGGGATCACCGCGAAGCCCATGGCGATCCCCACAACCAAGGCGTTGCGCTGGTCGTAGTCGATCCCCTGATTGGTGAGCCACTGGCGCATATCACCGCCGAAGAAAGCGAGCTCCATGTAGGGACTGGCGGTGACGCCGAGCCACCCGACCCCGATCACCACCGGGATCAGCAGTGCGGCCTCCCAGCCCGGCGGCACCCGGCTGCGGATGCCCTCGGGGAAGACCCGGGTCCACAGCCAAGCGGCCATCACCATGGCGATGGGCAGGGCGATCAGGATGGAGAAGACTGCCGGGAGATTCCGCTCGAACAACGGCGCAGCCCAGAGCCCCGCGAGGAAGCCGAGGATGACCGTTGGCAGCGCCTCCATGATCTCGATGGCGGGCTTGGTCATCTGCCGCATGCGTGCGGACATGAAGTAGGCCGAGTAGATCGCCCCGAGGATCGCGATGGGTGTCGCAAAGAGCATGGCGTAGAACGCCGCCTTCAACGTGCCGATGGTCAGCGGTACCAGCGAGAACTTGGGCTCGAACTCGTCGGTAGCGGAAGATGACTGCCAGACGTAGGCGGGCGCATCGCGGCCCTCGTACCAGACCCTCTGCCACAGGGCCTTGAACGAGACCTCCGGGTGCGGGTTGTCGACGTCCAGGTAGTTGAACCGCTCATTGGCACCGACGGCCATCAGCGCGTTCTGTCGCGGCGCCATCGACAGCGCGGCCACTGAGGGGCCGCCCTCCAGCGCCAGCTGCGTCAACGTGCGCGACGAGGTGGCGTAGTGCAGCTGCAGCGTGCCGTCGGCGGCGCCGGTAGCGAAGCCTTTACGGGCGTGCTCCGGTGCGATGCCAGTCACCGCCGCCGGGTGGCCATCGAAGGTACGGATGCGCGTGAGCTGCCGATCCCCCGCCTCGTCCCGGGTCACCATGTATTGCGACACCGATCCGTCGGAGCCACCGGCGATCATCGACGCGGCCCCGAGCAGGAACTGAAGCTGCGTGACCTCGGCATCGTCCCCCTCGATTGCGCGCACTGTGCCGACCAGACGCGGGCGGTTCAGGTTTGAGACATCGAAGTAGTGCAACCGCCCCTTGGCATCGCCAACGAAGAGGTTACGCATGGTGGTGTCGAGGAGGATCCGTGTGACCTCGATCCCCGACTCCGGCCAAGGCAGGTCGTAGACCTCGCGCTCAACGGTCGCCTCACCGGTGATGAAGTCCGTCTCCTCCTCGAAGAGCACCAGGCGCAGGGCCTCCTGCTCGTTGCTGGCACCCACCACGGCGGAGCCACGGCTCCCCCGCTGGACCCCGATGGCGTCGAGCGGATGGCCATCCTCGCCCCAGATCGCCAGGGGTTCGCCCTCGCCCTCCGGATAGGTGATCGACGGGGTGACCTGGCGCTCGCCGTCCGGGTAGCTGACGTCGTAGTCGTGACGGGCGAAGATCGCCGTGCCGTCATCGAGGCCGTAGCCCACCAGCCGATGGCGGGCTTCGGCCGTGTCGAAACTGCGGATCTGTGCCCCGGACGGCTTGTTCAGCTGCCCCTGCTCGATCAGCTCGCCGCTGCGGGGGTCGAAAAAGGCGTAACCGGCCCGGTCGGTGAAGCGCACCCCGACCTCGCGGTAGCGCTCCATGGCGACGTGGACCGTCTCGCCAAGTTCCGGTCCGCCGGGGGCGGCGTAGCTGGCGGCGGGCCGGATCTCCGGCTCGCCAAAGATGGGCATGGTCTCGGAGAAGAGGTAGACGAACATCAGCGCCAGCGCGCCGATGACCCCCACGCCGAAGGTGGCCACGCTGCCACGACTGATCCAGTCCTTGGCCCCGCGCCAGCGGCGCAGGCGGCGCCGACGGGCCGCGTCCGGCAGGCCCCGGGACGGACCCTTGCCACTGCCTCGGCCCGGTTCGGTGAGCCCTGTCGTCTGATCGCTCATGATCTTTGATCGCACCCTGCGAGAAATGAACGCTGACGCAGCCTAAGGGGGGCGGATGACGGTTTCGTGACGAAACGATGAACACCCGCTGAACCCCCTAAACAGAACGGGCCGGCGTAGGGCCGGCCCGCGTAGCGCTCAACGATGGAGCCGGGGCGTATGGGCCCCGGCCAGTGGGTTGCCCCTTACAGACCGAGACGCTCGCGCTCGCGCTCGGCGGCCTGTGCGGGCATGGGGATGAAGCCGTCGCGGCGGACCACGTCCTGGCCTTCCTCGGAGAGGACCAGCTTCAGGAACTCCCGCTCAATGGGCGGCAGTTCGCCGTTGGGGTCCTTGTTCACGTAGACGTAGAGGAACCGCGACAGCGGGTAGTCGCCGCTGACCGCATTCTCGGCGTTGGGCTCGTAGAGGTTGTCCTCGTCGTCGCCCAGGGCGATCGCCTTCACACCGGAGGTCTGGTAGCCGATCCCGGAGTAGCCGATGCCGTTGAGCGATTCGGACACACCCTGGACCACCGAGGCGGAGCCCGGCTGCTCGTTGATGGCGTCCTTGAAGTCGCCGTCGCACAGGGCGTGCTCGCGGAAGAAGCCGTAGGTGCCGGAGACGGCGTTGCGGCTATAGAGCGTGATGTCCCGATTCTGCCAGGGGCCGTCCAGCCCCACGTCGCCCCAGCGCGTGACATCGCTGCCACCACAGCGCTGCGTGGCCGAGAACATCCCGTCCACCTGCTCCATGGTCAGCCCGTCGATCGGATTGTCGCGGTTGACGAAGACCGCAATGGTGTCGATGGCCACCCGCACCTTGGTGGGCTCGTAACCGTGGGCATCCTCAAAGCTCTCGATCTCCGAGGAACGCATATCCCGGCTCATCGGGCCGAAGTTCGCAGTCCCCTCGGTCAGCGCCACCGGCGCCGTCCCCGAGCCGGCCCCCTCGATCTCCACCGAGACGTTGGGGTAAAAATCCTGGAACTCCTCCGCCCATAGCGTCATCAGGTTGTTGAGGGTATCCGAGCCCTGACTGCCCAGGTTGCCGGAAATGCCCGAAACCCGCTCGTAATTCGGCAGGTCGTCATCCACCTCGGCAGCACCCAGCGGCCCGCCGGCCACCAGGGCCATGCTGGCCATGCCCAGGAAACAACCTCTCTTCCACATGATCTCTGCTCCACTCAGCTTGTTCGGGAAGCCTGACTCCAGGCACGAAAGAGTCTGCGCCGCTTCCCTTACCGGCTCGTGAAGGCAGGGTGACGATTCGATGAAACGCCGTCGCGCTCCAAAGTCCGCGCCGGGAAGACCAACGTGAAGGTGGATCCCTGGTCGGGCTCGCTGCGCACGTTCAGCCAACCACCGTGGCGATGCATCACGTGCTTAACGATGGCCAGCCCCAGCCCGGTACCCCCGGTGGCGTTGGAGCGGGCCTTGTCCACCCGATAGAAACGCTCGGTGATCCGCGGCAGGTGCTCGCGCGGGATGCCGATGCCGCTGTCCGCGACCTCGCACCGGGCCGTGTGCGCATCGGCCTGCCAGCGCACGCGGATGGCACCACCGCCCGGTGTGTAGCGCACGGCGTTAGAGACCAGGTTCGCAACCGCGCTGCGCAACTCTCCGTACGATCCGCGCACGAACAGGCCCGGCTCCGCCTCAAGCTCGATCCGATGATTCTGGTCTCCGGAGAGCGTCCGCGCCTCGGCACAGACCTCCTCGAGCAGGGCCTGCATATCCACCGGATCCTCTTCCTCAGCCAGCGACCCGGTCTCCAGACGGGACAGGGTTAGCAGATCCTGGACCAGTCGCTGCATCCGCGCGGATTGCTCCTGCAGCAGCCGAATCGATCCCGCCCAACCCGGTTGCTCCGGGGCCAGCTCCTCACCCATCTCCTCGGCAACGCCGTAGATCACGGTCAAGGGGGTCTTGAGCTCGTGGGACACATTGGCCACGAAGTCCCGCCGGATCGTCTCGAGCCGCTGCGTGCGGCTGATATCGCGGGCGATGAGCAACCGCTGATTGCGGCCGTAGGGAACCAGACGAAGCTCCAGTGTGATCCGCGGGTCGACCGGCGACGGCATGGTCAGCGGCGCGCTGTGTTTGGTGGCGGTATCCAGGAAGGCCCTGAACTCCGGTTGCCGGAGCAGGTTGCTGATACGCTGCCCCTCGTCGCCCGGCCAGGTCAGGCCGAGGAGCTCGCGTGCCGCATTGTTCCACCAGAGCAGACGATCATCGGCGTAGAGCACCATGGTGGCATCGGGCATCGCCTTGGCGGATTCCCGGTACTCGCGGATGACCCGGCGCAGCCGGTGCCTGCGCTCCCGCTGTCGGCGCTGGCGGCGATGCAGGGCATGGAACACCTCGCCCCAGACCCCGCGGGAGATCGGCGGATCCAGCTTGCGGCCGACCCGCAGCCAGCGCTCCAGCCGCCAGAGTTGATACTGGTTCCACAGGTAACCCAGCGCCAGCAGGATCGCCGCGGCCTCCACCCACCAGCCGGTGGCCAGCCCGGCAATCAACCAGACCGCCAGCGCGGCGAGGAGCGTCAGCAGAAACCCCGGCCAGGGATTGCGTGTCATGGGATCCGCTCTCTCAGCCGCGGATCAGGTCTGTTCCGAGAACCGATAGCCGGCCCCACGGACCGTCTGGACCAGGGCGTCGTGGCCCGTCGCGGCCAGGATCTTGCGCAGTCGGCGGATGTGCACATCCACGGTGCGCTCTTCGACATAGACATTGGTGCCCCAGACTTGATCGAGCAGCTGCGTGCGGGTAAAGACGCGATCGGGATGCGCCATGAAGAATCGCAGCAGCCGGTACTCGGTGGGACCGAGTTCCAGCGCCTGGCCGTGTCCGGTGACCCGGTGGCTGACCAGATCCAGGCGCAGGCCGGCCGCCTCCAGGGGGGCATCGGTTGTCGCCGGGGCCGTGCGCCGGAGGACGGCCTTGACCCGGGCAGCCAGCTCGCGCGGCGAGAACGGTTTGGTCACGTAATCATCCACCCCGGAATCGAAGCCCCGCACCTTGTCCTCCTCCTCACCCCGGGCGGTGAGCAGGATGATGGGGATCCCGCGGGTCTGCTCATCCTCCTTGAGTCCCCGCGCCCACTCGACACCGCTGACCTGCGGCAGCATCCAGTCGAGCAGAATCAGATCCGGCGGCCGCTCGCGCAGCTGCTCCGAGGCCTGCATGGCATCAACCACCGGTATGACGTCGAACCCCTGCCGCTCGAGGGAGGTGATCAGCATCTCACGCACCGCCGAGTCGTCCTCAACCACGAGTATCCTTGCTGCCATCAGGCTGTATCCCCTTTTCGGCATGGCCGTTCATGCCCGCGTCATTAAAAGGCAAGCACATTGCAGGATTGTGACAACGCAAGCTTCACACAAACCCCACACCACCGTCATCGCGACGTAAGAAACACCGCCTAGCGTGTCCTCCGAGTCGGGGCCGTGCTCCCCGGCGACGCTCCAAATCCGAGGAGGACCCTTGATGACAACGAGACGAATCGCGCCGTACCTCTCGACCACCGCCCTGCTGGGCGCGGGCCTGGCCGTGGCCTTCCCCTACGAGGCTCTGGCCAACCCCGAGTTCGTCATCCGCGGCCGGCTGCAGATGGACTACCACCTGGCCGATGAGGATGACGAAGCGGAGTTCGTCGATGGCTTCAACAACCGTCGCGCCCGCCTGGGTATGGACGGCAGCATCGATGAGCACTGGGACGGCCGGGTGGAGATCAACGTGGCCGAGGGTAGCGTCAGCGCCGCCGACTTCCGCCTGCGCCGCAGCCTCGGCCCCGGGCGGCTGTGGCTGGGTCAATACAAGGTGCCGCAGGGTCTGAACCAGCTGACCAGCTCCAACGACTACACCTTCATGGAGCGCTCCTCGGTCAGCAACATCATCCCCGACTCGCGGCGCATCGGCATCGCCTACGAGCAGACCGGCGACGAACTCGGCTTCAAGACCATGTTCTTCGGCCGGTCGCTGGGGGACGACGGTGATGGCGATGACTACACCGGCGATCAGCCCAAGGGCTACGCGGTGCGCGGCGTCTACGCCCCGTTCCTGACCGCCTCCCGCCACAACGAGGCGCCGCGGCTACACCTGGGCGCCTCGCTGGTCTACGAGGACCAGGACGAGCCGCACGAACTTGGCTTCAGCGATCGCCCCGAACTGCGCGATGGCGACGGCGGCGGTACCCGCCTGCTTGAGGTGGACGTCTCCGACGTGACCGACACCACCAAGCTCGGCCTGGAGGCGGCCTACATCGCCGGCCCCCTCTCCGCCGAGGCGGAGTACCTCACCGTCTCGATGAACAGCGACAACGGCGACGAGCCCACCTTCAGCGGCTGGCACGTCCAGGGCAGCTACGTGCTCACCGGCGAGAGCCGCACCTACTCCACCGGCGGCTTCGGCGGCGTCACCCCCAGCGGCTCCGGCGGGGCGTGGGAGCTGGCGGCCCGCTACAGCCACATGGACCTGAACGACTCCGGGGTCGCAGGCGGTGAGCAGAACAACCTCACCCTGGGCATCAACTACTACGCCAGCAGCAACCTGCGCTTTATGGGCAACGTCGTCTTCGCCGACGTCAAGGACCGCGATGGGGATCCGGACGAGAGTCCGACCCTGGTCGGCTTCCGCGCCCAGTACAACTGGTAGGTGTCACTGCGACGGGAGGTCCCGGAGACCGTGACCGGGCCTCCCGTACATGCCATGGATCCCGGCAGCGCCGGGATCGGGTGCTCCCTCTGGCCACGGCCAGCTTTAGGCGGCGGTCCAGTCGGGCTGCCGCCGTTTTCTATATTGAGTATGGCGCCGGGCCCCCACGGCACTACTCGTCCGCCGCAGGCTGCGGCGCCGGCTGATTCTGCACAATGCCGAGCGCCCGCAACCGGGGGGTCTTCTTGCGCTGGTGCTGCTGCATTCGATGGAGGATACCGTCGAGCGTGCGCAGGGCCGTCACGATGTAGGGCCCCTTGTTCAGCATCACGCACTCGGCGCGGCCGGACATCGCCGCATCGGTCAGTTCCGGCCGCGAGGCAATGCCTTTCTTGGCCAGGCTCTCCAGGACCTGTGTGGCCCAGATCACCGGCACGTGGGCAGCCTCGCAGAGCCAGAGCAGTTCCTCCTGAACCTCTGCAAGACGCTCGCCGCCGATCTCCACGGCAAGATCCCCCCTGGCGATCATCACGCCCAGATCGAACCGCCCCATCCCGCCGAGCAGGATGTCCGGTAGGTTCTGCACCCCGCGTTGGGTCTCGATCTTGGCGATAACACCCAGGTCCACGGCGCCGCGCCGGGCCAGCGCCGCCCCCAGGGCTTCCAGATCCGAGCGGGACTCCGTAAAGGAGAGGGCCACCGTATCCGCGAGCTCGGCGACGAAATCCAGATCCTGCTCATCCCGCGCGCTCAGCGCCGGCAGACCCAGATCGAGCCCTGGAAAGTTCAGGCCCTTGTCTTCATGCAGCACGGCACCTTGCGGACGGCTCCGCGTAATGCGTAACCGGGCGCCGTGGGCGTCGACACACTCCACCTCGGCACCGATCTTGCCGTCGTCGATCCACACCGCCTGGCCAGGGCCGAGCTGGTCGATCACCTGCGGGTGCGAGCACGCGATGCGCGCGGGCACAACCATCCCCCCGTCCTCGTCCCGCCGCCCGGGGGTTCCCGGCTCGGGCCGACGCAGGAGCACCAGGGTGTCCCCTTCAAAAAGGCGGATTTCCATCTGCGCTTCCGCAAATCCCCCGCACCGGAGGCCGCGAATCACGGTCTGCCACTTACCAGCGCCCCGCCGTTGGAGGGCAAAGCGGGTCCTGGGCGTCACGTAAGCCGTGCTCCCGATATCCGCCCGAAAGCCGCCCGGGATCGCCTCGCGGACCGCCAGCAGGCGACTGGATTTCCGGGCATCCCGAAAGCGCAGACGGTCCCCGACCCTCATACTGGCCAGGGTTTCACCGTCCAGGCAGAGACGGGGGACACCGCCCCGGCCGGTGTCACCGGTCTGCTCAGGGTGCACCAGATCGACCTGTGCGCGTCGAACAGCCCGGCCGTAGGCATCCCGCATTGGTTTCAGCCGAACCACTGGAGTCCGCGGGGCAACAGGGCCGGTGCGCACCTTGTGGCCAGCCAGGTCCATGTGGACCCGACAGGAACGCCCGGTACGGGCCTCGGCGTCCCGCACATGCCGAGCCATGCGGCGCCACATGGCCGGATCGTCGTGGGCGCAGTTGATTCGCGCCATATCCATCCCGGAAGCGACCAACGAGCGCACCAGATCCGGATCATCGGCGGCGGCGGATGGCAGGGTCACCATGACACGGCTGTCACGGCCTTCCGGCACCGGACCGAGCAGATCGGCTGCATGCGTCGCCAGGCGGAGGTGGGCCTGCTCGAAAGTCGGTCCACCGCGCCTTCGTTGCGTCACCCGCCCGACCCGGGCACCCAGGGCCTCAATGACCTCATTCAAGCCCGCGAGTACATGGGGTTCGTGACGCCCCAGCGACGAAAGCCCGAAGCGGGCCAGGGAGCGCTGCACACTGCGCAGATCGCGGTTGCGCAATGCCAGGTAGTGGGCGAAGTTTTCGGCGCTGGTGGTGACCCCATCCGGGAAGGCGTCCTCGTAGCGACGCAGCCAACGCTCTGCGCCCTCCTCGATGTCCCAGCGCAGCGCCTCCAGGACGTCCAGCAACGCCTCCGGCTGCCAGACAGAACCGTCGAATCCGGTTTTCTCGTTCATAGCGCCACCGAGGCTAACCCCGCGCGGTGACAGCCGCGTGACAGGCCGGTGACGTCCCGGACATCGTCCCACCGCTGGTGCTGCTCCTGAACCGGTCCCCGGTGCCATCGCTAGCCGCAGCCCGTGTGTCATCCGAACGTCATCGGCATTTCAAAGGCCTGTAAGCGGCATTGCATACGGTGCACCGCGAGTCACGACGGGACCACGGGACGGGCCGTCTTAAGTCCCCTACGGCAACCACCAGGAGTGATCGATGAGACCTACGAGCCAAGCCCTCAGCACCGTGACCGCCGTCGCCCTGCTCAGCGCCGGCATGACGGCCGCCCACGCCGACGTGGCCGAACAGTGTCCGAGCACCCTGCGTCTGGCCGATACCGGCATCGAGGGTGCCGAAGAGCTGCGCCGCGCTTTCGGTCCCTTTGCGGAGCAATTCAGCGAGATCACCGGCGTCAACATGGAGTTCTTCGCCGTCAGCAACCGCACCGCGGCCGCCAACGCCTTGCGCTACGACTCCATTGATCTGGCCCTGGCCGGCCCCTCCGAGTACGTCGTCATGAGCAGTGAAGCAGACATCGATGTCGCCTTCGGCCTTGAGCGCGACGCCTACGGGGCCAAGATTGTCGCCAACGCCAATTTGGGCGCCGAGGACATCGAGGACCTGCGGGGCACGACCCTGGCCTTCGGCGATGTCGGCTCGACGACCAACCACATCACCCAGGGTTGGATGATCGAAGACGCCGGCCTTTCGTTGGATCGTGACCTCGACACCGTCCACGCCGGCGATGCCCGCATCCAGGCTCTGGTCAACGGCGACGTGGACGCCGCCGCTCTCGGCTATCGCGACCTGGATCTGATCCCGGAGTACGACGCGGACTTCGATTACGACGTGGTCGCCGACAGCGGCACCATGCCCAGGGACCCGATGGTCGCCCGCGCCGAGCTCGGTGAAGGTTGCATCGCCGCTATTCGGGATACCGTCCAGGAGCACGAGGAGGAGCTCTTCTCGGCCTTCGTCGAGCCGGGCAAGGATGAGGGCTTCAACGAGGCCCAGGAGCGGGCGAAGTACCTCGGCGCCCGGTTCGTCTACGACATCTCGGACGACGAATACGACATGGTCCGGGAGGCGTACGACTACCTCGGATTCGACCTTTAACCCCTTGCCATCAGCGGGACAAGCCCGACCCCGGCAGCATGACCCGCTACCGGGGTCCCATTCATTGAGGTAGGCGGATATGGCCATCATCGAGTGCAACGACCTGCACAAGAGTTACGAAAAGCTTCGGGTACTGCGCGGGATCGACTTCCGCATGGAAGCCGGCGAGGGTGTCGTTCTCCTCGGTGCCAATGGATGCGGGAAATCGACCCTAATGAGGTGCATCAGCGGGCTGGAACGACCACAACAAGGCGGCGTCCGTGTACTGGGTACGGATCTGGCCCAGTCCGGGCGCCGCTCACTGCGAGAGGCACGCACCCGCATCGGTATGGTGTTCCAGAAGTTCAATCTGGTGCAGAACCTGAGCGTCTTTCAGAACGTCCTTTACGGGGCCAGCGGCCGCCACCGCAGTTTCTGGTCCGTCACGGCCCCCTTCGCGGCGACCGAGGAACGGGACTACGCCATGCACTGCCTGGAGCGGGTCAACCTCGCCGATCGTGCTGACCAGCGCGCCGACCAGCTCTCCGGCGGACAGCAGCAGCGGGTGGCCATCGCCCGTACGCTGATGCAGCAACCCACCGTCGTCCTCGCCGACGAGCCGGTTGCGAGTCTCGATCCGCGCTCGGCCCGCGAGGTCATGGAGCTGCTCTGGGGGATCGTCCGAGAGGAGCGACTCAGCCTGCTCTGCTGCCTACATCAACTCGACTTTGCCGAAGAGTTCGGTGAACGGGCCCTCGGCATGAAGGCTGGCCGAATCGTGCTCGACCGCCCCATGGCGGACATCGGCCGCGCTGAGCTTGACGCCCTCTACGAGGGCGCCGTGCGCGTCGATGAGGCGGAGACGAAACCCCGGCTCGCCGTCGCTTCCTGAGCCGGACCGCCCTACGTCAAACACCGCACCAATCCGTCTTCGAAGAGGTCAGCGATGACTAGCCACGAGCCCCGCTCGACGGCCACGCCGGAGCGTTTCCAGCGGCCGTCGGTCTTTACCTGGGTGGTACTCGTCGGGTTCCTGGCATTCCTCATCCAGGGACTGAGCACGATCGACACAACCTTCGAGCGCCTTCTGCAAGGCATGGGCAACCTGGGCGATTTCTTCGCCCGTGCGGTACCACCTGATTTCAGCCGCTTCGACAGCATCGCCGGGGCGATGCTCGAGACCCTCAACATGGCGGTGGTCGGCGTCACCGCAGGCGTCATCCTGAGCGTGCCCATGGCGCTGCTCTGCTCCCGCAACACCACACCGCACTGGAGCATCGCGTGGATCTCCCGGGGCGTCGTGGCCACCCTACGGACGGTCCCCGAACTCGTCTGGGCGCTGATCTTCGTAGCCGCCGTTGGCCTAGGGCCTCTGGCCGGCATCCTGGCCATCGTCATGGACACCATCGGCTTCGCGGCGCGGTTCTTTTCAGAACGCATCGAGGAGATCCCCAAGGGGCCCTCCGAGGCACTCGCCTCCACCGGCGCAAGCCGAACAGGGACGATCATCGGCGCCATCCTCCCGGAAGCGAGCGCGTCGATGACGGCCACCAGCCTCTACAGCATCGAGAAAGGGATTCGCTCGGCCATCGTTCTGGGACTGGTCGGCGCCGGCGGGATTGGGGTGGAACTGAGCACCGCCATGAGCATGTTCAACTACGACGCCGCACTGGCGATCATCATCGTGATCCTGCTGGTGGTCATCGGCGTCGAGCAGGTCTCTTCGGCGATTCGACAGCGGCTTCTCTAGCCGTCGGCACGCTGCGTTCCCTGCGCAGCCTGTGCTGCGCAGGGGACAGGCCCTTCGGACAGAGTCAAACGGGAGCGGCTCGCGATCTACGCGATCGTGGTCGCGCGACGCAGCAGGTCGATGGTGGTCACGATGCCGACGTAGCGTCCCTCTTCATCAACGACCAGGCACTCGTCCCCGGCCGAGGGCAGCCCTTCCCGGAAACGGCCGAGCATAAGGCGCCAGGGCTCCTCGGCGCGCCAGATGGCGCGTGGCGGTCGGGACAGCTCATGGACGCGACTCGGCCGTTCCACCGTCACCCAACCGTCGTTCTGGCGCACCCACGCGGTCAGTTCGTCCCGCCGCAGGATGCCAACCGGGAGCCCGCACTCATCAATGACCGGCAGACTACGCAACCCGTACCAGTACCCGGCCGATAGAGGGACCGCAACCAACGGGGCAGTGGCCGCGATGGCCGGCACCCGCCGGGCGAGTTCACCCAGCGTTGCGGGATGGCCTGCCATAGCCGGTGCCGGTTCGCGGATTCCCCCTGGGTCGGACGTCAGCGCGGAGACCGGGGCACGGTCCGGGGAACTTTCCAGGGACATCATCATAGCGGCACCTCCATTGCGGTCAGAAACTGTCGAGGAGGCTACCCGCCAATGTTGTCCGGAACGTGAATGTCGCGCGACTTTTGCGTTGCGCTTATCGACTTCACGACGGTAGCCAAGCACATCCGGCGTACTTAGCATCCTCCGTTCAGGCTGCCGACCCACATACAGACTCCGAGGACTATCGATGGCTGACGCCCCCGCGCTACCCGGTCGCTGGCACACCCTCGCCAGCGTCTTTTTCCGGCCACGCCGGATCCTGGAGGAGTGGCACGACGCCGATCCGGACGTGCCGTGGATCCTGGCGCGGCTGACGGTACCGTTGTTGCTGGCCAGCGTGCTCGGGGCCGGGATCGCCCACGCCCTGATCCCCAGCGGGTTCCCGCCAGAGACCCGCCCCGACCCCATCGGTTTCGGCATCTACAGCGCCCTGACCCAGTTTGTCGGCGTCATCGCCCTGGCGGCCGCAGCGCACTATCTTTGCGACCTATTCCAGGGCTATTCGGACTTCCGGCGTCCACTGACCGCGGTCTCCGTGGCTCTGATCCCCGCCTGGGTAGGCAACGTGGTGGCTGCCCTGCCCTGGCCGGTGGGGCCACACCTGGCCCTGTTGCTGATCCTCTACAGCCTGGGGCTGCTTTACGCCGCCTTTGCCGTCATCGCCGGGGTGCGCAAGGGCAACCGCCTGGGCCACTACCTGGCCGCGCTTGGCACCGCCCTGCTGGTGACGTTTGCCTTCGGCTGGCAAGCCATGAGCCTGATCCCCGGGGCTGCACCGGAAGTTCGCCTGGGTACCACCTGGTTGATCTAGCGACGGGCTGCAACCCTGGCCTGGTGACGCTATCCTCCGTGCAAGAGCCCGGTGCCGCCCACGGAGAATACGCCCATGTCGATCGAAGAAGGCCAGCCCGCCCCCGATTTCACTTTGTCAGATGCCGACGGCAAGCACGAGACCCTCAGCGCCCTGCGGGGTCAGCCGGTGGTCGTCTACTTCTACCCCAAGGACGAGACGCCGGGCTGCACCAAGGAGGCCTGCGCCTTTCGCGATATCTGGACCGATTTGCAGGAGACCGGAGCGGCCGTGCTGGGGATCTCCCCCGATGACGCAGCCTCGCACCAACGCTTCCGGGACCGGCACGAACTCCCTTTCACGCTGCTCAGTGACCTGGATAAAGAGGTCATGAGCCGCTACGGCGCCTGGGGCGAGAAGAACATGTACGGGCGCAAGAGCATGGGCGTGATCCGCTCTACGGTCTTGATCGACGCCGAAGGGGTTGTCCGCAAGCATTGGCGCCGGGTCTCGAAGGCCGAGGCCCATCCTGACAAGGTCCTGGAGGCCCTGCAGCAGCTGACCTAGTCGCGCCCGGAAGCCGGTCGTGGATCAGTCGACCTGCCACAGGCGCAGGCGGCGGTCCTCGCCCACCGAGACGCCCCGCGCACCGTCACCGCTGAAGGCGACGCCGCGCACGGCACGATCGTGCCCGAGGTACCTGCGCAGTGGCTCGATCGGCTCATCATCCTCCGGCTCCGCGTCCAACGGCCAGAGCTTGAGCGTGCCATCCCGCGCCCCGGTCAGGGCCCGCCGACCGTCAGGGCTGACGGCCACCGCCACCACCTCCGCGCGATGGCCCTCCAGGCGCAGAGCAAGGTGGCCGCGGTCGAGCTGCCAGAGTTTGACCGCACCACTCTGGGTGCCGGCCAGCGCGTGCCGACCCTGCGGGGTGAACGCCACCGCCCCCACCGGCCCTGACTCATCCGGCGCAAAGGCGCCGATCGCGCGACCGTACGTGGCATTCCAAAGCACCAGGGGCTCATCGCCAGCCCCGGCGGAAAGGGCCCGAGCACCATCAGAGTCGTAGGTCACGGCGTGGAAGGCGGCCTGCTGCTCGCGGAACGTGCGCAGCTGACGGCCGCTGGCCGTGTCCCAGAGCTGCAGCTTGCCCGCCTCGGTGGCCACCACGGCCCGCTGCCCCCGAGGGCTCAGCGCCAGTGCACGGATCGGCGAATCGGCCTCAACCAGGGTTCGCTGCGCCTGATCCCGGTCGGTCTGCCAGAGCTTCACCACCCCGGCCGCATCGCCCGAGAGGAAGCTGCGCCCATCGGCACTGGCCGTCACCGCGTTCACCGCCGCGGCGTGCCCCGGGTAGGTGCGCAGCACCTGTCCGTCCTCCAGGCGCCATAGCTTGATCCGGCGGTCCGCCGACGCGGTGAGCACCCGGCCGTCCGGCAAAGACGCGACGGCCCGCACGGCGTCGCGATGCTCCCGGTAGCTGGCCAGCGGATCGCCCGGGCCACTCAGCGTCAGGTGGAAGGTCTGCTCGGTGTCGGCACGCAGGGTCACCTCCCGTTCGGCGCGCATGGGCTCACCGTGGTCGGTATCCTCGGCAGGGATCTTCGCCTCGATGGCATACGTGCCCGGCGGCAGCCGCACCATGAAGGTGTCCCGCGTCCGCTGCGGCGAGATCCCGTAGGGTTCGCCGTCGATGCGCAGCTCCGCCTCGCCCGGCTCGGTAGAGATGCGCAGGGTCGCGGTGGAGTCGCCAGAAACCGCAGGAGTCAGGCTCAGCAGCGCCACGCCGAGCCAGCCGACCAGGAATCGGTACCAACCCATCGCCCAACCCTCCCGGTTGATCGGTCGCACCCGCACTCGGGCGACGGTACGTTACACCTACCCGAAGCCGGGCCCGAACCGGTCCAGCACACCGCGCTGCCCGAGCAGGCGCTCGGTGACCATCGTCAGGCGCTGCGACCAGCCCTCCCGTTGACGGAAATCGACCTCCAACAGGTGCGCCTGCTCGCGCTGAGCCATGATGCAGTCATCACTGGTCTGCAGCGCGTCGATCAATCCCGCTTCCAGGGCCCGCTCAGCCAGCCAGAACTCCCCAGTGGCCACCGTCTCAACATCCAGCTGCGGGCGGTAACGACGGAGGAACCCCTTGAACTGTTCGTGGATGTGGGCCAGGTCCTCGCGAAAGCGCTCCCGGTCGGCCTCGGTGTTTTCCCCGAACAGGGTCAGGGTCCGCTTGTACGCCCCGGCGGTATGCTGCTCGAAATCGATGTCACGGTTGCGCAGCCAGCGGTGGAAGTTCGGCAGGCTCCCGACCACACCGATGGACCCGATCAACGCAAACGGTGCCGCCACGATACGGTCCCCGACCACCGCCATGAGATACCCGCCGCTGGCGGCAACCCGATCCACACATACGGTCAAGTAAATCCCGGCCTCGCGCAGGCGCGCCAGCTGCGAGGCTGCCAGCCCATAGGCCGGCACGGCACCGCCGGGGCTCTCGAGGCGGAGGATCACCTCGTCCTGCCCGGGGCGGGCCGCGGCGATCACCGCGGTAATCTCCTCGCGCAGCCCCTCCACGGCACGGGCCCGGATGTCGCCGCGGAAATCCAGGACGTAGACGCGCTTATCCGGCAGCTCGGCGGGCGGTGGATCCACCGGTTTACGCTGCAGCTTCCTGCGCAGCCGACCTCGCCAGGAGCTCGGGGCACCGGCGCGGCGCAGCGCCTCCGCACGCTGCCGGTAGACACCGTTGAGCGCTCGCACCTGCAGCCGACCCGCCCCAGCGCCTCCCTCCTGGCGCATGCGGAATACCGCCGCGAGGATAAACAGGACGGCGAGCACCACAGTAGCGGTCTTGGCCAGGAACAGCAGGTATTCGTTTAGCATCCGTCGGATCTCGGCAGGGCATCGCTTCGGTAACCCTAGCATGCGCGCGGCCCGATGCTCCTACCTTCCGGAAGCAGCGGCCGATCCCCCGCCTCTCAGAGCCGCTGGAGCGCGATACGCAAGGCGTCCCCCTGGTCCTTGGCCTTGAAGTAGACCTCGTGATAGGGGGTATCCGGGTCGGTGAGATCCACGCGCACCCGCAGCTGCCGGGCCAGGGGCATGGATCGACTCTCCACCTTACGGATCTCATCGACCTGTACCTGCAGGGCCCGGGCCGCGGTCACAAAGAACGCATGCCGGTTCTCTTTGTCGAGCACCGCCCATTCGCCCCGCCCCTGAAAGACCTCGCTGATCTCAAAGCCTTCCTTCGCCAGCCGGCTCACGTTGCGCTGTCGGAGGAAAGGCGCCAGCAGTAGGTTGTAGAGCACTCCGACCACCATCGAGACCAAAACCAGGGCGAAACCTGCGACGACCACGTAGAACAGCCGCACAGCGGCATCCGCCTCAAGGCCCAGCTGGAGCAACCCGGCCGGCAGCACCCCCTGGAATAGACCGAGCACCGCGGCCCAGGTATCCGCAGCGAGGAAGACGCTGACAAAGGAGAAGACCAGCATCACGAGCAGCCCCGTGAACGCCAGCAGGAACAGCAGCGACTCGAAAGCGACACCGACCGGATTCTTGACGATCAGCCGGGAAAATACACTGGCCATACGCGACTCCACCCCTCTGTTTGGTCAACGAGACACCCCGCGGCACCGATCCGCTGTGGGCCGCCGACTCATCGAAAACCGATGGATGGTAACGGCAACGACGTTAACCTGGCACCGCAATGCGTCCAGATACCGCGCTGGGCGTGCCCAACGGACATTCGATCGATGTTTGATGACGGATGCGCTCCGCCCCCCCCCAGGGCGTGAGCGTCGGGGAAGGAACGAAGCCGCCGACAGCGCCTGAGCGCCCGGTGAGGCGGATTGGGCGGAGAGCGCGGTCAGGATCGGGAGTTGCAGGCCCTGACAATGCCGCCGGCCGAGCTGCGATAGAGGACAATGGAACCTGGGGCAGGTCGTTTCACGGGCGGGGGAGGAAATGGCGTCCCCAACGGGATTCGAACCCGTGTCGCCACCTTGAAAGGGTGGTGTCCTAGGCCAGCTAGACGATGGGGACGCTGTGTCGTAAAGCGAGCGCAATGGTAAGGGCGGCTGACGGGGGTGTCAACACTTCCGGCCATGACGATCGCACCGGCTCTGTTAAACTGGCGGAACACTGACCGAAGAGCACCCTCCAGGTCCTGCATGGCTCCGCAAACCGGCACGACGTTACGCCTCCCGGAGGCGGCCCTGTACCGACTGGGGCTGACCGCACAGCCCTTCGTCGGTATTCCCGACCCTCCCTTCGAGGACAGCGCCCGAATCACGCAGATCAACGTCACGCTGAGTCTCCTGCAAAGCGGCGAACGCATCGTGCTCATTAGCGGCGACGCGGGCCTGGGCAAGACGACACTCCTGCGCCGCCTGGCCGAATCTCAGCCCCCCGGGCTGAGCATGCAGCGGGTCCAGGGCGACGGTGCCGACATCGATACCCTGTGGGGCGCTCTGGTCGCCGCCGCGGAGGCCGAGGAAGGCACCCTGGCTCCTCGATCCCGCGAACAGGCCTTGAACTACGTGCGGAGTGCCCGCCGTGGCGGCGTTCGCCCCGCCCTGCTTATCGATGATGCCCACGCCCTGCCCGCACGGGAGATCGACGAGCTGCTTGGACTGTGGACAGAACTCGCCGAGGACGACGAGGCCTTCAGCCTCGCCATGGCCCTCGAGCCCGCCGGCCTGCAGAGCCTCCCGGAGACGCCGCCCGCGGAGCGGTTTCACACCACGACCCTGTACCCGCTGAGCCAGGAGCAGACCGGCGCCTACCTGGACCACCGAACCCGAAGCGCCGGTGCCGAGCACACCCTGTTCGACCCGCACGAGATCGAGGACATATTCCGGCAATCCGGCGGACACCCGGAGCGGATCAACGAGGCGGCCTATCGACGCCTGACCGCCCGGCTGGCCAGTTCCGACCAGCCGGCGCCCAAGCCGGGGCCGCGCCCGGCGAAATCGCCCGGGCTCCGCGGCACCGGCTTACGGTGGGCCCTGGCCGGTGTCACCGGGATCACGGCCGCGTCGGCGGGCACCTACTGGCTGCTCACGCACCAGCTATCCACCGGCCCGGCGACGGAGGAACTCGCCATCGAGGATTTCGAGGAACCCGAGGAGGAGACAGTCGCGGCCGAAAGCGAAGAGATCGAGCCGGCAAGCGACACACCCTTTGGCCTGGATCTACCCGGGCGCTACAGCTTCCGGGACAGCCCTGACGAACAGGAGCCACCCTCCCCCACGGGACAGTCGACGACCAACCTGCAGCTCCTCGACACCCCGGATGCTGCGCAAGGGCCAACTGACAGCGGTCCGACCGAGGGCGAGCCGGGCACCGAAACCGCGGAGGAGGACCTGGCCGATAGCGCGGACTGGATCCGCGGCGAGGACGGGGAGCGCTACACCATCCAGCTGCTGGCCGCCTCTGAGCCAGCTCCGCTGCAGGAATACGCGGGGCAACAGCCACTGGATGAGCCGACCCACGTGGTCGCTACGGAGCGCGACGACGGCGATCTGTGGTTCCTGCTATTACACGGCTCCCACGAAGACCGAGAGGCCGCTCACGCAGCCCTTGACGCCCTCCCAGAAGCGGTCGCGGAGCGCGGTGCGTGGGTGCGCTCCTTCGAGTCCGTAGCCGAGAGCCTGGCGGCCGAGGACTAGTCCGGCGTCACCAGGGCGACACCTGTAGCAGAGCGACATTTTTTTGACGCACCAAGGGTGTCAATTGCTTGACATGTCAGCACAACGTCCCACGGTGTGGATCCGCTTCCCAGAGGCCAGCGGCCGGCCGGATCTGCCATTGCGCCTGGGGGACACCCTGGAGGCGCGGGCCCGGCTCACCGGGGCCGGGCTGATCCTGATCCTCGGCGCCCACCGCCTCCCCGCACGGGCCGATGTACCGGTGGCCGACGGCGATCGCCTGCGACTGCGTGTGGCCAGCGTGGGCTACCCCCTGGTGCTACAGGTCACCGACCACCTTGGCCCCCGCCCGGCGCTGCAGTGGACCCTGCGCCAGGCCCTGCCCCGCCAGGCCACTGCGGAATCGCTGGTAGGCGACCTGCGCAGCGCACTCCGGCGCCCTCTTACCAACCTTGATATGCACACAGCGTGCCAAGAGTTCCAGGATGCCGTGCCGTCGGCACGCTCACTGAGCTCCGCCGCCGGTATCCGCGAGACCTTGGCCCACGCCGGCCTCTACTTGGAGGCCCGACTGGCCCGCGGTGCCGACACGGGCGCGGATCTCAAGGGGCGGTTGAGCGCCTGGCTCGCTGCATTGCGCCCACGCCACCCGGAGGGGGGCGACCGCAAGAGGCCCACGCCGGAGTTCCCGCCGGCCGAGCGCGCCCTGCTCGACCAACTGGAGGCCTTCTTCTGGCGCATCCAGGCCCTTCAGGCCCACCGTGCCCTCCACACCCGCGGGACACGCGACTGGACGCTCGACATCCCGGTACGCCAGGGCGACGCCCTGCACGCCCTGCGACTGCGCATCCGCCCCGCCACCGGGGCAGACGGCGGCGCAGCGTGGACCATCGAGGCCCGTCTGGCACTCGAGCGACTGGGCCCGGTGGCTGTCTCGCTGCACCTGGCCGGCGGGCGCGCCGATCTGGCCTGGTGGGCCCAGCAGCGTGTCAGCGCCGAGCGCCTGGCCAACGCGCTCCCGAAGCTTGAACAACGCCTCCGCGCCGCCGGCCTCGAACCCGGCGCGATTACCTGCTACCACGGGTGGCCGGCTCACGACGGTACCGCCCCTTCACCCACCGCGACCCAGGGGATCATCGATGAGCAGATCTGATCCGGAGCCGGACGAGTTCGGGCGGACCCTCCTGGAGCGAGCCGCAACCCGGGGCTTCGCGCTACCCGACGACCCCGACCTGGCCGCGGCACTGGCCCGCCTTGAGGACGACGCGGAACCACCCCCCGAGGTTGCGGAGGCCATCGCTGCCCTACTGGCGTTCACCTGGACCGTGGAGCAGGATGTCGGGCCCGCCGGCGCCGGCCCGTCACTCGATCACCCGGAGGCGCCGCCCTCTCCGCGCCCCGGACCGTGAAGCAGAACCACCAGGTCCGCCTCCACCTGACTGATCTCGCAGGTATCGGCGATCTCCCGGGCCTCGGCCCCCTTGCGCGCCATGCGGATCGCCTGATTGAAGCGGCTGCCATCCGTGCCGCCGGCTGCGGCCACCTGATCCAGACGCCGCCGCAGCCGGGCCAGGTTCTGCTCCAGCCGGGCCAGGTGCTCCCCCTGGCCGACCGCCCCCGCGGAGAGCCCCCGGAAGTGCTCGAGGATCTGCCGGGTCGTGGTCTCGACGCTCTCCATGCGTTGCTCAGCCTGCTGGACCCGCTCCAGTGTGCGCTGCACGCGGTAAACGGCATAGGCCGACGCCACCAGGGCACCGGCTAGAACGGCGAGCACCACCCCGATCAGCCACGCCATGCGGCCCTCCTCGTTAGCGGGTTCGCCGCCACTTGGTCCCCTCCGGCGTGTCCTCCAGCTCGATCCCACGCGCCTGGAGTTCGTCCCGGATCCGATCGGCCTCGGCGAAATCCTTCGCCTTGCGCGCCGCTGCCCGCTGCGCCACGAGCGCCTCGATCTCGTCGACCTCGGCATCCGCAACATCGCCGCGCAGGTAGCTCTCCGGGTCCTGCTGCAACAGCCCGAGGACCGCGCCGAGCTCACGCAGCTCGGCGGCTGCCGCAGCAGCTCCTGCCTCGTCACCGCCCTCGCGCAGCCGGTTGATCTCACGGGCACTCTCGAAGAGCACCGCGAGGACTTCGCGGGTATTGAAGTCGTCGTCCATCGCCTCACGGAAGCGCTCCCGCGCCCGGCTGCACGCCGGTTCTGCCTCCGGCAGTCCGCGCAGGGCGTTGTAGAGCCGCTCCAGCCCCCCGCGGGCCTCGCCCAGTGCATCCCCCGTGTAATTGAGCGGGCTGCGGTAGTGACTCGAGAGCAGGAAAAGACGGACGGCCTCGGCCGGATGCTCGGCCAGGACGTCGCGCACCGTAAAGAAGTTGCCCAGCGACTTGGCCATCTTCTCGTCATCGATGCGCACGTGGCCGTTGTGCATCCAGTAGTTGACGAAACGGTGACCGCTGGCGCACTCGCTCTGGGCGATTTCGTTCTCATGGTGCGGGAACTGCAGATCGACCCCGCCGCCGTGGATGTCGAAATGGCTGCCGAGTAGGTCACGGGACATGGCCGAGCACTCGATGTGCCAGCCGGGCCGACCATCTCCCCACGGTGAGGGCCAGGCCGGCTCACCGCTCTTGGCCGCTTTCCAGAGGACGAAATCCACCGGGTCGCGTTTGGCCTCGTCGGGCTCGATACGCGACCCCGAGCGCAGTTCCTCCACCCGACGCCCAGAGAGCTTGCCGTAGTCCGGGAAGCTGGCCACCGAGAAGTAGACGTCGCCGTTCTCCCCGACGTAGGCGTGGCCGCCGGCGATCAGCTCCTCGATCAGCGCGATCATCGACTCAAGGCGCTCGGTGGCACGCGGCTCATGGTCGGGGGGCTCGACGCCCAGCGCCGCGCAGTCCTCGTGCATGGCCTGGATGAAGCGATCGGTGAGGGCGCTCATCGGCTCGCCGTTCTCCGCTGCGCGGCGGATGATCTTGTCGTCGATGTCGGTGATGTTGCGCACGTAGGTCACCTCGTAACCCAGCCAGCGCAGATAGCGCACCACCGCATCGAAGACCACCAGGGCGCGGGCGTGGCCCAGATGGCAGAGGTCGTAGACCGTCATACCGCAGACGTAGATCCGCACCCGCCCCGGTTCGATGGGCTGGAACGGCTCCTTGGTACCGGTCAGACTGTTATGGATCTTGAGCATCACTCCCCCTGCGCGCCTTGCTCGGCGGCGAGCGTGGCGGCGCGCCTGAGCCGCTCAACCACCCGCTCGCCACCCATCAGGTCGACCACCGGCTGCAGTTCCGGACCGCTACATCGACCGGTGAGCGCTGCGCGCAGCGGCATGAAGAGTTGCTTGCCCTTGACCCCGGTACGCTCCTTGACCGCCTCGGTCAGGCCCTTAAACCGGGTATAGCCCTCGTCGGCTGCCGCCGTCGCCGCCTCGAAAAACCCCGGCCCGGCCGAGACGATCGCCGCCTCGGCGTCGTCATCGAGTTCCGGCGGCCCGGCGAAGACCCGTTTGGCCCAGTCCCGCGCATCCGCCGGGAAGCGCACGTTATCGCGCACGGCGTTGACCAGGTCGTCGGCGTACCCCGGGGGCACCAGGGCATCGATCCCCATCCACGGCCGCAGGCGCCGCGCCGGGCTGCCGTGCACGGCCTCGTCCTGCCAGTGGCGCAGGTGATCCGGGTCGAAGCGCGACGGCGCCGTGCTGATTCGCGCCGGCTCGAAGACCTCGGCAAGACCGGCGAGATCGAGCAGCGCCTCGGACTCACAGGTGTGCCCCACCCGCGCCAGGTAATTGAGCACGGCCTCGGGCAGGTAGCCCTCCTGGGCCAGCTCGCCGACGGAACGGCTGCCGTTGCGCTTGGACAGCGGCGCGCCATCGGCCCCGGTGATCAGCCCCATGTGGCCGTAACGCGGCGCCGACAGCCCCAAGGCCTTCAGGATGAGCAACTGCCGCGGGGTGTTCGTAAGGTGATCATCCCCCCGCAGGACATCGGTGATCCCCATCAGCGCGTCATCGACAGCGTTGGTGAACAGATACGCGGCGGTGCCGTCGGCGCGGCGGATGATGAAGTCGCCGATGTCATCCGTCCGGAAGCTCTGCTCACCGTGGATGCGATCATCGAAGCGCACCTGCTCACCGCTCGGCACCCGGAACCGCAGAGCCGGCTGCCCCCCCTCGGCGCGCTTGCGCGCCACCTCATCGGCGCTGAGGCGTGCGCAGGTGCCGGGATAGCGCGGCGGCTGTCCGGCCGAGCGCTGGGCACGCCGGGCCATCTCCAGCTCGCGCTCGCTGCAGAAGCAGGGGTAAGCCCACCCCTCGGCCTCGAGCTGTCGGTAGTAGGCGTCGTAGAGAAATCCCCGGTCGAACTGGTGGTACGGCGGCGCCGGACCGCCCACCTCCGGGCCTTCCTGCCAGTCCAGTCCCAGCCAGCGCAGATCGCCCATCAGCGAGCGGGTCGCCTCCGGGCTGTAGCGTTCGCGATCGGTATCCTCGATCCGCAACACGAACCGCCCGCCGTTGCCGTAGGCCAGCAAGGCATTGAACAGGGCCGTGCGCAGGTTGCCGAGGTGCAGGGCCCCGGTCGGGCTCGGTGCAAAGCGCGTCTTGACGGTCATCTCGTTCATGGCGGGGCATTTTAACAGCGTCGCCCTATTCCGGGGGCATCCCACGGCCTTGCCCGCGCTCCGCCCTCGAGGGACACTGGCGCTCCGTTAATGACACCGGACTCGGACCGACGCCATGCCCCGACCCGTTCTGGTCATCGCCGACCTGCACCTGGACCGCAGCCGCCCGGCTGCGACGGACACCTTCCTGCGCTTCCTCGAGAAGGAGGCGCCGGGCGCCGAAGCCGTCTACATCCTGGGCGACCTGTTCGAGGCGTGGATCGGCGACGACGCGGTCTCCGCCGACGACCCCGTCCTGCAGGCCCTCCGTGCAGCCGCGGCGAGCACGGATATCTACGTCATGCACGGGAATCGGGATTTCCTGCTCGGTGCCGATTTCGCCGCAGCCAGCGGCACCCACCTGCTCCCCGATCCCAGCGTGGTGACCATCCACGGCGAACACGCGCTGATGATGCACGGCGACAGCCTGTGCACCGATGACGCCGAGTACATGGAGTTCCGCGCCATGGTGCGCGATCCCGCATGGCAGCAGCAGTTCCTGGCGCTGCCGGTGGCGGAGCGACTCGAGCAGGCACGCCAGGCGCGCGGCGCCAGCACCGAGCGGAACCAGCAGCTGGACGAGGCCATCATGGATGTCACCCCGTTGGCGGTGGATGCGGCACTCAGGGAGCACCAGGTGCGCTGGCTCATCCACGGCCACACGCATCGTCCGGCCATTCACAACTTGGACACACCCTTCGGTTGGGGCAAACGCTTCGTGGTGGGTGACTGGTTCGATCAGGGCAGCCTGCTGCGCTGTCAACCAGAGGGCTGGAGGCTGGAGACCCTACCCCACGACGCCTAGCGGGCAGCAGACGCCGCCGTCATGCAGCCTCCCCATGGGCGACGCACTTCAGCGCGCGCTCGATCACGTCGGGGCCGGCCCCCGGCTGCTGACTGCCCTCGGTCAGGGTCCGACGCCAGGCGCGGGCACCGGGCAATCCGTTGAACAGCCCCATGAGCACCTTGACCAGCTGGCTCATGGGCACCCCTTCGCGCCGGCGCGCCTCGACATAAGGCAGATACGCGGTCACCACAGCACGACGCCCGGGCAACTCGCCTCCGAACAGCATGCAATCCCACTGTGCCAGCACGTAGGGATTGGAGAAGGCCTCGCGGCCGATCATCGCCCCATCGACCCACTGCAGCTGCTCCCGCAGCGTCGCCGCATCCGCAATACCACCGTTGATCGCCACCTCCAGATCCGGCCGCCGCGCCTTGAGCCGATGCACACGGAGGTAATCCAGGGGCGGGATCTCGCGATTCTCCTTGGGGCTGAGCCCCGAAAGCCATGCCTTGCGGGCATGCACAATAAAGCTCCGGCACCCCGCTGCGGCCACAGCCTCCACGAACGCGTCCAGGAAGGCCTCGCTGTCGTGATCGTCGACCCCGATGCGGGTTTTGACCGTCACCGGCAAGCGGGTGGCCGCCTGCATCGCGGCGACGCAGTCGGCCACCCGGGCCGGCTCGAGCATCAGGCAGGCCCCGAAACGCCCCGACTGCACACGGTCACTGGGGCACCCGACGTTGAGATTGACCTCGTCGTAACCCCACTGCTCGGCGAGGCGCGCCGCGTGGGCCAGCTCCTGCGGGTCGCTACCCCCGAACTGCACCGCCACCGGGTGCTCCGCCGGGTGAAACGGCAGAAAACGTTCCGCCGCCCCGTGCCAGAGCGCCACGGCCGGCACCATCTCCGTGTAGAGACGCACGTTGGGCGCCAGCAGGCGCAGGAAGTAGCGTGCCGGCGGCGTGGTCCACTCCATCATCGGGGCCACGCTCAAACGCCCGTGTATGCACGGCGGCTCGGTCATCAGTCCCTCTCTGCAGTCACTCAGCGATGGTTTGCCGGGGCCGGCCGGCTGGGTATTATACGCCAAGGTACGGTTGCCAGCGGCACACACGCCACCCATGACCCAATCCGTGACGCTCTACGGGACCAGCGGCTGCCACCTCTGCGACGAGGCGCGCGACCTCATCCGCCGTTATGCGGCCTACACCCCGCTGCAGCTGCACGAGGCCGACGTCCTCGACCACTTCCCGGACGACCCGGCGCTCCAGGAGCGCATCCCCTTCCTGGAGGGCGAGCACCCCGGCGGGCGCCTGTTCTGGCCGTTCGATGCCGGGGACCTGCACCAGTGGCTGCAGACCGGAGGCCGACCGTGAGCCGGATGGCGCGGCTGCTCCTGTGCCTGGCAATGCTTGCGCCGGGTCTGCTCGCGGCGCAGCAGGAGCCGCCGAACGACCTGCCGTTCAAGCCGGAGGACGATGAACGATGGGTTCTGGTGGACACCGATACCTACCGGATAACCGTGTTTGAAGGGGACCGCCCCTTCGCGCATTTTGAAAACCTCGCCGTGGGCCGCTACGGCACAGCGGAAACCCGCCGTCGCGGCGACCGGACCACTCCGCTGGGAAAATTCCGCATCAACCGGATCAATGAAGAGAGCCAGTACCATCTTTTTCTCGGGCTGAATTACCCAAGTCTGGAGAATGCGCGCAAGGCCCGGGATGACGGGACCATCGACCAAGAGGAGTATCTTGATTTTCTGGATGACTTTGCCCGCCTGGGTCGTCCGCCCCAGCGGACGGCTCTGGGCGGGCATATCGGCATCCACGGGGTGGGCGATGGTGATGTCCGGTTCCACCGGCATGTCAACTGGACAGATGGCTGCGTGGCGCTGGAAGACGATCAGGTCGAGGCGCTGGCCAGCCTTGTGGGCATTGGCACACGCGTGTATATCCGCTAGCATTCAAACACGAATAGGCGCAAAAAAACCTTCCCAGCACAAGGAGATACTCGATGCATCAACGTTTCGCATCCGTTGCCAAACTCGCCGCCGTCGGCGCGGCCTTTGGCCTCGTGGCCGCCTGCGCCACCGTCGACGAGGACGAGATCGGCGCCGCCGTGGACCGGGAGATGGAGGACCTCTACGCCGAGATGGACGAAACCCGCGCCATCGCTGAAGACGCCCGCGACACCGCCGAGGGCGCTGACGAGCGGGCGGCCGAGGCACACAGCATCGCCGAGGAGGCGCTGCGCAAGGCTGAGGACAACGAGGAGAAGATCGACCGCATGTTCGAGCGGACGATGCAGAAGTAACCAACCGTCGGAACCCCGGGCGTTAACGCGACGCCCGGCATCCCCGGAAGCCCGGCCCCGCGCCGGGCTTTTTTTTCGCTCCGGGCATGGCAGCAAGGGTCGTCGACCCCACGGCGGCGCAGCACCCCGCCGATAGCCGCTATGCGGCTTGGGGGGTGGCTCACTCCCCGGACGGACGATGCGGGGTGGCGTTACTCCGGGACACACGGCGGATCCGCCCGTCCTGCTCATCGGCAGCCGCGCGGACCCGCGCGCCGTCCACCCGATGGGCCGTATCGCCGAGGGCGTGGGCGACACTCTCGACGGCCATCTCGACGCGCTCCGCCCGCGACGGATCGTCTTCCTCGAAGAACGGAAACGCCTGGAGGTGGAGCACCCCGTCGGCAGACCAACCTGCCTGAAACGGCTGATTGACGATCTTCACCGGCGTGCCCACTGACAGCTGATCGTAGAGGTACTCGATATCCCGCGGATGCAGCCGGATGCACCCGTGGGTGGCCCGCATCCCGATGCCCCAGGGGCGGTTGGTGCCGTGAAGCAGATAGCCACTGATGTCGAGCAGGATGGCGTGCCGACCCAGCGGGTTGTCGGGTCCCGGGGGCACTTCGCGTGGCATCGTTTCGCCTCGCTCCTCGGCCTGCTTGCGGATCGACTCCGGCGGGTACCAGGCCGGGTCCTCGATCTTCCCGGTGACCTCGGTACGCCCGAGCGGGGTTGACCAGTCCATGCGTCCGATACTGACCGGGAAGATCTCCACCACTTGCTCGTCTTCCGGGTAGTGGTAGAGGCGCATCTCGGCCAGGTTGATGACCACGCCTTCACGCGGCGCATCGGGGAGGATGTAGCGTGACGGGATGCGAACCTCCGCGCCCTCCCCCGGCAGCCAGGTATCGACGCCCGGGTTGGCCATGCGGATCTGCTCGTAGCCGACCGCATGGCGCTTGGCGACATCCAGCAGGGTATCCTCGGCATTCGCCCGGGCGGTCTGCTCCTCACCAACGACGTCGACGCCGTCCTGCAGCTCGAAGCGGTGAAGGGTCCGATCCCAGTCGTGCTCCTCGAAGGCGTCCTCGTCGACCACCTCGCCCTCGCCCGCCTGCTCGGGCGGAGGGGCTTCGTCAGCCACGACCGGCATCGCCAGCAACAGCAACCAGATCCCCGACCCGAGCAACCCTGCACCTCGCGCAGCGTCCATCCGACACCGCACCCTGCCCGCCATACGTCCCGCCATTTAGCCTATGCCCTGTAATGCTTCTCGGAGTTGCCAGAGCATACCTGCTGTCGCCCCCCAGATCAGCTGCTCCTGATGAATCAGCGCCGGGAAGCGCTCGATCCGTCCGAAGGGGCCGGGCACCCGGACCTCGCCGTCGACACGCCCCTCGAGCAGCCGTTCCAGGGGCAGCTCGAAGACCGACTCGACCTCGCCCGGATCCGGCCGCCAGATGACCGGGCTGCGAATGACGGCAACCACCGGCTGGATCACGAACCCGGTACCCGTATGGTAGCGGCCGAGCCGCCCGAGGACTCGCACCGCGTCGGGCTCGAGCCCAACCTCCTCGTGCGCCTCGCGCAGGGCGGTCGCCTCGGCGCTGGCATCGGCCGGATCGACGCGCCCCCCCGGGAAGCTCACCTGCCCCGGGTGATCACGCAGGCCGCCGGCGCGCCGCGTCAGCAGGATTCGCGGCTGATGCTGCGGCTCAAGCAGGGCGATCAGCACCGATGCCGGCACTGGGTGCCCCGGGGATCGGCGCCACCCGCGCTCAGGCCAGGCCTGCCCGGTCAGGCGGGCCCGCAGGGCCTCCGGGCAACACGCCGGTCCGGACAGGGCGACGGGCATGGCACCGTCAACCAGCGTCCGGGCCGGGGGCTGGCAAGCCGACGTTGTTGCCCTCGAGCACGCGGTCCGCCCGGTAGCTCGAACGCACCAGCGGACCCGCGACGACCTCACGGAACCCCCGCCTGAGCCCCTCCTGGCGAAGGGCCTCGAACTCGTCCGGGCTCACGAACCGCTCCACCGGAAGGTGGTTGCGGGTCGGCTGCAGATACTGCCCCAGGGTGACGATGTCCACCTCCGCCCGGCGCAAATCCTCGAAGGCCTCATGGAGCTCGGCATCCGTCTCACCGAGCCCCACCATCAGGCTCGACTTGGTCACCACGTCGGGGCGCAACCGCTTGGCCGCCCGCAGCACGTCCAGGCTCTGCTCATAGTCGGCACGCGGGTCGCGCACCTGCGGTGAGAGGCGCCGGACCACCTCGACGTTGTGAGCGAAGACTTCTAACCCGGACTCGACCACCGTCCGCACGGCCTCTTCATCGCCACGGAAATCCGGCGTGAGGGCCTCGACCGCGGTTTCCGGATTCTCCGCCTTGATCGCCCGAACGCACTGGGCGTAATGCTCCGCTCCGCCATCGCGCAGGTCATCACGGTCGACGGAGGTCAGAACGACGTAGCGCAATCCCATCAGGCGCACCGACTCGGCGCAGTGCTGCGGCTCCCGGTCATCCAGACGCCCTTTGGGGTTGCCGGTATCCACGGAGCAGAACCGGCACGTGCGCGTGCACACCGATCCGAGAACCATAAAGGTGGCCGTGCCGTGGCTCCAGCACTCGCCCAGATTGGGACAATGGGACTCCTCGCAGACCGTGCTCAGGTGGTGGTCGTGGACGATACCGCGCACCCGACGATAGCCCTCGCCGCCGGGAGCACGCGCCTTGAGCCACTGCGGCTTGCGTGCGCGCGGCGCCTGCTGCCCATCGCCGCGGCGCTTCACGCCGTCCTTGATAGTGCGCACCCCGTCGCGTTCAAAGACACTACCGCTGCTCACCGGAATCCCCTTGAAATCGGTCATACCCTACCCCTGGCCGCCATCGAAACCGCACCGGATGTACCATCCGGTAGGATCCCATTGTACGCGCAGCAGCGCTGCCCTGCCGAACCACCCAGCCGGGGACGAAGCCCGGCAGCGGTCGCCAACCCAGGCCAGGAGCCCTAAGATGGGGCCGAGGCCACAGGAAGGATCGCCCCATGTCCACGCCCCTGCTGCGCAGCACCACCCTGCTCGCCGGCCTTTTGTTTGCCGGCAGCGCCATCACCAGCCCCTGTGCCGAACCGGGGCAATGGTACGATCCGGGTCACCAACGCACCCTCGGCACCCATGAGGTGCTCGATGCCCTCGAGGGCGTCGATTTCATCCTGCTCGGCGAACGCCACGACGATGCCGCCCACCACCGCTGGCAGCTCCATACCCTGGCCGCTTTGCACGGGCGAGGGGAGCTTGGGGCCATTGGCTTCGAGATGTTCCCACGCAGCAAACAGAAACCGCTAGAAGACTGGCGCACGGGCAACCTGACGCGCGAGGCGTTCCTCGAGGAGACCGAATGGCAGCGCGTCTGGGGCTACGACGCCGAACTCTACATGCCACTGTTCGAATTCGTCCGCGCGCACCGCGTGCCGGCCGAAGCCCTCAACGTTGAGCGAGACACCGTGCGCGCCGTGCGGGAACGCGGTTTCGACGATCTGGATGAGGACGAGCGTGAATCCGTCGGCCAGCCGGCAGCGGCCAGCGAGGCGTACCGGGACCGCCTGCAGGGTATCTTCCGTCATCACCCCGGCGCCGGCGAGAACGATGCCGACCTGGATCGGTTCATCGAGGCGCAGACGTTCTGGGACCGGGCGATGGCCGAGTCGATGGTCTCCGCCCTAGAGGCCTACGGCGGCCCGGTCGTCGGCATCGTCGGCAGGGGTCACGCCGAGTACGGTGACGGCATCGCCCACCAGCTCCGGGATCTCGGCCACGACTCGATCCGCGTCCTGCTGCCGCTCGACGCCGCCGCCGCGTGCCCGGACGCCGATCGGGCGGACTTCGTCTTCGCGCTCGAACCCGAGCGCGCCACCCCCGATCCGCCGCGTCTGGGCATCGCCATGGAGGAGGACGATTCGAAGGTGACCATCCTCGAAGTCTTCCCCGATACACCCGCCGATCAGGCCGGGCTGGCCGCCGGCGACCGCATCGTGAAGGCAGCGGAGACCGAGATCCGGCATCCTCGCGACCTGCAGCACATCGTGTCCCGTCAGGCGCCGGGCACCTGGCTGCCGCTGGTCATCGAGCGGAATGGGGAGACCTTGGAGAAGGTGGCGCGGTTCCCCGCCGAGTAGCCGTGAGCGTTGGGCTGGGCTTCGCGCGGGGTTCCGCTTTGGCGGCCGGGCCCGGGCGACCCGGCCGCCCCGCAGGATCAAAGGGTCGAGAGCATGTACTCGATGGCCTTGACCAGATCCTCGCGGTCGGCACGCCCGTCGTAGGCCGGCATGGCGCCCTTGCCCGCGAGCGTGCTCTCGACCAGCTCGTCCACCGAGGAGGGCCGGTCGGCCCAGTCTTCGGGCGCGTTGAGCTCCGGTGCGCCGGCCACCCCGCGGTCATGGCACGAGGAACAGGTCGGTGCCGTGCCGTTGATGTAGATGGATTCGCCGTCGGCAAGGGCCGCCCCCATGCCGCCGAAGATCAGCGCGGTCGCGGTACCCGCGGCCAGAACAATGCGTTTCATGATCGGCTACTCCTCGGTCTTTTAGTCTCTATGCTTGATGCGCCCGGTAGCAGGGCCGCTCAATAGCCCGTCGAGCATCCCCTGGACGGGTGCCGGTGCGCCAGCCGACGTTCTCAGTGGCGCCCCTCGGGTTGGACTATCTCGATCAGTCTAGCCTAACGAGGCGCAAAGCGGTACCACGAATTCCCTGCTTTGTTGCCGGAAAACCTTCAGGACCGACCCGCCCCCGTCCGGACCAGATCGGCCAGCGCCCGTTCCAGGCAGTCCGCGCCGCGGCGCCAACCGGGCTCAAGCATGGTGGCGTGGCCGGCGCCGGGGATCCAGCGTGGCTCCACGCCATAGAGCCACGCCGTCGTGCGCACCATCCACTGCGGGATGATGACATCCTCCTCGGCCCCGATCACCGCCACCGGCACGGACACGCCGCCCCATCGCGGCCAGCGCGGGAAACCCATCTCAAACAGGGCCAGCTGCGACTCCGGCTGCATGCGGCTGGTGTAATCGAGCAGCACCTCCGGATCCATCTCTTCCGCAAACAGGGCCCGATGGGCCTCATCCACATCGACCCAGGCCGGTCCGAACCCCTGAAGAATGCCCATCTGCCAGAGCAGCCGCGGCTCGGTCAGCATCATCTGCATGCCGGAGGGGGCGAGCCCGGTTGGGGGCACCGAGGCCAAAAGCACAGCGCCGGCGGCCGGTACGCCCTGGCGCAGGGCGATATCCACCACCAAACCGCCCATGGAGTGACCGATGAGCACCGGCGGATGTGGCAGCGACTCGACGGCTTCGGCCACGTCCTCGACGTAGTGGCTCAGGGAGGCCGAGTTGAGCGTCTCCCGGCCTGCGCTCGCCCCGTGGCCGCGGAGGCTCAGCGCGTGAGCCTCGTAGCCCAGGCCGGCGAAGTGCGGCAGGTAGTGGACCTCCCAGCACCAGGCACCGGCGAAGGCGCCGTGGATGAACAGCAGCGGCGGGAACACGGCATCCGATGCCCCGTCGCTGCCCGCGTACCGGATCAGCTCCAGCCCCGTCTCCGGGCCGCCGCCCCCGATCCCCCCGAAACTTGCGTACATTCAGCCTCCCGCGTTGGGTCACCCGTGTGCCCGGAGTGCCCTGATCAGGTAAGCTGCTTATTCCACACCGATCACCTCGCTATATTCAACACGAGCGTCCCCATGAGTGCACCCCGACCGCAGACCATCCGCCTGCGCGACTATCGTCCGCCCGCCTTTCTGGTCGACCGGATCCACCTCCGCGTGGACCTCCATGCTGGCATGGCCCGCGTGGAGGCGGCGCTGGAGCTGCGCCGCAACCCTGCGGCCACCGACGATGAGGCGCCGCTGCGCCTGGACGCAGAGTTCCTGGAGCTGGAAGCGCTGACCGTCGACGGGGTCGAACTGGAGCCCAGCGCGCACCAGGATGAGCAGGGGGCGGTGATCCTCTATGATGCCCCCGAGCGCTGCCGCGTGGAGACCGTCAGCCGGTTCGATCCCGCGGCGAACACCGCCCTCTCCGGCCTTTACCGCTCCGGCAGCATGTTCTGCACTCAGTGTGAGGCGGAGGGGTTCCGGCGCATCACGCCCTACCCGGATCGCCCCGACGTCCTGGCGCCGTTCACCACCACCGTGGTCGCCGACCGCGCCACCTGCCCGGTGCTGCTGTCCAACGGCGACTGCATCGAACGGGGAGAACTTGACGACGGGCGCCACTACGCCATCTGGCACGACCCCTTCCCCAAGCCGTCCTACCTGTTCGCGTTGGTTGCCGGCGACTTGGCCTGTCAGGAAGCGTCCTTCGTAACCGCCTCGGGCCGCGAGGTAGCCCTCCATTTCTATGTGGAGCCAGAGAACACGGGGCGTACCGATCACGCTCTAGCTGCGCTGCAGCGAGCCATGCTCTGGGACGAGGAACACTACGGCCTAGAGTACGACCTGGATACCTACATGGTCGTCGCCGTGGGGGACTTCAACATGGGCGCGATGGAGAACAAGGGGTTGAACATCTTCAACACCCAGTTCGTCCTGGCCAGCCCCGACACCGCCACCGACAGCGACTACGAGAACATCGAGGCGGTCATCGGCCACGAGTACTTCCACAACTGGACGGGCAACCGCGTCACCTGTCGCGACTGGTTCCAGCTCTCGCTCAAGGAGGGGCTGACCGTCTTCCGCGAGCACCAGTTTGCCGAGACCACCGGCTCCGAGGCGGTCCAGCGCATTGGTCAGGTGCGCCTGCTTCGTACCGCCCAGTTCCCGGAGGACGCCGGGCCCATGAGCCACCCGGTCCGCCCGGATGCCTACGTGGAGATCAACAACTTTTACACGGCCACCGTCTACGCCAAGGGTGCCGAGGTCATCCGCATGTACCACACGCTGCTCGGCGACGACGCCTTCCGGCGCGGCGTGCGGCGCTACCTGGAACGCCACGACGGTGAGGCCGCCACCATCGAGGATTTCCTCGCCGCCATGGAGGACACCGCCGGGGTCGATCTCCAGCAGTTCGCCCTGTGGTATACCCAGGCCGGCACCCCTGAGATCGAGATCGAGGACGACTACGACCCGGAGCGGAACGAGTACACCCTGATCTGCCGTCAATCCCTGCCCGGCAACTCGACCCAGCCGCACCGGGATCCCATGCACATCCCGCTGGCCGTGGGGCTAATCGGCCAGGACGGTTCGCCGCTAGCGGTCCGCGAGGCCCGGGACTCCACCGCACACAGTCGCACCCGCGTACTCGAACTGCGCGAGTCCGAACAGCGCTTCGTTTTCGAGGACTGCCCAGAGCGCCCCGTGCCCTCGCTGCTGCGCGGCTTCTCAGCGCCGGTCAAGCTGCACTACCCGTACAGCGACGACGACCTCGGCTTCCTGCTCGCCCATGACACCGACCCATTCGCGCGCTGGGAAGCGGGGCAACAGCTGGCCATGCGCGTTCTCCTCGACGAGGCGCGGGGCACCCCGCGGCCCGACGGGGTGGAGCGGCTCGAGCAGGCATTCCGCACCTCCCTCGAGGCGCCCGAAGCCGACCCCGCGCTGGTTGCCGAGGCACTCACCCTGCCCGCCGAGACCTACCTCGCCGAGCAGGTGGAGGTGGTCGACCCGCAGGCCATCCACGACGCCCGCCAGCGCGTCCGTGCCCGCCTGGGCGAGGCGCTGGAGGGGCACTGGCTGATCCTGCACAGCCAGGCGACAGGCCCCTGGCGCTACAACCCGGACGAAGCCGCCCGGCGCCGACTGCGCAACCTGGCCTTGAGCTATCTCCACGCCGGCTCGGAGCGCCACCTGAGCCGGGCGCTGGAACAGCTCGAGCGCAGCGACAACCTCACGGACCGGCTGGCTGCCCTGGCTGTACTGGCGGACAGCTCGCGCCCGGAGGCCGAGCAGGCGGTGGACGCTTTCTACGAGCGCTGGTCCGGGGAACCGTTGGTGGTCGACAAGTGGTTCCGGACGCAGGCCCTGGCCGATCGACCGGAGACCGTCCACCGGGTGCGCCAGCTCACCGAGCACCCGGACTTCACCCTGGAAAACCCCAATCGAGCCCGGGCCCTACTCGGTGCGTTCGCCCAGGGCAACCCGGCCCACTTTCACAGCCCGGACGGCAGCGGATACCGGCTGCTCAGCGATCACGTGCTGCGCCTGGACCGGAGCAATCCGCAGCTCGCCGCCCGGCTGCTGGCACCGCTGACACAGTGGCGCCGCTACGACCCCGGCCGGCGTCGCTCGATGCGCCAGCAACTCGAACGGATCCTTGAGCGCGATACGCTGTCGAAAGACGTATACGAGGTCGCTTCCAAAAGCCTGGGGGCGATGAGCTAAAGTGAGGTAACAAGCCTCGCGGCAACCGAATACTTGGATTGGAGGCGTATTTTGGCCCGAAGTCACCTGTTGTTGACCCCTGTGCTGGCACTCGGCCTGGCCCTGTTCTCCACGGCTCCGCTGCCGGGATCACCGGGTATACCGACGGCAGCTGCCGGCGAGAACGGCGTGGTGCCCGGCCAGACCGAGTTCGAAAAGGCACGCGTGGTTGCCGATCTGCTCCAGCGCTACCACTACGGCGGTCCCGAGTCCGACGAGAAGCTCATGGAGCAGGCCACCGAGACCTACCTGAAGCAGCTCGACCACGGCCGCTTCTTCCTCCTCGAGGAGGACGTCGAGGCGTTCCGCGAGCGCATGGGCGAACTCGGCCCCGGTCAGGGGGACGCGATCCTCGAGGCGGCCTACGATTTGCACGCCCGCTACCGTGAGCGCGTCGCGGAGCAGACCCAATTCGCCCTCGGGCTTCTCGAGGAGGGGTTCGACTTCGACGGCGACGGCCGCTTCGAGCAGGACCGCAGCGAGGCCGACTGGGCGGCCGATCGCGACGCCCTCGACGACCTCTGGCGCCAGCGGGTCACGCATGATGCCCTGACCCTGGAGCTGGCCGAGCGCAGCACCGAGGAGATCCGCGAGAACCTCGAGCGGCGCTACAACACCCTTCGTGACCGTGCCGTGGATGCCGACAACGAAGACATCATGGACCAGTTCCTAAGCGCCTGGGCAGGCGCCTACGACCCCCACAGCACATTCCTCTCGCCCCAGCGCTCGGAGGAATTCGACATGCAGATGTCGCTGCAGCTCGAGGGGATCGGCGCCAAGCTGACCATGGACCAGGACTTCACCGAGATCGTCGAACTCATCCCCGGCGGCCCGGCCGAGCAATCCGGTGAGCTGCGCGAGGGCGAGCGCATCATCGGCGTCGCTGACGGCGACGACGGCGAGATGAAGGACGTGGTCGGCTGGCGGCTCGATGAGATCGTGGACATGATCCGCGGCCCCAAGGAGTCAGTGGTCCGGCTCAACGTCCTGCCGCCAGCCGGGGCCAGTGAGAGTTCACCGCGCGAGGTGCGGCTGGTCCGCAACAAGGTCGATCTGGAAGACCAGGCCGCCCGCAAGGAGGTCATCGAGAAGACCGACGCTCAGGGCGAGGAGCAGCGGGTCGGCGTGATCACCATCCCGAAATTCTACCGGGACTTCGAGGCCGCGCACTCCGGGCAGGACGATTTCCGCAGCACCACGCGTGACGTCCAGCGCCTGCTTGGGGAGTTGCTCGAGGAGGGGATCGACGGCCTGCTGATCGACCTGCGCGGAAACTCCGGGGGGGCCCTGCGCGAGGCCACCGCCCTCACCGCCATGTTCACCGGCGGCGGACCGGCAGTGCAGGTTCGCGACGCCCGCGGCCACCCCGAGCAGGTTGGCGAATCCAGGGGCGAGCCGGCCTACGATGGGCCCCTGGGGGTGCTGGTCGATCGACGCAGCGCATCGGCTTCCGAGATCTTCGCCGCGGCCATTAAAGACTACGGACGGGGCATCGTCCTCGGCGACCAGACCTTCGGCAAGGGCACGGTGCAGCAGATGATCGGCCTGGACAATTACGCCATCCCCGGCGAGGAGCGTTCCGGGCAGCTCAAGCTGACTCTGGCCCAGTTTTACCGGGTCACCGGCGAGAGCACGCAGCTCGAGGGCGTCAAACCGGATATCCACCTGCCCTCGGAGTTCAGCCACGAGGAGTTCGGCGAGCGCGCCACCCGGAACCCGCTGCCGGCAACGGAGATCGCCGGGCTCGATGTCACGGTGCATTTCGAACTCGAGACAATCATCGACGAACTGGCCCGTCGCCACCAGACACGGATGGATCAGACCGAGACCTTCCGCGCCCTGGAGCGGGAGCTTGAGGCCAAGCGCGAGATACGGGAGGACACCTCGGTCGCCCTGAACAAGGCCACCCGGCAGGAGGAGCAGAAGGTACGCGAGGAGCGGTTGCTGGAGCTTCACAATGAGCGCCGCAAGGCCCACGGCAAGGAGCCGGTGGAGCGTTACGCGGATGTTGACGCGGATGAGCTGCCGGACGCCCTGCTCAATGCCAGTGCAGCGATCATCGCCGATTTTGCGCAGCTCCTGCGCGAAGCGGGCGACGAGGTCCTCACCGCGGAGGCCCGGGAAGAAGACTGAGACCGGAGCCGGGAGGCGGCCGGACGGCCCGCCTCCCGGTCAACCTGCGGTGGTTAGGTACTCGATGCGCAGCTGCAGGGTGACACTGCCACGAAACCGGTTGACCTCCGGGCGGTAGATCGCGCGAACCGGACCCTCCAGTTGGTTCCAACCCCGTTCGACCCCACCGAAGGCGATGGCCGGGACAGTGGGCCCATTGCCATGGTCAGCATCCAGCTCCAGCCGCAGGTGGCCACCGCGCAGTTCCCGGCTCTGACGGATCCGGAAAACGCCGTCAAAGCACGGCTCGGGGAACCCCTGGCCCCAGGGACCGCCGTAGCGCAGGGCCCAGGCCGTCTCCAGGTTGAGCTCCTCCGGTTGCAACTCGCCGTCGGTCTCCACACGTAGCTCGGGCAACTCACCACCCAGCGCCTCATCCAGCGCACCGGCGAACTCGCGGCGGAACGCATCCAGCTGCCCGGATTCGATGGTGAGTCCAGCGGCCATCGCGTGCCCGCCGAAACACTCGATCAGCTTTGGCGAACGCCCGTGGATGCGCGCCAATAGGTCGCGGATATGCAGCCCGGGCACCGAGCGCGCTGAGCCGCGCAGCATCCCCTGGTCTGCCGGAGCGAAAGCCACCGCCGGGCGGTGATAGCGCTCTTTCAACCTCGAAGCGAGGATCCCGGTCACCCCCTGGTGCCAGCCCTCCGCCGCCACGCACACGCCGAGGCCTACATCCTCGGCGCGGGCCTCGAGCCCGGCCAGTGCCTCCTCAGTCATCTGCGACTCCACCGCGCGGCGCTGACGATTCAGGTCATCCAGCGCGACCGCCCGCTCCCGGGCTCGATGCGGATCTTCCTCGAGCAGGCACTCGACCCCGGCGGTCATGTCGTCCATGCGCCCGGCTGCATTCAGGCGCGGCCCGACGGCGAAAGCCAGATCGGCCGCCGTCGCCTCGGCAGGCTCGCGGCCGGCCTGCTCCAGCAGCGCGACGATGCCGGGACGGGCAACACCGGCGCGGATCCGGCGCAGTCCCTGCTCGACGAGGATGCGGTTGTTGTGATCTAACGGAACCAGGTCTGCCACGGTCCCCACGGCGACCAGATCCAGCAGCCCCAGCAGCGAGACCGGTTCCTCGCGGAGCCACCCGTCCGCCGCAAGGCCACGCTGCAGCGCCAGAGCCAGGTAGAAAGCCACGCCCACCCCGGCCAGGGCCGTACTCGGGAAGTGGTCGTCATCGCGTAGCGGATCCACAACCGCCTCGGCGGCCGGCAACGCTGCGCCGGGCGCGTGGTGATCAGTCACCACCACGCCCATGCCCGCCTGGTGTGCCGCAGCGACCCCCTCCAGACTGCTGACGCCGTTATCCACCGTCACCAGCCAGGCCGGCTCCGTGGGGCGCAGCCGTTCGACGACGGCCGCGCTCAAGCCGTAGCCCAGCGAGAACCGATCCGGAACGAAAGACTGGACGGCCGTCGGATCACCGCCAGCCGCCGCAGCGAGACGTCGGAGCGCAAGGACCATGAGCGCGGTCGCTGTCGCCCCGTCGGCATCGTAATCGCCGACGACCACGATGCGCTGGCCCCGGCTCAGGGCCGGAACCAGCGCAGCCACCGCACGGTCCAGATCGGCCATGCCGGTCGGCGGTTGCAGCCGCCGCAGGCTCAGATCCAGCTCCGCGGCATCGCGTAGGCCGCGGCGCTGATAGACCCGCCGCAGGACCGGGTGCAGGTCCTGCGCAACGCCGTCCGGAAGTGCACCCGCCGGACGCCGCCGGATGCGCTCAGGCATCCTCGCCGCCCTCCCGGACCCAGGCGCCGAGGGGCCGGGGCCGGCGCCAGAACCGACGCAGCTCCCGCCGTCCCAAAGTGACACCGTGGTCATCGGCCCCAAAACACAGTTCCAGCGCATCCCAGCGCGACCCCTGCGCAGCGGCCTCGCGCAGCGCCACCAGCGCCGGCGCGGCGATCGCGCGCTCAACCGCCGCCACGGCGTCGATCCACGCCGCCCCATCATCCACGGCCAGCGCCTGCTCCGCCCAAGGGACCGCGACCAGCGTATCCGGCCCCGGGAGGATGGGCGTCGATCCAGCCAGATCCGCCACCTCGGCCCCAGCCAGCACCCCGAGCCCCAGCCAGGCCGGATCGTCGCTGAACAGGCGCTGCCAGGGAAACGACGCCGGGGGCGTAGGGCACCGCCCGCTACCCCACGCCCACAGGGCGTTGATGGGCGGCTCGCCGCGCTCTTCCCGATCGCGGTTGACCGGGTGGTCACACAGGGCCATCTCGACTTCGTTGAAGAGCGTCGCCCACCTCAGGGCGTCGCCTCCCCGCGGCAGGTAGGCGTCGATGAAACGGCCGCAGACTTGTTCCGGTGCGGGACGTTCCGGCAGCGGCGCCTGGCTCTGCAGGTACCAACGCCCGGCGGATGTCCGGTGCAGCTGCACGCGCCGTCCGGCCAGCAGATCGGCCAGATCGGTCTCCAGCCGCGCGGCCTCGAACTCGTTGATCGCGACCTGCACCAGGCGCACACCCGCTGCCTCCGGGCGCAGGTGCAATGGCTGCGCACGGCTCCAATAAGCCTCACAGCCCGGATCCCCGCCGTCGGCCAGCCATCCCAGGGCACCGGCCGCCTCGGGCACCGGCGACGGCGTCAACGGGCCGTGCCGGCCCCGGGCCAGCCAGGTCTCCAGCGCCGGCTGGCGTGCCAGCACCCCGGGAGGCAGCCGCCCGGGAAGCGGCCCGAGCAGCCCCGGAATCCGCAGGCGTAAACGGTGGGCGTTCAAAGCCGCTTCAGAATGGCCTCGCGGACGGCCTCGTAGTCGGCATCCACGGTCTGCACCGCATCCCCGGCCTGGGCGCTGGCCACATCCGGGTCCTTGAGGCCATGCCCGGTCAGGGTACAGACCACCGTGCTGCCCTCGGGGATGCGGCCGCTGCGGATATCGCGCATGGCCCCCGCCACCGAGGTCGCCGAGGCCGGCTCGCAGAAAACACCCTCATGATCGGCGAGCATCCGCTGCGCCCGGAGGATCTCCTCGTCACTGAGTTCATCGAACCACCCACCGGACTCCTCGCGAACGGCCTGGGCGTAATCCCACGACTGCGGATCGCCGATGCGGATGGCCGTCGCCACGGTTTCGGGCTCAGCCACTGGCCCGCCCCGCAGGAAAGGTGCGCTGCCGCTCGCCTGGTAGCCGACCATGCGCGGGCGCCGATCCACCAGTGCGGACGCGTAACGACAATGCCCCTCGCAGAAGGCGCAGGCAGCGGTCAGCTGCTCGTCACCCTTGCGTCCGGCGCACTCGCTGTAGCCGATCCAGTGGGCCGTGATGTTGCCGGCGTTGCCCACGGGCAGGCAGTGGTAGTCCGGGGCGCGTTCAAGCTCCTCGATCACTTCGAAGGCCGCCGTCTTCTGACCCTGCAGCCGATACGGGTTGATGGAGTTGACGATGGTCAGCGGCGCGTGCTCGGCCAGCTCCTTGACCAGGCGCATGCCGGCGTCGAAATTGCCGCGGATCTGCAGCACCTGCGCACCGTGCATGATCGCCTGGGCCAGCTTACCCATGGCGATCTTGCCATCGGGAATAAGCACGAAACAGCTGATCCCGGCGCGGGCCGCATAGGCCGCGGCCGAGGCCGAGGTGTTGCCGGTCGAGGCGCAAATGATCGCCTTGGCCCCCTGCTCGACCGCCTTCGTGACCGCCATGGTCATGCCGCGGTCCTTGAACGAGCCGGTGGGGTTCAGGCCCTCGAACTTGACGTAGAGGTCCACGTCGCGGCCGAGCTCCGCCGGGATCCGCGTCAGCTGGATCAGCGGCGTATTGCCCTCGCCCAGCCCAAGAATCCGGGCATCATCGCTGATCGGCAGCCGATCCAGATACTTGGCGATCAGTCCAGTGTAGCGGGGTCGGAAGGGCATGCTCTCACTCCAGGCTCTCGACACGGATGCGCACGACGCGTCCATCGACCTGCTCCAGGTGCTCCAGGCGTTCGATGGCCGCGTCCATGTGACGCTCATGGATACGGTGGGTCAGCAGGATGATCGGGACGTGATCGGCCCCGGCCTGCGGCTGTTTCTGGATGATGGCCTCGATGGAGATCCCGAAATCCCCGAGCACGCGGGTGACGTCGGCCAGCACGCCGGGTTCGTCCCGCGCCGAGAGCCGCAGGTAGTAGGCCGTCTCGACGTCGCGCATGGGCAGTACCGGCTCCCGCGAGAGGGACTCGGTATGGAACGCCAGATAAGGCACCCGGTTCTCGGGCTCCAGGTTGAACTCGCGCACCACGTCGATCATATCGGCCACCACCGCCGAGGCGGTCGGCTCGGCGCCGGCACCGGCGCCGTAGTAGAGCGTCGGCCCGACGGCGTCGCCCTTGACCATGACGGCGTTCATGACGCCGTCGACGTTGGCAAGCATGTGCCGTCGCGGCAGAAGCGTCGGGTGCACGCGCAGCGCGTAGCCGTTCTCCTCATGGAAGGCCAGGCCCAGGTGCTTGATCCGGAAACCCAGCTCCTCGGCGAAGGCCACGTCCTCGCGCGTGATATGATCGATGCCCTCGACATAGACCTTGTCGTACTGCAGCGGGATGCCGAAGGCGATGGAGGCCAGGATGGTCAGCTTGTGGGCGGCGTCGGTGCCGTCGACATCGAAACTCGGGTCCGCCTCGGCGTAGCCCAGGCGCTGCGCCTCGGCGAGGACGTCTCCGAAATCCCGGCCCTCGTAGAACATCTCGGTGAGGATGTAGTTCGAGGTCCCGTTGATGATCCCCGCGAGCCACTCGATGCGGTTACCGGTCAGCGCCTCGCGCACGGCCTTGATGATCGGGATGCCGCCGGCCACCGCTGCCTCGAAGGCCACCGTAACACCGTTCTCCCGCGCCCGGGCGAAGATCTCGTTGCCGTGGGAGGCGATCAGCGCCTTATTGGCGGTAATAACGTGCTTGCCGTTGTCCAACGCACGCAGCACCAGCTCCCGGGCCGGCTCGTAGCCGCCGATCAGCTCGGCGATGATCTCCACTTCCGGGTCGTCGACCACCTCGAACGGATCGGTGGTCAGGCGGATCCCCTCCAGGCGGCAGCTGCGCGGGCGCTCCGGATGGCGCGCCGAGGCGTGGGTAACGCGGATCTCGCGCCCGGCGCGCCGGCTGATCACATCGGCATTGCGCTCGAGGATATTGACCACCCCCGAACCCACGGTACCGAGGCCGAGCATCCCCACATTAACCGGTTTCAATCCTCACCTCCGAATCTGAGCGGTTCCAGCCCGCCGCGCAGGGCGCGGGCTCAGCAAGCATCATCACGCCGCAGCATCTGTTTGATGCCGCGGATCGCCTGACGCGTGCGGTGTTCGTTCTCGATCAACGAGAAACGGACATACTCATCGCCGTAACTGCCGAAGCCGATCCCTGGGGAGACCGCCACCTTGGCATCGGCCAGCAGCTTCTTCGAGAACTCCAGCGAGCCCATCTCCCGATACGCCTCGGGGATACGGGCCCAGACAAACATGGTCGCCTTCGGCCTTTCCACGGGCCATCCGGCCGCCTCCAGCCCATCACAGAGGACATCGCGCCGGGCCCGGTACATCTCGCGGATCTCCTCGACGCAGTCTTGCGGCCCCTCCAGCGCCAGGATGCCGGCGACCTGGATGGGCGTGAACATACCGTAATCCAGGTACGACTTCATCCGTGCCAGGGCGGCGATCAAGTCCGGATTCCCGCAGACGAACCCGATCCGCCAGCCGGGCATATTGTACGTCTTGGACAGGGAGTAACACTCCACCGCCACGTCCTTGGCACCCGGCACCTGCAGGATCGACGGGGCCTTGTAGCCGTCGAAGACGATCTCGGCGTAGGCCAGATCCTGCACGACCCAGATGCCCTCCTTGCGGGCGATCTCGACCACTTTCTCGAAGAAGTCCAGCTCGACACACTGCGCCGTCGGGTTCGACGGGAAGTTGAGGATGAGCATCTTGGGCTTGGGGTAGGTATCCCGGATCGCCTTCTCGAGCTCCACGAAGAAGTCCCCGCCCGGGATCATGGGCACGTGGCGGATATCCGCTCCGGCGATCACGACGCCGTAGGGGTGGATCGGGTAGGCGGGGTTGGGCACCAGCACGGCGTCCCCCGGCCCCAGAGTGGCCAGGGCCAGGTGGGCCAGGCCTTCTTTGGAGCCGATGGTGACAATGGCCTCGCTCTCCGGGTCGAGGTGCACATCGAAGTTCTGGGCGTACCAGTTAGCCACCGCCCGACGCAGTCGCGGGATTCCCCGCGACATCGAATACCGGTGCGTGTCGGGTCGCTGGGCAGCCTCGCAGAGCTTGTCCACGATATGCTGGGGCGTCGGCTGGTCGGGATTGCCCATCCCGAAATCCACGATATCCTCGCCCCGCTGGCGTGCGGCCGCCTTGAGTTCGTTGACGATGTTGAAGACGTACGGAGGCAGCCGCTTGATCCGAGGGAAGTCGGCTTTCGGCAGATCGGAGTCCACGGGCGAACCTCAAGGAATGCAGTGTAGGGACCGGGGGCAATGAAGCCTGTGAACGTACTCACCCGGGGCAGGACTGTCAAACGAGATCGAGGCTTGAGCCCATGAAACTCGCCCAAGATCACGGCAATGCCGGTTACCGGATCCGCGCCTTCGAACCGGGCTGGATCCGCATCAATCAGACCGAGTACCAGACCAGCGTCCTGGTGACACCGACCTTGCTGAGCACGGATATCCGCGCCGAGCGCCTGGAGGAACTCACCCTCGCCGACCTGCAGCCGGCCATCGACCTGGAACCGGAGCTGATCCTGCTCGGCACCGGAAGTGAGCAGTCCTTCCCCGATCGCGAGCTGATGCGGGCGCTGATCGGCTCCGGGATCGGTTTTGAAGCCATGGATACCCGCGCCGCCTGCAGGACATTCAATCTCCTCCTCGGCGAGGACCGCTCGGTCGCCGCGATGCTCCTGCTGCGCTAGTCCGCTGTATACGGTCCGGCCAGGGGCGCCCCGAAGGCGTAGGTACTGCACGAGCGATCGGCCTTAGCGGCGTACATGGCGTCATCGGCGACGCGCTGGAGCTCGTCCGCCGAGCTTCCGTGCTCGGGATACAGGGCAATGCCAATGCTCAGCGAGACCGGGAAAGCCAAGCCGTTGACGGTCACCGGCTCGTCGAGGCTGGCGACGATGTTGTCGGCCACCCGCTCGGCGGCGCGCCGGCTGTCCACGCCCTCGAGCAGGATGACGAACTCGTCGCCACCGTGGCGGGCCACCGTGTCCACCTCCCGCACAGCACCGGTCAGGCGCGTGGCCAACTCTTGGAGGACCCGGTCTCCGACCTCGTGGCCGTGCTCGTCATTGATCGGCTTAAAGTGGTTCAGATCGATGAACAGCAGCGCCACCGACTCGCGGTTGCGCCGCGCCCACTCCAGCGCCTTCTCCAGGCGATCGAGCAGCAGCGCCCGGTTGGCCAGACCGGTGAGGTGGTCGTGCAGGGCCATATGTCGCATCTGCTCTTGGCTCCGCTCGGCCTCAGCCAACGCCTGCATCCTCTCGGTGACGTTGTAGGCGAGCCACAGCACCGAGGGGCGCGCCTCCAGCCCCGGCGGCAGCGGGTAGATCCGCGCCTCGAACCACTGGCGCCCGCGCGGTCCGTGCTCGCCGCCGCCCTCGACCTCATCCATATCGAGTTCGTAGTCCAGCGTCACCAGCCGCCGCTCGGCCAGTGCCTGCTGGATGCTCTCAAGAAAGCTCTCGGCTAGCTCGAAGCGCAGTACCTGATGCAGCCGCCGCCCGACCAGGTTGCGCAGGTCCCGGTAAAGGCGCCGCTCCTGCCCGCCGAAAACCTCCCGGAACTGCCCACGATCATCAATCACGAACCCCAGATCGGGGATGGTAGCCATGATGGCCTCAAGCCGATTCTTGAGAAAGCGCAGCCACAGGGCCTGGCGAGCCACCACACCGCCTAGCAGGGCCAGCATCACGCCGCCGCCGGCCCAGACCCACCACCACCAGGCCGGCAACGAGGCCTTCGCCTGCCATCCGCCCTCGGGAATGGCCGCCAGCTGCCAGCTGGATGCCCCGAACGTGATATCCATGCGCACCGGATTCCGCTCGAAGACAAACGGTTCGCCGAAAAAGACGCCGCCCTTCCGTCCGAGCCCGTCCCGCCCGCGCAGGGCAATCTGCAAACCGGATTGCTCGATCTCCCGCAACCCGGCAGCACGGTAGAAGCTGTCGAGATCCAGCGGGACACTGGCCACGCCCCAGTAGCGCCCATCATCCTCATGGACTGGAACGCGCACGATCAGCGCCTCGCCCCCCTGGACCAGCTCCGTCGGACCAGCAACCACCGGGGCGCTGGTGGCCATGACGCGCTGGAGACTGGGACTCTGGGCCGGATGCTCGCTGATATCCAGACCCAGGGCCCGGACGTTGCTGGCCAGCGGGTAGACGTAGCGGATCACATTGTCCGGGGCCAGCGTGATATTGCGGATGTGAAACTCGGGGCGCATCATCCGCTGCGCGATCGCGGCGAATCGCCGCCCGTCGATCTCGGGATCCGCCCCTACTAGGACGCCCAGACCCGTGACCAGCGACACGGAGGCGTTCAGCTCCCCCTCAATCCGTCCCCGCAGCGCCGAAGCTTCCTCGGTCACCTGCGAGCGCGCCTGCTCCAGGCGATACTCCTCCAGCCAGTGCGCGAGCCCGCCGGCAAGGATCAAAACGGCGACGAAGACCCCGAGGGCGAGCAGGAGCGGGACGACCCGGCTAAGCCCCTGCACTGCCGGCGGCATACGCCGCTCCCTCCCTGGATCTGCCGCCGACCCGGTCACGTTCCCCCTTCCCTCCCCTTCGTCCTCTGCCAAGCCGCCTCCAGGGCATCGATCGACTGCGCCCCGAGGGTTTCACCACGCGCGGCGAACTCCGCCTCCACGCCACGAAAGCGCGCCTCGAAACGCTGACCGGCACGACGCAGGGCCGTTTCCGGATCGACGTCGAGATGGCGCGCCAAATTGACTACGGCAAAAAGCAGATCGCCGACCTCGGCCTCGCGACGCTCGGGGCTCCCGTCCACCTCGGCCTCCGCTTCGGCCAGCTCTTCACGGATCTTCGCAGCCGCGCCCCGGTAGTCCGGCCAGTCGAACCCTACCCGCGCCGCCCGGCGCTGGAGCTTGGTGGCCCGAGCCAAGGCCGGCAGTGCCGTCGCCACCCCATCGAGGGCGCTGTCGCCTTCGCCCCGATGCTCACGTTCCTGCTCCTTGATCGCCTCCCAATGATGGGTCACGGATTCCGGTTCAGCCACCCGCGCAGACCCAAAGACATGCGGATGCCGGCGGATGAGCTTCGCCTCGAGCGTCTCGGCCACCGACTCCAGGTCGAAGTGCCCGCCTTCCTCGCCCATGCGCGCGTGGAAGACGACCTGCAGCAGCAGGTCACCGAGTTCATCCCGCAGCGCATCCATGTCGCCGCGCTCGATCGCATCGAAGACCTCGTAAGCTTCCTCGACGGTATGCGGCGCGATAGAGTGGAAATCCTGCTCCACGTCCCAGGGACACCCGCGCTCGGGGTCCCGCAGGCGCTCCATGATCTGCAGCAGGCGGTCGACGGCTTGCACGGGGGCACCTCCTCACTTCCACGTTTCCCGGCAGATTTGACAGGGTTAAACCGGCCAACTTAATTTGAGCAGGTTAACCAGCCAATTGCGGGATGGCCATGGAGAAGACCAGACCCGGTTTGACCCAGGGGGTGGGGCCGGCCACGGAGCGCGGCGAGCGCACGCGCCGCAACCTGCTCGCCGCCGCCGAGGTGGAGTTCGGCGAGAAGGGCTTTCACAACGCATCGATCAGCAGCATCACCCAGCGCGCCGGGGTGGCCCAGGGGACGTTCTACCTCTACTACCGCTCCAAGGAGGAGATCTTCCGCGCGCTGGTCGAGCACATGAACCGCACCATGCGCCGCTATCTCAGCGAAGCCATCGAGGGCGCGGCAAACCGTGCCGAAGCTGAGCGCATCGGCCTGGAGGCGTTCCTACGCTTTTGCCGCGAGCACGAAAACCTTTACCGGATCGTGATGGAGTCGCAGTTCGTCGATCCGGAGGCGCATCGGTGGTACTTCCAGACCCTGGCAGGAGGCTACGCCGAGCGCCTCGAGGCAGCACAGTCCCGCGGCGAAGTCCGCCGCGGGGATCCCTACACCCAGGCACTGGCGCTGATCGGGATCGCATTCTTCATGGGCAAACGCCACCTGATCTGGAGCGAGGACGGCACCCCCGAGAGCGATGTCCTGGCAGCGGCCACGGAGATCATCCAGCACGGGATCACCCCGGGCCCGGGTAAACAACCTTAGCGCGGCCCACCCGGGCCGCGCCCCGGGGCCCCAGCCTACTGCTGCCTAAGCACCGCCATCCCCCGCTCCACCGCAGGGCGCTCGCCGATCTCATCCGACCAGCGCAGCACGTTGGGGAAGTCGCCCATGCGCTGCCCCAGGCGCTCGGCCACCTGAACCCACGGATAGGTCGCCATGTCGGCGATGCTGTAGGCCGCCCCACCCAGGTAGGGCACCTCGCCCAACCGACGGTCCAGAACCCCGAGCAAGCGCTCCGTTTCCTGGGTGTAGCGCTCGATGCCGTAATCCACCCGCTCCGGCGCCTGGTTGCGGAAGTGGCCCGCCTGACCGAACATCGGTCCGACGCCACCCATCTGGAACATCAGCCACTCGATCACGCGCATCCGCGCGGCCGGATCCGTCGGCAGAAACTGCCCGCTCTTCTCCGCCAGATAGATGAGGATCGCCCCGGACTCGAACACGGAGAACGGCTGCCCGCCGGGCCCCTCGCTATCGACGATCGCCGGTATGCGGCCGTTCGGGCTGATGCGCTGGAACTGCTCGGCAAACTGCTCGCCCTTGCCGATATCCACACCGTGGACCCGGTACGCGAGCCCCATCTCCTCGAGGGCGATGTGCACTTTCTGTCCGTTGGGGGTTGGCCAGCTGTAGAGTTCGATCATGGTGCCTCCCAGGTTCGTGTCGCCACGGCGGGGACACCGCGGCCTTTCGGCATCGTAAAAGACGAATGTTTTCCGGGTCGACGACGGATTGGGCTACAATACCGGCCATGGATGCAGAAACCCGTCCCCTGGAAGCCGAGCCGGCGCCCCGGCGCCGCAGTCGAACCGTCCGCATCGGTGACCTGAGCATCGGTGGCGATGGACCGATCGTGGTCCAGTCGATGACCGACACCGACACCGCTGACGAGGTGAGCACCGCGGTCCAGGCCGCCGATCTGGCCCGGGCCGGATCGGAGCTCGTGCGGGTCACCATCAACAACGAGGAGGCCGCCGCGGCCGTGCCGCGCATCCGCGAGCGCCTCGCCCGTATGGGGGCCGAGGTACCGCTTGTCGGCGACTTCCACTTCAACGGGCACAAGCTGTTGCGCCGCCACCCGGAGTGCGCTGAGGCCCTTGCCAAGATGCGCATCAACCCCGGCAACGTCGGCAAAGGGAGCCGACGCGACCCGCAGTTCGCCGAGATGATCGAGATCGCCTGCACCTACGACCTGCCTGTGCGGATCGGCGTCAACTGGGGAAGCCTCGACGACAGCGTCCTCACCCGGCTGATGGACGCCAATGCGGCGCGAACGGAGCCGCTGCCGCCGGAGACCGTCATGCGCGATGCGGTGGTCACCTCGGCGGTGGAGAGCGCGCAACGCGCCGAGGAGCTGGGCCTGCCCGGTGATCGCATCGTGCTCTCCTGCAAGATGAGCGGCGTCCAGGATCTGGTGGCGGTCTACCGCGACCTCGCCCGGCGCTGCGATTACCCCCTCCACCTGGGCCTGACCGAGGCCGGCATGGGGGTGCCCGGCGTAGTCGCCTCCTCGGCGGCCCTGGCCATCCTGCTCCAAGAGGGGATCGGCGACACCATCCGCGTCTCGCTCACGCCGGATCCCGGAGGCGCCCGAACCCGCGAGGTCGAAGTAGCGCAGCAGGTGTTGCAGAGCATGGGGCTGCGCGATTTCACGCCGCGGGTCACGGCCTGCCCCGGCTGCGGCCGCACATCCAGCGACTTCTTCCAGCGTCTCGCCGAGCACATCCGCAGCCATATCGATGCCCGCATGCCGGAGTGGCGCGAACGCTACCCCGGTGTCGAGGGGCTGCGCATCGCGGTGATGGGTTGCGTGGTCAATGGCCCCGGCGAGAGCCGCCACGCCGATATCGGCATCAGCCTGCCGGGCGCCGGCGAGCAGCCCTCGGCCCCAGTCTTCATCGACGGCGAGCGCTCCGTGACCCTCAAGGGGGAGCGCATCGCCGAAGAGTTCGAGCAGATCGTCGAATCCTACGTCGAGCAGCGTTTCGGCTGACCGCCCCGGGGCCCCCCCCGGCGGAGGCGGTCCTACCGCGCCCGTCGGGAACGTCCCGCCCGATGACCGGCATGCTTCGGGCCCCGCTCGGTGAGCACGCCGCACACCTCGCACCGCCACGGACCGGTTCGATACTGCCGCGCAAGCCACTCCCGCGCCGCCGGACGCTCCACCAGATCGGCCACGGTGAGCCGCTCCATGAAGTGGGCAATATCCGCCATCAGCCGGCTCCAGACCGCACCCTCAAGCGCGCTGCGGTAGTGGGTTCCGGCCTCGCGCCGCTCCACCGCCGCGATGATCTCCGCCACCGTCACCTCAGTCGCCGGACGGGCCAGCCGGTACCCGCCCCCCGGCCCGGGGATGCCCTCGATGATCCCGTGTGGCCGCAGATCGGCGAAGATCTGATCCACGTAGGAGGTGGAGATATTCTGACAGACCGAGATCTCGGCCAGCGGGACCGGGCCGATCTCGTCGTGGAGCGCGATGTGCAGCACTGCGCCAACGGCGTAGCGACCACGGGCGGTAACCTGCACCAGGGTGTTCGGATCGGCGTTCGCGTACATGGCACAGCCCTCACGGTTTTGAGCGATTCTATTGTGGACCAGTCTAGTCCATTTTTCGTTCTGTGCCAATTTGCCGCATCACGCCGCCCCCTCAATCAATAAGGGGGCACATTGAAGGCGTGGTTCACCGGCCCCGCCCCGGATCCAAGGCCGCGGGCCGTGCGCAGGGCTTCCTGGAGGTAGTCCCGGGCGCGGGCGACGGCATCGGCCATAGGCAGCTCCCGGGCGACCCCGGCAGCGATGGCGCTCGCCAGGGTGCACCCGGTGCCATGGTTGGAGGTCGTGTCGATCCGTCGGCTACGAAAGCACATCTCGCCGTCCGGCGTAGCCAGGCAATCGATAACCTCTTCACCGGCCGCATGCCCGCCCTTGACCAGGACCGCTCCGGGGCCGAAACCGCGCAGGGCTCGGGCCGCCTCCCGCAGGCCGGCCTCGGTGCCCGGCACGGATCGGCCGAGTAGTACCTCCGCCTCGGGCAGATTGGGGGTGAGGAGGGTTGCCCGTGGCAGCAGCACATCGCCGAGCCGCTCGGCGGCCGCTTCGGCCAGGAGTCGATCGCCACTCTGGGCGACCATCACCGGGTCCACCACCAGCGGCACGCCGGGCGCCAGGGCGTCGAGTTCGGCGGCCACCGCATCGATGACCGCAGTGTCGTGGAGCATGCCCGTTTTCACGCAGTCGGCACCGATGTCGGCGAGGACCGAGCGCATCTGAGCGGCCACAAAACCGGGCGGGATCGTGTGCACATCCTGGACACCCCGGGTGTTCTGCGCCGTCAGCGCGGTAATCGCCGTGCTGCAGTAGCCGCCGAGCGCCATCACCGCCTTCAGGTCCGCCTGAATGCCGGCCCCGCCCCCGGAGTCGGAACCCGCCACCACCAGCACCCGCGCGTTACCGAATCGATCCGTCATGCCTACTCCTCTCCCGATGACGCCCCTGCCTCCCCGGCAAGCTGCTCGCGGACGCGGTTGCGGTCCACCTTGCCGGCGCCGGTCAGCGGCAGATCCTCGTAAAAGCGAATCAACCGCGGCACCTTGTACCGTGCCAGCTCCCGCTCGGCAAACTGTAGGATCTGCGCCGCATCGACATCGGCACCCTCGCGTGCGACCACCGCAACCGCCGGCACCGCACCCCAGCGCGGGTCGGGCACGCCCACCACCGCCGCCTTGCGAACACCGGCGTGGCGCAGCAGGACCTGCTCCACCTCCTCCGGGGCGATGTTCTCGCCGCCGCTGATAAACATGTTGTCCGCGCGGCCGACCAGGCGCACATAGCCCTCAGCATCCTCGTGAGCCAGGTCACCGCTGTAGACCCAGCCGTCCGCGAGCAGCGCCCCGGCACTGCGCTCGGGCTCGTCGAGGTACCCGTCAAAGTTGTGGGGGCTGCGCATCAGCAGCACGCCGACCTCACCCCGGCGCACCGGCTCTAGCCGTTCGGGATCGACGATGCGGTAGTCCGTGTGAAACATCGAGGTGCCCACCGAGTCGTGGTGCTCGCGCAGTTCATCGATGCCCTGATCATCACCGACATAGAGGAAGTTCGACGGACCCGCCTCGGTCATCCCGTAGGACTGACTGACACGGATCCCCCGCTGCCAGAACGGCTGCATGGTCCAGGAGGAACAGGGCGCACCGGCAGTCGTGATCTGCTCCAGCGTGCTCATATCCACCCCGGCGAAGCGCGGATGCTCGGCCATTAACTGCAGCATGGCCTCAACTGCACCGAAATGGGTGATCCCCTCCACCTCGATCAGCTCCAGGGCCTGCCCGGCGTCGAAGCTGCGCGGCATGACGGTGTAGCCGCCGGCGTAGAACACCGGAGTTAGGGTGTTCCAGCCACCGATATGGAACAGCGGAAAGGTCAGCAGCTCCTGCTGAGGCCCGAGCGATCCGCCACTGCTGACCAGAATGTCCACGGCGTTCCAAACCATCTGCCGATGGGAAACCACGCAGATCTTGGGCGTGGCCGTGGTTCCACCGGTGTGCACGTAGAGACACGGGTCCGAGAGGGCCAGCGGACGGTTCTGACCGGTGCGCGGATCCTCGCCCGCATCCACGGCCTCGAACCACCGGCCGCGCCCATCGGCCAGCTCGACACGCTGGGCGCCGGCGGGCAAATCCAGGTCCGCGGCCAGCTCGGCGAAGGCCTCATCGTAGAACAGGGCGCGCGGCGCAACCCGCCGGACCAGGTCGTTGAGCTCAGGTTGCGCCAGGCGGTAAGACAGCGGCGCCAGGATCACACCGGTCTTGCCACAGGCAAGATAGAGATCGACCGCCTCGAGCCGATTGCGCGACAGAAGGCAGACCGGTTCGCGGGGGCCGATCCCCAGGGTCTCGGTCAACAGGGCCGCAGCACGCTCGGCCCGCTGATCGGCCTGGCGATAGGTGATGCAACGCTCGCTGTCCGGCTCGTAGAGCGCCATCCGCTCCGGGGTCAGCGCAGCGCGCCGCCCGGCCCAATTGCCCACCCACTCCATGGGCAGATCATCGTAGCTAGACCCCGCTGCCATGCAGCCTCCTCGTCGTATCGGGATGCAGGACGTCAGCCCTGCTTCTGCTTCCAGTAGCGCCGCAGCCCCAGTGCGGACATCCAGGCCGGATTGATCGCCTGATGCCCGGCCCAGTCCGCCGGATCCAGCCCCTGCTCCAGCGCCCACGCCTCTAGCCAGGCGGTGTAACGGGCCTGCAGATCGGCGACATCGTTCGCCTCGGCCACCGTTTCGTCCGCCCAGCGCGTAAGGTCGCGCAGGCCACGGCGCAGGGCCGCCAGATGCTCCGGCGGATCCAGGAACAGGCCAAAATGGGTCAGCGCCAGGTACTCCGGTTGTTGCGCAGCGATGTGCGCCAAGCTCTGCCGCCACCGCTGCGGGTCGAACTCCGGTGGCGGCGCGGGCGGGATGACCACCCCTGAGTGGGGCATGCGCACGCCGCCCACGTCACCGGTGAAGCAGACATCGTCGAGCTGGAAGGCCAGGTGGTGCTCGGCATGCCCCGGCGTGTCCAGGGCGACCACGCCGACTCCGCCCACGGCGACCTCGTCACCGTCATCGAGTGTGGTGATCTGCTCCTCGGGCACCGGCAGGCACTCCCCCCAGAGCCGATCCATGTCGTCTCCATAGATCCGCGAGGCGCTATCGAGCAGACGGCCGGGGTCGATCAGATGGGGGGCACCCCGCGGGTGCACGTACACATGGGCGCCCTGACGGGCCAGCCAACCGGCGGCACCGGCGTGGTCGAGGTGAATATGGGTGAGCAGCAGGTGGGTGATATCCGTCGGCGCCAGGCCCCGCCGCCGAAGCTCGAACTCCAAGCCGCCGATCGTGCTGCCGGGGCCGCTCTCGATCAGCATCGCCCCGCCTTGATGACGGATCAGGAAACTGGCAATGCGCCCGGCCTTGCCCTGGAAGTGGAGATCGATCACCTCCACCGGAACGCCGGTTCGCGAGCGTATGCTGTCCACGACGGACCTCCTCTGCTTGAATGGTAAGGGCCGTATAAGGTCTACGCTAGCATGGAGCAGGCGCCATGGTCCGAGTCACGCCGCGTATCGCCACCCTGGCCGGGTTCTCGCTGATCGGCGGGGCCGCCCTGGCCGAAGAGGTCATCGAGGCTCATCACGATACGGAGTATCACGGTGTGCGCATCGTGCAAGTCGCCACCGATTTGGAACACCCCTGGGGACTGGCTTTCCTGCCCGAAGGTGGCATGCTGGTCACCGAACGGCCGGGTCGCATCAATCGGGTCGAAGACGGCCGGGTGGAGCGCTTGTCCGGCGGGCCCGACCGCATCCACGCGCGCAACCAGGGCGGGATGCTGGATATCACCCTGCATCCGGACTTCACCGACAACCGCTGGGTGTACTTCACGTACGCGCGGGGGGATGCCAACGAAACCACCGTGGCCCTGGCCAGGGCGCGCCTCGATGACGGCGCGCCGCGGCTGACCGACCTCGAGGAGATCTTCGTGGCCGATGCCGCCGCCACCCCGGGCCGCCACTACGGGTCGCGGATCGACTTCAAGCCGGACGGCACCCTGCTGATGACCGTCGGCGATCGCGGCGACGACGAGCACGACCCGGATACCCACCGGGCGCAGGACACCGGCGACCACGTTGGTACCACCCTGCGCCTCAACGACGACGGCTCGGTCCCCGGGGACAATCCGTTCGTGGCCGACGACCAGGTGCGCGACGAAATCTACTCCTACGGCCATCGCAACGCCCAGGGCCAGTTCATCCACCCCGAGACCGGCGCGATCTGGCAGACTGAGCACGGCCCGCGAGGCGGCGACGAACTCAACCGGGTCCAGGCGGGGTACAACTACGGCTGGCCGATCATCTCCCACGGCCGCGACTACGCCACCCAGGAGCAGATCGGCATCGGGCGCCACGCCGAGGGCATGGAATCCCCCATCCGTGACTGGACACCGGCGATCGCCCCTTCAGGGCTGGATCACTACAGCGGCCAGGCGTTCCCGCGCTGGGAGGGAGATTTCCTGGCCGGCGCCTTGGTGCGTCCGGCGATACGCCGCGTGGTCATCGAGGACGAAACGGTCGTCCACGAGGAAGAGATCCTGCGCGATACCGTGGGCCGGGTTCGCGCTGTTGAGGAAGGGCCCGGGGGCCATATCTACCTGCTGACCGACGAATCCGATGGCGGGATTTACCGCCTGGAGCCTGCCGACTGAGGGAGCCTGTGCCGCTACTCGAGCTACGCAACGTCCAACTCGCCCTGGGGCACCACCCCCCCTTGCTGGAAGACATCAACCTGACCGTCGAATCAGGCGAACGCGTCTGCCTGGTCGGACGCAACGGCGCCGGGAAATCTACCCTAATGCGCATTCTCACCGGCGCCGTCGAACCCGATGACGGCCAGGTCCTCTGCGACCCGGGCGTCCGGGTCGCGCAACTGGCCCAAGAGTTGCCCGAGGACACCAGCGGCACCGTCTATCAACACGTGGCCGCAGGCCTCGGCAAGCTGGGAGAGACCGTCGAGCGTTACCACCGGGTCGCCGAGGCCGTTGCCGCCGGCGACACCGATCGCCTCGACGAGATGCAGGCCTGCCAGGACGCGCTGGACGCCCAGGGCGGATGGGACCTGAAGCAGCGAGTCGAGGCCGTGATCTCCCGCCTGGACCTCGACCCCGAGGCAGCCATGGCGAACCTCTCCGGCGGCGTGCAGCGTCGCGTGCTGCTCGGCCGCGCACTGGTCACGGCCCCGGACCTGCTCCTGCTCGACGAGCCGACCAACCACCTGGACATCGAGGCCATCACCTGGCTTGAGGGGTTCCTCCGCGACTGGCCAGGGGCGCTGCTGTTCATCACCCACGACCGTGCCTTCCTGCAGAGCCTGGCCACGCGCATCGTGGAGATCGACCGCGGAGCACTGATCAGCTACCCGGGCGACTACCAGAACTACCTGCGCCGCCGCGAAGAGCGCCTCCACGCCGAGGAGCAGCAGCGCGCCGAATTCGACAAGCGCCTGGCCCAGGAGGAAGCCTGGATCCGACAGGGCATCAAGGCCCGGCGCACCCGCAACCAGGGACGAGTCCGGGAACTCCAGCGCATGCGCGCCGAACGGGCCGAGCGCCGTGAGCATCAGGGCAAGGCGCGCTTCAGCGTTCAAGAAGCGGAGCGCTCGGGCAAGATTGTCGCCGACGCCGAAGCAGTAGACTTTGCCTACAACGACGCCACCATCATCCGGGATCTGAACACCACCGTCCTGCGCGGCGACAAGGTGGGCCTCATCGGACCCAACGGCTGCGGCAAGACCACCCTCATTCGGCTGCTGCTCGGGGCACTGGAACCAACCCACGGGACCATCCGCCGCGGCACCCGGCTGGAGATCGCCTACTTCGACCAACAGCGCGCCGTGCTCGACGAGGACGCCAGTGTTCAGGACAACGTCGGCGGGGGGCGCGAGCACATCGAGATCAACGGCCAGTCCCGCCACGTGCTCAGCTACCTGCAGGACTTCCTGTTCCCGCCGCAGCGCGCCCGTCAGCCGGTGCGGGCACTCTCAGGCGGGGAGCGCAACCGCCTGTTGCTGGCCCGGCTGTTCAGCCAACCGGCCAACCTTTTGGTGCTCGACGAGCCAACCAACGATCTCGATGCCGAGACCCTGGAACTGCTCGAGGACCGACTGCTGGATTTCTCCGGGACGGTGCTGGTGGTCAGCCACGACCGCGCCTTCCTCGACGCGGTGGTCACGCAGAGCCTGGCCTATGAGGGCGATGGCCGCTTCCGCGAATACGCCGGCGGTTATACCGACTGGCAGCGACAGCGCCCCGGACCGGCCGCGCAACGCCGCTCCGAGCGCGGCGCCAAGGCATCGCCGGACAACGACGCCCCGGACACTGGCAGGCGAACGTCGGGAGGGCGCAGCTCAGGTGCGCCGAAGCGACTGACCCGGCGCGAGGAGCAGGAGCTGGCCGGCCTGCCGGAGCGTATCGAGGCCCTTGAACAGGAGCAGGCACAGCTGCACGAGCGGTTGGCCGATCCCGCACTTTACCAGAGCGACGATGGGCATCTTGCCTCGCTGCAGGAGCAGCTGGGGGAGCTTGAGTCGCGCCTGGAGGCCACCTACGAGCGCTGGCAGGAACTCGAGGCGCGCAACCAGTCCCAGTAATCGGCCGACCAGCGACGGACCACCTGGGGCGTCAGTCGGGCCGCTGGTACATCCCGCTGCCCCCCTCGGCTCCGGGGGCGCCACGCGTGTCCCCGGCCGGCGCTGTGATTTCCTCAACCTCCTCCGGCGAGACCTGCTCCACGTCACCCCAGGGTGGTGGCCCCTGCGGCCGACGCTCCATGACGTGTTCCAGGGCCACGGGCTGCAGCACCGTGCCACCATCGATGCGGAGCTCGTGGATCTGCGGAGGGTTCAGGGCGGTACCGAGGGCCGCCAAAGCCAGCGCGGCTGGCGCCAGGATCCAATGCGCCGGACAAGCGGGCCGATCTGCACCATTGAGATCTTCGTAAGCATGCATTTCTGAGGTACCTACAGGCTCTCTTCCAGAATGGACCGCCACTGCTCGGGGCTCAACGCAACCGCGTTGCGCCGGTTCGACCCCTTCTCGACCACGGCGTCCAGGTGGCGATGGTCGATACCGTAGCCAGCCAGCCCGGAAAGGCCCGCGTGCAACCGGGCCTGGTGACGCCAGTGGTCGAGGGCTTCGATCAGCTCGTCGGCCCGGGAACCGCCGCCGAGCTGGACCGAGACCGCAGCCATCCGCTGCTCCACCCGCTCCTGCGTCGCGCCACCTACGGCGCGGGCCTCGGCGAGCGTCTGACGCATCGCCGGCGACAGCACGTTGGCACATGCCACTCCGTGCGGGACCGGCGCCACCGCTCCAAGCGGCCCGATGAGCCCGTGCACGATGCCCAGGCCCGTATGGGTCAACGCCACACCCGAGACAGTGGCGGCCAGAGCCATGGCGTGGCGCTGAGCCTCCAGATCCGCGTCCCCATGGCGGCAGATCAGTTCCGGAAGCGCCGCACCTGCCTGCTCAAGCGCATACATCAGCCAACAATCCAGCAACGGCGAGGTCGTGGGCGCCAGGTAGCTCTCAAGCAACTGCGAGAAGGCGTCCATCCCCGCGCTGGCCACCACCGCCCGGGGCACTGAGGCCGTCAGTCGTGCGTCGAGGAGCACCCGGTCGGCTACGTACCCGGGGTGGCGCAGCGACTTCTTGTAGCCCCGCTCCAGACCGGGTTGACCGAGTACGGCGTTGTGGGTCACCTCACTGCCGGTGCCCATGGTGGTCGGCACGGCGATCCATGGGACGCGGCGCCCGGAAGGTGCGCGATCCCCGACCCCCTCTAGATAGGCCCGCGTCGGGCCCTGCTCGCAGGCCATCGCCGCCAGGGTTTTGCCGACATCTAGGACACTGCCCCCGCCGAGCGCCACAACCAGGTCGACACCCCCAGCAGGCAGGTGCTGACGCTGCTCATCCACCCACTCGGCGCTCGGCTCACCGCTGACGGTCACCGTCGCCAGGCTCCATCCCCGGGCCTCCAGTTCGCCGACCGCCTGCCGGGCCGCCGGCAGATGCGCGAGCGTAGCCCGCCCGGTGACCAGCACCAGGGTGCCGGGCCCGGGGCAGAGCTCTTCGGCCCAGGGTCGCAGCCACTCCACGGCCCCGGGGCAGTGGGCCATGCGCGGCAACTGGATCGGCTGGAGGATCGGCGGCGCCTCGCCCATACCCTCTTCCTCTAGTCCTTCTCGGCGCCCTGCTCGACCCAGCGGATGATCCGGTCCTTGTCGCGCTCGGAGAGGCTGCCGCCAAGCGGCATCTGCACATCGGCCGTGCCGTCGATGCGCTTGACCAGCTCACTCTCGCCGGGCTCGCCGGGCACCACGATCGGGCCGTTCTTGCTCCCGTCCATGAGCGCTTCGTACGAGGTCAGATCCAGGTCCCAGATGGCGTTCCCGGGAGCATGACAGGAGACACAGGCATCCCGCATGATCCGGTCGATCTGCGCGTAGGAAACCCGGGCATCCGGGTCTTCATCCACCTCCTCGTCCGCGGCCGGACTGGCCGAACCGTGGACCAGCTCACCGCCGTAGTAGCCGAGTACAACCACCACCAGGAACGACGCCAGGTAGCTGGCCAGCACCGCCGGCGAGCGGTAGGTCAGCCTGGCCGGAAGAATAGCCGCGATTCCCAGCAGCACGGCGAGCACGATGCCGAACGAGACCTTGATCTTGAAGGTGGTCGTCCAGTTGCCCCCGTAGTAGTAGAGCCAGTCCATGAAGCCGAGCAGGATGGTCGGGAAGACCATGATGAAGCCCAGCGTCACGCAGTGACGCGCCGTGATCGCGTACTTCTCGTACCGCGGTGACCGCGCTACAAGCGCGAAGACCAGCGCTGCCACCACCAACCCGATGGTGACGTGGACCGCGATCGGGTGCACCGGATGGGTATACCCGAGGCCCGCCAGGAAGTTATAGAAGAAATCGACGCTCATGCCTCACCTTGTATTGATCGTGCGCTGCCCAGCCTGCGGTGCATCGGCCCGAAGCCGCCCTGCCCGCTCAGTAGCGGACCGGGACCGGAAGGCATCGCGCAACAACTTATCAGTCAGCACTCTTTTTGACCATCATCAATGCTCTTTTTCGTCACCCAAAACCATCCTGGCGGCACCGCCCCTGCGCCGTCCACGCCGTGCAAGGATGAGCGCAGCTGCCTGCACGCGTATCATGCTCCCCACGGGCCCGCGACGTCGGGTGCCCGCCACCGGAGCGGCAAGCAAGGGGTCGACGTGTCCGAGCAACTGTCCTCGCGGCAACAACAGCAGCCGCCGCTGCACACCGCGCACATGACGGTGGAGCCGTACGCGCGCCAGGCGCTCGCAGCTGGGCGCTACCGAGAGGCCATCAAGCACTACCGCACCCTGGCGCAGACCGAGCCAGAGAGCACCTGGGCCGAGGGCCTCGCCGCAGCCTACCGCGGGCGCGCCCTGGAACTCGCTGCCAAGGGCATGCCCCGCGAGGCATTGGCCATTTGGGAGAACCGCGAGTGGCGTTGCCCCGGCGCCCTGCCGGAACCGGAGCAGATCCGCCTACTGCTGGAACTCGACGAGGCCGAAGCCGCACAGGCTGCCTACATCCGCATGTGCGAGGCCGGAGCAACGGAGCCGCTGAGCCGGGCCCGCCCTCACCTCGCGGCTTGCTACCTCGCCGCCCCCGAGCGCCTGGCAGAGCTGGATCCCGAAGACCCCGTGCGCGCCGATGGCGATACGGCACTGGCAGCCCTGGCGGCTTACTGTACGGGTCAGGATGAGGTCGCCGCCCAGCATCTGCGGACGATCCCGTACCGCTCGCCCTACCGCGACTTCGTGACCGTGCTCAAGGCGCTCATGATCGAGCCGGAGCAGCAGCTGTCCGCCGAACGTCTGCTCGAGGGCGTCGATGACTCCTCACCCTTCGCCCCGTTGGCCGAGGCCGCACGGCTAGCCCGACTCCCCGACCCCGAGCTGCTCCCGGCACTGACCCGGGTCGACGAACCCCTACGCCGCTTCGCCACTGCGCTGCGTGGCTGGGCGACGCAGCGTTACGAGCTTTGGCGCGAGCTCTTCAGGCCCGAAGCACCGCAGCCAGATGCCGATCTACCCGCCGTCCTGGCGGACTGGCGAAGTGAGCTCGGCGAGCAGTGGTCCCGTCGGCAACGAATCCGCCTCGCCTTCCAGGAGGTGGCCGTCCATGGCCGCGCACTGGTGCTGCCCGAAGAGGCCGACGAGTTCGAGCAGGCGCTCCTGCAGGCCTGGTGCACCGAGTGTTTCCAGGCCGATGACTACACCGCTGTCCTGGCAGCCTGGCAGGCAGTAATCGCCGCGCTTCGCGCCGATGCCGAGCCGGTCCCCGGAGACCAGAACGCCTTGCGTATCGCCGCAATCCAGCGCCGCTTGGCCAGCGAGCTGGGTCTGCTCCACACCCCCCTCGCGGCCGAAGCCGAAAACGCCCTGGCCGAGAGCGTCACCCTGGATCCGGATCATCTCCCCGGCCACCGGCTGCTCATCCAGCGCCACCGCGACTGCGGCCGCATCGCCCAAGCCCGCCGATCGGTGGATCAGGCCCTGGCCCGCTGGCCCGAGGATCGCTCCCTGCTCCAGGAGGCACTGGAACTCGCGCTGCACGGTGAAGATTTCGAGGGGGCTGCGGACTTCGCCCGGCGAATCCTCGAACGCGACCCGATCAATCGCCGGGCCCGGACCGTGCTCCACGACGCCCTGCTGTCCCGCGCACGCTCCGCCTGCGCCGAGGGGAACCCGGAGGCTGCCCACACGGCCCTGGCCCAGGCGGAGACCTGGGCGGACTCGGCGGCGGCGCAGGCCCAGCTCGAACGGCTGCGTACCGTCGTCGACGCCACCCACGGCAGCGGCACCAAAGCCCACCGTTGGCGTGCTCGGACCCTCACCGACGGCCGCACCCTCGGCCACGCCCTGGCGCTGGCCACCGAGGCCGAGCTCGCCGGCCAGCCGGCCGCGACAGTGCTCGTGCAAAGCGGCCTGAACCCCCCGAAACGGATCGACCGGCAGCAGCTGCGGGATCTCTGCGAATGGATTCACGAAGTCGCCGCGGAGGCCAGTGGCATCCTCGACCGCGCCCTGGGGCCCTTCGCCCCGGCCCTGCGCCGAGCCGTCCGCATCCGGTCCCTCGACCTGGACGATTACGCTGCGGTCTGCGAGGCGCTGCGTGCGGCGGGCCAGGAGGAGCTGCGCGGCCACTTCGCCCGCGAGGCACTGCGCCACCGCCTGGAGGACCCGCTGTTCACCGTGCACAACCTAGAGGCACGATACGCGAACGAGGAAGCCGGCCGCCCCACCAGCCGGGAGCTCGACCAGCTCCGCCGGGCCTTCCGGCAGGCGCGCCGCAGTGATGACAAGCGTACGGCCCACCGGGCCGGGGTTCTGATCAAGCGGCTGATCCCCGACCCGGAGCACGGTGCCTGAACGACGCAGGCCCTTGACCCGAGCACCGTCTATGGATAAGACCCTGAACCCGATGCCAAGGCCCGATCTCGAACACGCGGACCCATACCTCTGTCTGGGCGTCGAGCGCGACGCCGATGACGCGGCCATCCACGCGGCGTATCTGGCCGCGGTCCGAGCCTGTCCGCCGGAGCGCGACGCCCGACGCTTCGAGGCCCTGCGCCAGGCGTACCAGGCCATCCGGACCGAGCGGCTGCGCCTGGCCCAGGAGCTGTTCGATACCCGGCCGGCTACGGCAATCGATCTCCTCGATCGGGCCGCGCCCACCGAGGCGCCGGGACGCCCCGATGAGGAGACCTTCCGTGCGGTACTGGGGCCAAGGGCCAAGCGGTGATGGACAGCAGTGAGCGCGAAGCCCTGGTCGATCGCTTCCGCGACTATCTCGAGCGCAGTGCGGAAGCACCGCAGCCGGAGCAGACGGCCCCGGCGCCGGACCTCCATACCCTGCTCACCGAGATGGCAGCGCTCAAGAACGACGTTCGCCTGGAGTCACGCCAGTACAAAACCGCACTGGATCAGCTCAGCGAGGACTGTGAGACACTGCGTCAGCAGAACCGGCAGCTGCAGGAACACCTGGAGCGGGAGCGCCGCCGCGCCGATCTGGCCCACGACGACGCCGAACACGCCCTCCTCCAGGAACTGATCGACCTGCGCGACCGTCTCGCCGCCGGGCACCGCCAAGTCACGAGCCACCGGCCCGGCTGGCTGGCCCGGCTCGGTGGGGCGCGGCGCTACCTGGGCCGCATGGCCCAGGGCATGGAGATGAACCTGCGCCACCTGGATGAGATCCTGGCGCGCCGCGGCGTACAGGTCCAGGAGACCGTGCGAAAGCCCTTCGACCCGCAAACCATGCACGCGGTCGACACCGCCACCGAGCCGGAAACCGATCACGGCGTGGTCCTGCGCGAGGTCCGCCAAGGCTTCCTGCGCGGCGACCGGGTCCTGCGGACCGCCGAGGTTATCGTCAACAAGAGGGACAGCACGTAGTGAATGACATCATCATCGGCATCGACCTAGGCACGACGAATTCCGAGGTTGCCGTGGCCCGCAATGGCCGCGTGCAGCTCATCGAGGTCGAGGATGCCTACCTGATGCCCTCCGCCGTCGGGCTCGACGAGCACGGCGCCCTGCTTGTCGGCCAGGCGGCCCGCAACCAGCTGGCCCTGCACCCGGAGCGGACCGTGCGCTCGATCAAGCGGCGCATGGGCGAAGACATCAAGATCCCGCTGGGGGATCGCAGCTACACGCCCCAGGAGATCTCCGCGGTGATCCTGGCCCGGCTCAAACAGGCGGCCGAGGTGCAACTGGGCGAACCGGTCCGCAAGGCCGTCATCACGGTGCCGGCTTACTTCTCCGACGCCCAGCGCCAGGCCACCCGCGACGCTGGCACGCTGGCCGGACTGGACGTGGTGCGCATCATCAACGAGCCTACCGCCGCAGCGCTCGCCTACGAAGGGGATCAGCCCGAACGGCGCCACATCCTTGTCTACGACCTGGGCGGCGGCACCTTCGACGTTTCCGTCGTGCGCATGGAGCAGGACGTGGTGGAGGTCCTCGCCAGCCACGGCAACAACCACCTCGGCGGCGACGATTTCGACGCCCTGATCGTCGATCAGCTGCGTGCCCACGTGAAGGACGACCACGGGGTCGACCCGGCCGACGATCCGCGCGCCATGGCCCGGCTCCGCCACGCCGCCGAAGCCGCCAAGATGGACCTCTCCGGTACGCCGATCGCCCGCATCGAGGAGGCCTACCTGCTGGAGGGCCGGCAGGGCCCGATCAACCTGTCGGTGGACCTAACCCGGGCCGATTACGAAGAGATGATCGAACCGCTGCTCGACGAGACCCTGGAGGCAGTGCGCATCGCCCTCGAGGACGCCGAACTGGCGGTGAACGACCTCGATGAGATCGTGCTTGTCGGCGGCACCACCCGCACCCCGCGGATCCAGCAGCGCCTGGAGGAGTTGCTCGGCGTTCAGCCGCGCGGAGAGATCGACCCGGATCTGTGCGTGGCGATGGGCGCGGCGATCCAAGGCGCGGTGATCGCCGGGGAGCAGGTGGCGAGCATGCTCGTCGACGTTACGCCGTACACGTTCGGCACCAGCGCCATCGCCGAACTCAACGGCGAGCGCTATCCCTACTGCTTCATCCCGGTGATCCGCAAGAACACACCCATCCCGGTCACCCGCAGCGAGGCCTTCTTCACCTCGTACGACGGGCAGGAGGCCATCGACGTCCGGGTCTTCCAGGGCGAGGACCCGGATGCGCTCAACAACACCCAGATCGGCTCGTTCCGCATCGAGGGACTCAGCGATGTGCCCGCCGGTAACGTGATCATCACCACCTTCTCCCTGGACGTAAATGGCATCCTCCACGTCTCCTCGGTCGAGAAACTCACCGGCAAGCGCAAGGAGATCACCATCGACAGCGCCACGGCCCGCTTTGAGCGCGAGGAGATGGGTGCGGCCCGCGAGCGGGTCCAGGACCTGATCGACAGCGACGCCGAGTCACCCGGCCGGCAGGCCGTGGCGGATTCGCCCGGGAACCGGACCGCGGAGTTGATCGAGCGGGCGGAACGACTCTTGGATCAGGCCAACCCCGAGGATCGCGAGGACCTTGTCGACGCCATCGAGCAGCTGCGCGACGCGCTCGAGCAGGAGGACGCGGCCGCCATCGAGCAGGCCCGCGAGGCCCTCTCCGACCTGGTGTTCTACCTGGAGTCCTAATGAACCGCTGCCCCAACTGCCGCGCCCGGACCGAGGAGCACACGGAGCACTGCCGGCGCTGCGGCATGGAGCTGGCCCTGCTGCGCCGCACCGAGCGGGCCGCCGAGCAGTGGCTGCAGGAGGCGGTCCGGCGGCTGGCCGCCGGCGAGCCGAGCGCGGCGGAGCAGGCGCTGCAGCGCGCCCGCACTCTGCAGCCCGATCCCCTGGCCGTGCAGCTGATCGGTTTCCTGCGCTCCCGCGCTACCGGTTCCGACTGAGTCCACGGGCGTACGCCGGACTCACTCGCGGTCGCCGAGCCGCTCGAGCATGTCGTCCACCGCCGCCTTGAGCTGGCGATCACGCCCCGCCACCTCATCCTCCGGGCGCTGACGGACCCGGATCTCCGGCTCGGCGCCGTGGTGCTCCATATCGGTGCCGTCCGGCAGGTACCAGCCGCGGAAGGGGCGCCGCACCGTAGCGCCATCGATCAGGGTGTGCCGCCCCGTAGAGATCACGCCGCCGTAGGTCTGCTCACCGACCAGGGTCCCCCGCTCCAGGGTGTTGAAGGCGTGCGCCAGGATCTCGGCGTTGGAATAGCTCTTCTGATTGGCAACCATGTTGATCGGCAGCGTGTAGCGGGGGGCGTCCAGGCGGTCCTGCGGGTAGTGTCCGGTGCGCCCCGGATCGGCTCCTGCGGGCACGGTGTAGGCGTGCTCCGCCGCCATGATCGAGGTCAGGATCCGGTCCGTGGTGTGCCCACCACCGTTGTTGCGCACATCGATTACGAGCCCCTCTTTTCCGTCGGCCGCCGCGTACAGGCTCCCCTGAAAGGCCTCCAGGGAGGCCTGGTTCATGGCCTGGATGTGAATGTACCCGAGCCGGCCCTCGGAACGATCCTCGACGAGCCGGCGACGCTCCTCCCGAAAGGCGTCGTAGCGCAGCTCCGCTAGCGCCGGATAGTCGACCGGGGTCACCAACGTGTGCAGCAGCCGACTGCCGTCACCGTCGGCCTCCGGGCGGCGGAAAGCGATGAGCAGCTCGTCACCGACCCGGCCGCGCAGGCGCTGGAGAAGGGTCTCGTCCGGATCCAGGTCCCGCCCGTCAATAGCCACGATGGTATCGCCGCGCTGCAGGGGCATGGGTCCGTGGGCGGCGGGCGCGTCCGGAATCACCGAACGCACCCGGTACCCCGCACGGCCATCGGCCAGGGCCACGCGCTCGTGGCGGATGCCCAACCGACCGGAGGGCTCGCGCAGCGCCGATCCGGGCCCCGGATTGCTCACGCCGGTATGCGAGGCAGCCAGTTCCCCCATCAGGCGGTTGGCGATGTCACTGAATTCGCTGGCCGTCCGCGCCCGGCGGATCAGCGCCTCGTAGTCGGCCACCAGCGCCCCCCAGTCCAGCCCCTTGAGGTCCGGCTGGTAGAAACCCTCCTCGATGACGCGCGCCGCCTCGCGAAATTTCTGGACGGCCTGGGCCTGGCGGTCGATGCGGATCCGGTCACTGATGTCGGGGCGCTGGTGCTCACCGCCGGAGAGCTGCACCACGCCGACGCGCCCCCCGGCGACGTACACCACCCGGTCGCCGCGCAGGCTCAGGTGCTGGATATTGGCCACGGGCCCCAGGCGCCGGCGCTCGCTGCCGTCCCAATTCATGACCATCAGCCCCTCGCCGGCACTGTTGAAGACGTAGCGGTCGCCGGCGGGGGTCATCCGGTTCGCGTATTCGTTGCCCGCCGCGCGGCTCACCCGCTCGACCCGCCGCCACGCCCCCTGCAGATCAAACTCCGGCGGATCCTCGGCACCCGTGTCGTCCCGCGTAACATCCACGCTGCCGGCGGCCAGGACCGGCAGCGGCTCACGCTTCCGCTGCGCCTCGCGCCCGCGGCGATAGTAGCGATCGAGCTCCAGGCGGCTGTAACGCGCCAGATCCGGATCCAGGTAGACCCGGTAGAGGTCGTAGCTATCGCCGCTGCGGTTTGATACGAACGTCAGCACGCGCCCGTCGGCGGACCAGCGCGGGTTGAGGTCGTTGCGGGGGTGGCGCGTGATATTGATTGGGTCCGCCGAGCCGTCGGCAGGGACGATGAAGATGTTGGCGCTGAAGTCCAGATCGTTCTGCGCGTAGGCGATGTACCGGCCGTCCGGCGACCAGCGCCAGTCAATGGTGGCATCCCAACCTTCGACCAGCGTGTGCGCTTCGTTCCCGTCGATGCCCTGGACAACGAGATCTCCACGGCCCCGGCGAAACGCGATCCGTGTCCCGTCCGGGGATGGCCGCGCATCGCGCTCGTTCGCCTCGGTCTCAACCAGCGGTCGCACGGTGAACTGCAGCGCGTCGTGCCAGCGCTCCGGATCCGCAGCCGGAGGCACCGGATCGGCCTCCAAGGCGGATAACGGCTCGGACTCCGGGGCCGGCTCCGGGTCGGGCTCCGGCGGCGAAACCGGGTCCGTGGGTCCGGGGTCGAGGCGCGGATCGCCCGGTTCTGGCGGCGGGTCCACCGGATCGGTGGGCGCGAACGGGTCGTCCGGATCAGACGCCGCACCGTTGCCGTTGCCCTCCTGCACCGGGGGCCGCTCCCCGGCCTCGGGGGACCGCTCCACGCCCGCGGATGCATCAGCCTCTGCCGGGCTCACCCAGCCCCGACGGACCTCGCCGCGGGTCAGGGCCACCCCAGCGGTGTAGATCGACTCGGAGTCCCCGCTATCCCGGGTGAAGTAAAGCCGCAACCCGTCCGGCGACCAACGCAGGTCTTGGTGACGGGCGTGGGTGTCCGGGGTGACGGGCCGCGTGGGGCTATGCTCGTCCATGTGCCGTATGTAGACCCGGCCGTAGGCAATGTACGCCATTACCTGGCCGTCGGGGCTCAGCGCCGCCTCACTGACCTGGCGCCCCACCGAACGCAGCTCGTAGCGGTCATGTCCCGGATCTCCAGCGCGCAGGGCGACCGGCTCCGGAGCGGGATCCGCCGCCTCGAGATCGAGGAGGTAGAGCCGGTCCCAGACCTGGAGCACCGCCCGGCCCGCCTCCGGGGCCACGTCGAACGCCTGCACGTCACGCTCATCGAAGTCGGTCAGGCGTTCGACACCGCCGGACTCACCCTCCAGGCCGATGCGGAAGAGATTCACCGTGTCGTCTTCCCGATCCGAGAGGAAGACCAGCGTCTGATCGTCCAGCCACTTTGCGCGCCCGTCATCCCCCTCGCTGCGCCGGGTCAGGGCAGCGAAGGCATCCTCGTCACGATCGTACAGCCATAGATCCCGGGCGTCCGGACCGCGGTAGTGCCGCCGACTCCAGCCGTGATAGGCCCCTCCCCGGGTAAACGCGACGTGGCGGCCATCCGGGGAGACGCTCGGTTCGGATCCGAAGGCGTCGTGCAGCCGCTGCGGCTCACCGCCATCTGGCACCACGCCATAGGGGCGCTGGTCGCGGTAAACGTCGGCCTCCAGCTGCCCCGAGAAGGTAATCAGCGGTTTGCCGTCGCGGTCCACACCAAACCCGGGGCTGCGCAGGAAGCGATCGCCGTGGGTAACCTGCTGCAGCCCGGTTCCGTCTGGTCGCATGCGCCAGAGATTGAGATAACCGTCACGCAAGGAGGCGAATACCAGTTTCTGCCCGTCGGCGGACCAACTGGAATGGAGATCGTCGAGACGATGGCCGGTCAGCCGGGTCGCGGTCCCGCCGGTGGCGCTGACCCGCCACAGGTCGCCGCCCCAACTGAACACCAGTTGCTCGCCGTCGGGGCTGATCGATGGGAACCGCGGCAACTCGACGTCGGTCTCGGACTCGCCGGCCCCGGCCGCCAACGACAGGGCCAGCCCGAGAATCGCTGCGAGCCCGACAACCAGGGGTGGGATCACGCTTCGCATGCCCTGACGCTACCATCCGCGGCGTCGCCCCACCACACCGCCCAAGCCACCCGCGGGGGCGCCCGGGCGGCTGGCAACGGCTATTCCCTGTGATAGCCGGTGGCCATGGCGCGCAGGTACTCGTACCAGGGGTTGCCCGTGGTCGCAGCCATGTAGATGTGCCCGATCAGGAAGACGATCATGGCAAAAGCCGCGGCGAGATGGACGCCGGCAACGGCCCCGAGGGGCAGGAGCGCCCCGAGGAGGGTGTCGTTCCAGAAGTTGTAAAAAAGCAGCAGCAGTCCGGAGATCCACAGCGCCGGGGCGATCGCCGCCTTGAACCCGAAATAGGCAAGCCGCTGCAGCGGGTTGTGCTTGGCCGACGGCGACTTGGCAAAGGGCTTCGCCTCACCCGAGAACATGCCGTAAGCGTAGTAGCCCGCAGTGCGGCCCAAACCACTGCCGGTCGGTACGTACTGCCGCCACTCCCCGGTGGTCAGGTGCCAGAAGATGGCAAAGGCCCACAGCCCGATCAGTGCCCAGGCGAGCACGATGTGGGTGGAGAAGGCGGCGCCGAAGCCGAGCAGCGAGTAGCTGCCGTGCATTTCCAGACCCGTGAGCAGCAGCCCGAAGATGAGAACGGCCTGCGCCCAGTGCCAGAAGATCTCGAAACGGGTGAAGATACGTACCTGGGTCACGAGCCCTCCCCCTCCTCGCCCGATCGGCCGTCGGGGCGCTCCCGACGGTAGAGATAGTAGCGCACGCCGCCGTGGCCGAGCACCGCGAACAAGGTCAGCCAGACGGCCGCCCAGCCCACCGCTTCAATCCGCGGGTGGCGATCCTGGCCCGGGACATAGACCCCTTCCAAACCGGCCATGCGGCCGTCGCGGCTGTGACAATCGACGCAGGCCACACTCTCCTCCGCCGGCGCGACCATGTGGTTGACCGGCCAGTACATCCGCGTCTCGACGAAGCCGTACGCACCGCTGTAGGCCACCTCGGTTTGACCGACGGCGCGCGCCTCCTCCATGCCGGCCTCGATGGCGCGGTCCCAGTCGTAGCTGCGCCAGAACGCGTCATCATCGCCCTCCTTGCCGAAGAGTTGCGGCACCAGGAGCGTATGATGCTCGGCATCGTAGAGCTGCTTGCCGTACATGATCTTGAACGGCCAGATCTTGGCGCCGTCCTCGCCCGGTCGCCCCTGAGGCCGGTTGACGGGGACCTCGCCATCGGGGTCGATGGTATCGTCCGGCAGGGTGTAGACCATGTTGCCGTCGAACCAGCGGTAGTCCGGCGGGTAGTCTTCCTTCCACTCGAACACGCCCTTCATGCCGTCGTAGATCACGCGCCCCTCGTCGTCCTTCTGGACGACAGGCTGGCCGTCGTCATCCAGCCGACCGGCCTCCGACCAGTCCCAAAGGGTCTTGGTCGGATAACCGCCGCGAGCAATCTCCGGTACGTGACAGGTCTGACAGGCGATGAAATCGCCGTGGGCGTTGAGCTTGTCGTGGATGCGTCCCTCGTGCGGCTCGCTGCCGTGGCAGGCCACGCACGCGGGCTTGTCCTGTGGCCGAGCCGGAATCGGCGCGTCGTCGTAGTCGGGCACCGTCAGGTGGTAACGACTCCCGCTCTGGATGTGGCCGGTGAACTCGTGGCAGTTCGAGCAGCTGAAGTCCGCCCCCTCCGGCGTCATGTGCACATCGACCGAGCGCGGCGGGTTAAGTAGTGAGCTGTCGAGATCGCCGTGCTTGACGGCGTTGCCACCACCACCCTCAAAGTGGCAGCTGCCGCAGGTCGCACGGCTGGTGTCTCCGACGTTCTGAGCCACATGGGCGAGATCCGGCGCCTCGAACAGGATGCCGCGGAATTCGGTGTCCTCGTAGGGCGGATGGCCGGCCGCAGTGGGGAATTTCACATACTCGCCGGTGGTGTCATGGCAGACCAGGCAGTCGACCTTCTCCTCGGCCGTGAAGTCGAAGTGCCGGTCCTCCCAGCCGTAGCCGACATGGCACGAGGAGCAGCGCTCATAGCTGCCGGCGATCCCCATGCACAGATTATTGAGCACGTAGCGCTTGCCGAGGGTCTGCTCCGTTTCAGGCTGTTCGTAGGTCCAAGTCCAGTGGATACTGCTGTGGACCTGCTTCGCCGCTTCGGTGTGGCACTGCAGACACGCTTCGGTCACCTCGGGACCGGTCTCGAACGGCCCCTCCAGCAGGGAGAACTTCGTATGGTCGGCCGTGGATCCCGGCTCCGTCGGCGCCTCTTCACCGGGGATCGGCGGCTCGAGCTCCTCGGCACCCGCCGCGAAACTCGTGCCCGCCAGGACCATCAACAGACCTGCCAGCCAACACCGAGCTATCACTGTGATCACCTATCCTTCCGCTTAAGGATAGACCATACCGCAAGACGAGCCATGGCGCGAGGTGCCCGCCCTGCCACCCTCGGAGCCGACCGGGCCAAGGGTGTCGTTCACCCTCCCCGCTCGGGGAGTGCCTCCAGCACCGAGGGCAAATCGCCCGGCAGGGCCGGCGCACCGCCGATCTCCCGGCTCGGATGACCGGGACCGTGGAAATCCGAGCCGCTGGAGGCCAGTAACGCATACCGCCGACACCATCCGCCGAGCTGCTGCACCTGGCGCGGCTCGGGCGAGGTTCCGCAGGCGACCTCCATCGCTTCGCCCCCCGCCGCGGTAAAAGCATCCAGCGTCCGCCGGATCCACGCCCCCGTCAGATCGTAGCCGAGCGGATGGGCGAGGACCGCGATGCCCCCGGCCCGGCGAATCCACTCGATCCCCTCCTCCATGGCCACCCAATCGCCGTGCACATAGCCCACCCGGCCACGACGCAGGTAGCGCTTGAATGCCTCCTCGTAGCCACGCACATTACCGCTCTCGACCAACCACCGCGCATAGTGCGCCCGGGTGATCTCCGCGGTGCCGGCCGCCTCCCGTGCGCCCTCCCGCGCGCCACTGAGTCCGGCACGTTCCAGGCGCTCGCCGATGGCCTCGCCGCGCTCCTGCCGGGCCCGCTGCATCCGCGCCAGACCATCCTGCAGCCCGGGCTCTCCCGGATCGACCCCGAGGCCCACGACGTGGAACGTCCGGCCCTGCCAGAGCACCGACAGCTCCAGCCCGGCGATCAGTCGGATCCCTGCAATCGAGGCCGCCGCCTGCGCGTCGCCGAGGCCCGCCACCGTGTCATGGTCGGTCAGCGCCAGGGTGGTCACGCCCTGGTCCGCCGCGCGATGGACCACCGCCGCCGGCGTCAGGTGCCCGTCCGAGGCGGTGGAATGGCAGTGCAGATCGTGCGAAGCGCTCATCGAGCCACGCCCTCCTGATAGCGCCACAGACGGGCGTAAGCGCCGTCACGGTCGAGCAGTTCACGGTGGGTCCCCGCCTCGATGATCGTGCCGCCATCGATCAGCAGGATCTGGTCAGCGTCCTGAATGGTGGACAGGCGATGGGCAATTGCCAGCGTGGTGCGCTGCGCGGCCACCTCTTGCAGCGTCGTCAGGATGGCACGCTCCGAGGCGGAATCCAGCGACGAGGTCGCCTCGTCGAGGATCAGCAGTGGCGGGTCCTTGAGCAGCACCCGGGCAATGGCGATGCGCTGCTTCTCGCCACCCGAGACCTTCAGGCCCCGCTCACCGACGAGGGTATCCAGCCCCTCGGGCAACTCGCTGATGAACCCGTCCAGATGCGCCCGGCGCACAGCCTCGTGGATCTCGGCCTCGCTGGCGTCCGGGCGCCCATATGCAATGTTGTAGCGGATGGTGTCATTGAACAACACGGTATCCTGCGGCACCACCCCGATCGCGGCACGCAGGCTGTGCTGGGTCACGTCGCGCAGATCCTGGCCATTGATCGTGATCCGCCCGTCATCGACGTCATAGAAGCGGAACAGCAGCCGGGCGATGGTCGACTTGCCGGCCCCGCTGGGTCCCACCAGGGCCACCTTCTGGCCCGGCTCCACCGTAAAATCGACGCCGCGCAGGATGGGCCGGTCCGGCTGATAGCCGAAACGTACACCTTCGAAGCGGATGCGTCCGCCATCCGGGGCCAGGGGCACTGCATCGCTCCGGTCGGGCACCTGCGGGTGCTGGTCCATGAGGCCGAACATGCGCTCGATATTGATCAACGACTCGCGCATCTCCCGATAGACGAACCCCAGGTTGTTGAGGGGGATGAAGAGCTGCAGCAGGTAGGCGTTGATCATGGTCAGATCGCCCAGGCTCATGCGCCCTTCCAGGACCTGGAGGGTGGCCATCCCCATCATCACCGTGATCGCCGCGGCCACGATGAAGGCCTGACCGGAGTTAAGGGCGGCCAGCGAGAGCCGGTGCTTGATGCGTGCCTGCTCCCAGGCGGCCAGATCGCGATCGTAGCGCTCCGCCTCGTAACGTTCGGCGTTGAAGTACTTGACCGTCTCGTAATTGAGCAGGCTGTCCACGGCCCGGGTGTTCGACTGGTTGTCCATCTCATTGGCCTCGCGCACGAAACGCGTGCGCCACTCGGTCACGGCCAGCGAGAAGGCGATGTAGAGGGCCACGGCCAGCATCACCGTGAGCACGAAGCTCCAGTCGAAGGCGATGGCCAGGATCAGCGCCACCAGCGCTACCTCGAGGAGGGTGGGCCCGATGTTGAACACCAGGGTGCGCAGCAGGAACGACATGCCGCTGGTGCCGCGCTCAATGTCACGGGCCAGGGCACCGGTCCGTCGAGCCAGGTGGAACCCCAGGTCGAGCCGATGCAGGTGCTCGAACACGCGCAGCGCCGCTCTCCGCATGGTCCGCTCGGCCACCCGGGCGAAGACGGCATCCCGTAGTTCCTGAAACAGCGTCGACGCGAAGCGCAGCAGGCCGTATCCGAGCACGAGAGCCAGGGGTACGAACAGCGCCGCCTCGGCGGTGCCCCGAACCTCGTCCAAATGGTCGACGAGGAACTTCAGCGCCACCGGAACCAGCACGTTCGCCACCTTGGCCAGCACCAGCAGGGCGAGGGCGAGCAGCGCCCGGTTCCGGAACTCGTTCAGGTAGGGCAGGACACTGGCGATGATCCGCCAGTTGGGACGTCCTCCGCTGTAACTGTTGTTCCGAAACTTGCGCAAAAGAGGCCCCGGCCGACTTGATGCGCTCATGGTACTGGCTTGGCCGGGCCCGGCGCCAGTCGGCGGCGGCGGTCATATCGGGGGCCCTCGGGAAGCTGTTAGACTGCGCGGTTACCAGTCAGCGGCAAGCGCTTAAGAGGCGCGGTACCATGCAGTACCTGCACACGATGGTCCGGGTTAGCGACCTCGAGGCCTCCCTCGATTTCTACTGCAACAAGCTCGGCCTGATCGAGATCAGCCGCCGCGAGAGCGAGCGCGGCCGCTTCACGCTGGTCTTTCTGGCGGCCCCGGACGACGTCGAGCGCGCCAGGGCCGAGAAGGCCCCCATGCTGGAACTGACCTGGAACTGGGACCCGGAGACCTACACCGGCGGTCGCAACTTCGGGCATCTGGCCTACCGGGTCGAGGACATCTACGCCACCTGCCAGCGTCTACTGGACGCCGGCATCACCATCAACCGCCCGCCCCGGGACGGCCACATGGCCTTCATCCGTTCCCCGGACGGGATCTCCATCGAGCTGCTACAGGCCGGTGACCCCCTGCCCGAGCAGGAACCCTGGGCCTCGATGCAAAACACTGGAACCTGGTAAACCGAATGGTCGAAAACCTCCGCAACATCGCCATCATCGCCCACGTTGACCACGGCAAGACGACCCTGGTCGATCAACTGCTCCAGCAGTCGGGCACCCTCGACGCCCGCGGCGGCGACGCCGAGCGGGTCATGGATAGCGACGACCTCGAGCGCGAGCGGGGCATCACCATCCTGTCCAAGAACACCGCCATCGACTGGCAGGGGTACCGGATCAACATCGTCGATACCCCAGGCCACGCCGACTTCGGCGGCGAGGTCGAGCGCGTGCTCTCCATGGCCGACTCCGTGCTGCTGCTCGTCGACGCCCAGGACGGGCCGATGCCGCAGACGCGCTTCGTTACCGAGAAGGCCTTCGCCCTCGGGCTCCAGCCGATCGTCGTGGTCAACAAGATCGACCGGCCCGGCGCACGACCCAACTGGGTCATCGACCAGACCTTCGACCTGTTCGCGGACCTGGGCGCCACCGAAGAACAGCTGGATTTCCCGGTCATCTACGCCTCGGCCCTGGGCGGATACGCCGGCGAGGAGCCGAGTATCGACAGCGGTGATATGACGCCGTTGTTCCAGACTATTGTCGACCAGGTGCGTCCCCCGCAGGTCGACAGCGACGGCCCCTTCCAGATGCAGATCACGACCCTGGACTACTCCAAGTACCTGGGGCAGATCGGCATCGGTCGGATCAAACGGGGCCACGTCACACCGGGTACTACGGTCACCGTGGTCGACCGCGAGGGGAACCAGCGCAGCGGACGGATCCAGACCCTGCTCGGCTTCCTCGGCCTGGAGCGGGTGGAGATCGAATCCGCCGACGCGGGCAACCTGGTGGCGATCACCGGCATCGACCCGCTGGACATCTCCGACACGCTCTGCGACCCGCAGCAGGTGGAGGCGCTGCCGGCGCTTACCGTGGATGAACCGACGGTGAGCATGAGCTTCGAGGTCAACAAATCGCCGTTCGCCGGCCGCGAGGGACGATATGTGACCAGCCGCCAGATCCGCGAGCGCCTCGACCGTGAGCTCAAGTCCAACGTCGCCCTGCGCGTCGAGGCCACCGACGACCCGGACCGCTTCCACGTCTCCGGCCGCGGTCTGCTGCACCTGTCGGTGGTGCTTGAGAACATGCGCCGGGAGGGCTACGAGATCGCCGTCTCCCGTCCAGCGGTCATCACCCGCACCGGCGAGGACGGCCGCACCGAAGAGCCCTACGAGCACCTGGTCGCCGACATCGAAAGCGACCACCAGGGCGCGGTCATCGATGCTCTCAACGAGCGCGGCGGCCGCCTGCAGGATATGCAGGTCGACAGCAACGGACGCGTCCGCCTCGAGTACACCATCCCGGCGCGGGGCCTGATCGGTTTCCAGACGGACTTCATGAGCCTGACCTCCGGGACTGGCATCCTGACCCACGTCTTCGATCACTACGGCCCCCGGAGCGACAAGGAAGTCGGCCAGCGCCGCGAGGGGGCGATGATCTCCGGCAACGACGGCAAGGCGGTCGCCTACGCGCTGTTCAACCTGCAGGAGCGCGGACGCCTGATGGTCTCGCCCAACGACCCGGTCTACGAGGGGATGCTCATCGGCCTGAACAGTCGCGATGCCGACATGACGGTCAACCCGCTCAAAGCCAAGGAGCTGACCAACGTCCGGGCAGCCGGCAGCGACGAGAACGTCATCCTCACTCCGCCCATGCAGCTGACCCTGGAGTACGCGCTGGAGCTGATCAACGACGATGAACTCGTCGAGATAACCCCGGAATCCATCCGCATGCGCAAGCGCCTGCTCACCGAGAGCGAGCGCAAGCGTCACAAGCGGGCGAGCTAACTGCTGCCGCCCCGGTAGTGGACCTCGGCGTCGAGGCGCAGCGCGTCCTCGGCGTCGAGCACCACCCGCCACCCCCAGATCCGGATCACGCCATCTGCATCCACGGCGATGCCTGCCGACCCGGATGCGTTACGCAGGGTCACCGTCCCGTTCCGACTTCGCAGGGACACGTCCCCGCTCGCCACCAGGCGTAGATCGCCACGCTCCACCTGCCAGTCGCCATCGCCGCGCCGGGTCCGCAGCCGGGTTCCGTCGCCGGCCAGAACCCGAAGCGTGTCGCCAGCCCGCAGGTGCAGATCCCGACCGGAGCGGGCCGCCACCCCGCCGGCACCGCCAAGGCGTACCGGCCCGGTGGCCTGCACGGCGGTTGCCCGTTCGCTCCGACCGGCGACCCCGGACTTCGCCGAAACCCGCCGACTCCCACCAACCCGTTCACGGCGCCGGGCACCGGCACGCTCGCGGAGGCCTCCTGGACCGGCAAGGAGCTCGAGCGGCCCCGCCCCGGCATCCAGCGCCACACGGTGCCCGCTGTCCGCACCACCCCTGACCGCAAGCGCCCTCGCCCCGCCATCCCCGGCATCGAGCACCGCACCGGCGGAGTGCCTGTCCCCACGGTCTCCGGCCCCGGGGAAGAACACCCCGCGGCCGGCGCGCGTAGCGTAGGCCGCCACACGGCCACCGCTTTCGATGGCGGGATGCCGCTGACCGGAGACCGGCAGGCTGCCGAGGATCACCGGCGCGTCCGGATCGCCATCCAGGCAGGTCACCAGCACCCGCTCCCCGTCGACCAGCGGTGCGTGCCAACCACTGCGGCCCGCGCCGCGCGGCAAAGGCAGCAGGCGCACCACGGACTCGGGCAGATCCAACCCGCTGCGCCGCTCATCCCCGGCCACCAACCGACCACCATCGGTGCAAATCCGTGCCGGTACCGGCTGACGCAGGGGGAACTGGGCCGGCTCCGGCGGTCGGTACGGCAGCGCCGTGGCACCGACAACCTCCGGCACCGCCTCAAGCTCGGCCCGATACCCGAAGAGCGCTGCATCCGCAACCGTATCGTCCTCGCACCAGAGGCTATGACGGACCCGGGTAATCAGGTGCCAGCGACCCCAGTCCGCGATTTCGCGGTCGCCACCCTCCCCGACCACCAGCACTGGCGTCCGCAACCCGGCACGCGGCCCGACCTGCCGAGTCGCTAGCGCCAGCCACCGTCGCCGGGCTGCCTGCGCCTGGCGCCGCATACGGGCCAGATGCACCGCCACCGCATCGTCGAGCCCGGGCGGCACCGGCCGCAGCGAGCCGGTCTCCTGCAACCGCGCACACCAACCCGGCTCCGTCAGGCCCGGGCCGGCCCCGCCCCCTGGCAAGCGCAGCGCCCCATCCGCCTGCGGAAACCCTGCGGCCGTGTCGGTCAACAGCGGGCGCTCATGGACCCCGTCCTGCCAAGCCAAGGTCACGCCGGCCTGTGCCCAGAGTCGCTGCAACAGGAGCAGGTCGCTTGCCCCGGCCTGCAGCACCTGCCGTCGCCACGCCGGCGCCTCACTCACCCGCCAGACTGGATCGGCCCACGCATAGCCGACGCCCGCGAGCCAGCAACGGGTCAGCTCCTCCAGGTTGATCCGGGGAAAGAACCGGTGAGCCCCACCAAGGCCCAACCGCGCCAGGCGCGGCTCAATGACCGCTTCGAAGCGATCGCGCTCCCCTCCGGCGCCGGACCCACGCCGCCAAGCCGTCAGCTGCCCGGCCAGGCAGCGCCAACCACCGAGACCATCCCCCCAACGCAGCCGAACCGTGCACCCCGGGGCCCCAGCGCCCCCTCCCCGATCCCCCGCTGCCGTGTACCCCGCGACCCGGAAACGAAAGGGCTGCGAGAGCATCTCCTCGCCCCACAGCTCCCGCAGCGGGTAGCATTTCCCTTCCAGCTCCAGCTCGGCCCACGGACGAGGCTGCGGCACGGCCCCCATCAGCGCCCCTCCTCGATGCAGGCGGCGGCGATCACCACCTCGTCGGCGCTGAGCTCAATCCGCTGCCCTTCCAGGCGGACCTCACCGCTGTCCTCGACGCGCAAACCGAACCCGTCGCCGACCTGCAGACGCCCGCCGCCGGTGCTCACCAGGGTGACATCGCCGGCCGCCTCCAGGTGCAGGGCTCCCCCTTCACAGCGCCAGTCGCCGTCTCCCTGCCGGGTGACCAGCCGCAACCCCGAGCCGGCATCCAGCGATACCGCCTGCGCCGCTTCCAGGCCCACCTCCCCTTCCGCGGCCTCCTGGAGCATATCCCCCTGGCCAGTCTCCAAGCGCAGGGTCTCCCCGGCGAACCAGCGCAATGTCCCGTTCTCCGTCTCCAGGTGACAACTCTCCTCGACCTTCACCTGATAGGTCCCGGCCACATCGAGCCGCTGATCGCCGCCGCTGCGCAGACGCTGCTCGCCACCACTGGCAAACTCCAGGCAACCGTCGGGGGCTTCGAGCGCGGCGCCCGGCGCATCCTCGCGCCCCTGCAGGGTCAACCGGGCCGCCTCGCCCACCGCCAGTTCCGCGCGCTCGGCCCCGGGCCGGTCATCAAGAAGCAATCGCTGCCCGGCCGGGGTCTCGATTAGGTGCTGGTGGGAGTTGTCGCTGCTCACCGGGCCCGGCTGGTCCTGGCCGCTGAGGGCCCCCAGGATGACCGGCTGCTCAAGATCGCCATGCAACCCCGCGACCGCCACGCGGGTACCGGGTAGCAGCGGCAGGTGGAGGCCATGGTCGGCACCGGCGCTCGGCTGAACCGCCCAGACCGGCGGTCCGGGCGGGGCGGCCTGCGGGGTACCATCTGACTCGGGCTCATCGGCCAGGCGAATCCGGTACGCCCCGGCCTCGTCGAGTTCCGCGCGCCCCGGGTCACCGCCAGCCACGCGTGCCACGGTTACGCCGGGGACGGCGGGCGGGGAGACCGGCGCTGGTCGATAGCCCGCATCGAGGGGCAGGAGCTCCACCCGCCCGCGGTAATCCACCCGGTCCACGCCGCCCCCACCGTGGATGGCGGCACTCTGATCGCCCTCGTGCTCGACGTTGTACACCCAGTAAACGCCGTCCAGGGCGGCTTCCGGGTGCCCGCGAATCACCACCCGCATCCCGGGCAGCACCGGGGTCCCCACACCCGCCACGATCCGGTGCCGCCGCGCCTCCGCCGCCTGGCGCACCCCTTCTGCCCACTCCGCATGGGCCGCCTCGCCGCCAGCGGTAACTCCGTAGAGCCCAAGTAGCGGATCGGCCGCCCGATGCCGTTCGCCGCCCGCCGTGGCATCACGGCTGCCATCGGGCAACGCCGGATCGAAACCGCCCACCCGCACCTGCCCTGGCTGCAGGCTGCAACAATGAGCAACATCCCAGATGACCGCCCGCGTGGGCGGCATCGGTCCGCCGCTGGCACACCACGCCAACCCCACATCCTCCAGACCGGCCCGCGCCAGGTGGTCGACGAGGCGCACCTCAGCCCGTCCTCCGGCATCCCGGACCACCGCGAAACAGCCATCCCGGGCCAGCACCCGGCCGAGGAAAGCCAGGTCATCCGCAGCGCCCTGAACCACCAGAGGCCGTTGCGGCAGCGAGCGCTCCACGCCCACCGCGACAGACACGCCACCGGGCAGGGCACCGTCCAGGAGATCGCGGGCGATCTCCACCCCCGAGCAATTCCGATAGACCGCACGACGGAACGAACCGGTCAGCGGATAAAGCGGCGAGCGCACGGTCAGATTGGCCACCCTCGGTCCTGGGCCATCACCGGTCAGGACCACCTCGCTGACAAACCCATGTACGGTTTGCGCGGTATCCCCTTGCCCCAGGGTGACCGCCACGAGTTGCCCGGGCCACCCGTGGGCCTCATCCCCGATCGGACCGCGCACCCGTACCTCGAGGCGATCAAGGCCCTCCAGGGCCTGTTGGCCGACAACCCGTTCGACCTGCAGCGCTGCCGGGTCCACTCCGGGGAGTCGGATCCCGAACAGGGCGTGTCCAGCGCCTTTGCCTTCCATGGTATGACTGATCATCTCCGCTCTCCTCTCGCTCTCGCCTCGGGAGCCGCCGACACCGATACCGGGAACGGCAAGGACGTCTCCCGAGCCGCCCACTCGCCGACCCAGGTGGCCGCGCCGAGGGGCGCGGACGCGCCGAGGTACCACGCAGGCAACCGGCCCGGGGCGGCGATGATGCGCGCGCGGACCTGCGCCACCGGCCCGAGATAGCGGCGCAACCACGCCCCGAGATGCCTGGCGCGGGCCTGTTCAACCCGCGCCGACGCAGTGGCCGGGGGCACCGGCCCCACCCGCACACCCACGAGCCCGCCGGCGACCATCGCAACGCCGCCCAGCCCCCAACCATCGCCCAGCCGCGGCGCCTGTCCGCCGCCCAGCGGCCGCTCGTCAAGCCGCTGCGCGACCGGCTGCCGGTCCGCCACTGCCACTCGCTGCTCCCCGATCACCCGCTGCAACAGGCAACGCAGGCCGGCACGGCTCGGACGTCGGGCCAGGTGCAGATCGAGGCCGCCCAGCCCCCGCTCCGGCACGGTTCCGAGAGCCGCCAGGGATTGTGCCCAAGGAGCGGACGGCGCTGGCCCGTCCAGCGCCCGCCACCCCGCCAGCAACCCCGCATAGACCGAGGCATTCAGCGTGCGCAGCAGGGACCGGATCCGCTCACCGACGGGATCCTCGCGCGCCGCCAACTCCAGCCAGTAGCCAGGTAGCGGCGCTTCCGCCCCGAGCAGGGCCAGCACGTTGGCCTCGATCACGACCCGCCGGTCACCGACCCGCCGACAGCGCCGGATCTCAGCTGCCGGGAAGGTCCATTCGGCCGCCGGCTCGATGCGATACCCCGGACCGGACTCGCCAGCACCCAGCGCCGACAGGCCGGCCTGCTCGAGCTGCCAAACTGCCTCCCGCAGCCCCAGCCTCGCGCCCCGGGTCACGACCCGCGCCACGGCGGACTCCGCCGGTTTCAGCTCCGTGGCCACTGCGCGACCTCATCGCCGGTCTCCAGGCGCAACCCCAAGACCACGAACCGATCCAGAGGCGCCCAGGCGGCCAGCACCCGATAAACCCCCTCCGCGAAGAGATACGCCTCACCCGGGTCCCGCCACGGTCGCGGGTCGAGCTCCAGGACCACATGCAGCCCCGTCTCTACCACGCCCTGCCGAACCCGAACCGTCGGGCGGCAGGTCACATCGCGCAACGCGGCCCGACAGGCCTCGGCCGCCGCGCTGTTCGGCGCATCCGCCAGAGCAGCGACCAGTTCCAAAATGCCCTCCCGGGTCGCCCATCGTTCCGCATCGCCCCGAATCAGACGGGACAACGCCTGGAACCGGCCGACCTCCAGAGCAGCCCACTGGAAGCGACTCGGCCGCCGCAGGTTGGTCACCGCCACCCCGTCAGGCACCCCGGTGCCCGGCTGCTTGACGTCGCCCCGGCCGAGGCAGCGCCGCGGCAGATCGCCGTGCGAATACCGCACACGGGCCCCGAGCGTACCCGGACCCGCCGGGGCGTCCAGGCGCACGGCCACATCCTCGCCGCCCCCCTGGTGGCGACGCTGGACCCGGAACATCCCAGTCGGCTCCGGGTCCAGCCCGGATTGCCAGGGCGGTTGATACACATGAACTCGTCCACTGCTCGCCTCCCGCAAACGCAAGTCGAGCACCTGGTGGACGATGCGGCAGCCAGGGCCATCGGCGTCACTGCACACGCTATAAGGCCCCGGGCCACCCTCGATCCACTGCGCTTCGGCTTCGGCGGACCCACTGTTGACGGCCGGCAGGCAATTGGCACGCAGCAGCTGCTGCACCCCCGCCGCGGCAGCCGGCGCAGGCCAGTTCATTTCGCAACGCACCTCCAGACGCTGACTCCCTGCCGGCAGTTCCACCCCGTCCAACCCCCTCAGTTGGATGAAAGCGAGCAGCGGCCGGGCCAGAAAGAAACACCGAAAGTGGTCCAGAGCGGCGACGATCGGCTCGCCCGCCCCCGCCTGGACACCCGCCACCGGCCACGGGGTCAGCAGTTCTCCACCGCCGATGATCCGCCCCGGCTCCCCGTCACCACGGCTAATCCGCACCCGGCGGGTGCCGTGCAGCAGGGCCGCACGCAGGCGCTCCCAGAGACCCGCCTCGGCGTCGATGAACAGAGGCAGGTTCGCCGGCGGCTCGGGCGCTCCAGCGTCGGCTTTCGAGAATCGAAACACCAAGCGCACCTCGCTGCCGCCCTCGTCACCCGGCAACCACTCGGCGCGCTCGACCTCGATGGGTTCGACGGTTCCGGCCGCAAGCGTCACGAAGGGAATCGCCACCCCTTCGGCACACTCGGTGGCCGACCAAACCTCAGTGTTTCTCGGCAACGCTACGGGCTCGACCACCGCATCATCCGCCGAGAACGCCAGCACCGTGGCGCTGGGCCAGGGCTCGGCCAGTTCCGGGGCAGCCAGGTGCAGCAGCTGCTGATGGAGATCCTCGACCCCGGCGGCGAGCTCGGCGTGGACACCGGCCGTCAGAAAGGCGACTCCCTCGAGGAGTCGCTCCACATACGGATCACGATCGTTGGGATCTTCCAAACCGAGCATGCGCGCCTCCGTCGGGAAGGCCCGGGCGAAGGCCGCGCCGGCCTCACTCAGCCGGCGCATCTCCTGCTCAAACGCACGCCTCAGATCCATCTTCATCTCCGTTCAGCAGATGCACGGCGGCGTTCCCGTCCACCGCCAACTCCAGCGTCACCCCATCCCCGCAGTGAAGCTGCGCATACAACCGCAACCCCAGCACGTAGCCCGCATCCACCGGTGCAGGCCACGCCCGGACCGCCACCCTCGCCACACGCGGCTCATAGCGTGGAACCAGCTCGCGGGCAGCCTCGGCCAGGCACGCAGCGGCACCGTCCAGATCGTGGTAATGCGACGACAGATCCGGCAGACCGTATCCGGCCAGGTGCGCCGGGCGACCGCGGCGCGCCCCAAGCAGCCGGAGTATGTGCCGGGCAACACTCGAGCGGCGGTTGTGCCGGCCCGCCCGGGCAGGGCGGGCCGTGCGCCCGCCGACACCCTCAAGCACATCGAGCAACCCTTCGGTCACGTTCTACCTCCCGAGCCGGGCCGGGGCCAGCGGCCCCGGCGTGCGCTCCCGACCCTTCAGCGGGCCTCCGTCCAGGAGTCCGAGAACTCGATGTTTCCGTCCACGTAGGCCCAGGTAATGCGGCCGTAGCGGATCGCCACCTGCTCCATGTGCGGGAAGCGCTCCTTGTCGGCCTCCTTGACGTTATGCATCACCGGGCGGACCGAGGTGATCTTCACGTCGTTCAGGGTGTGCCGAAAGTATTCCTGTTCGTTGCCCGATTCATCGATCTGGTACCAGCTCAGCACCAACTCCTCGAGCGTCTGCCCCTTGCTGCACGCCTTGTACAGGTACGGCGAAGCGGCATCGAAGGCCTTGGTGAAGACGAAGGGCTCGTGCTTGCGCGTGCCGGTCAGGGCCCCCGTGTCGCTGTCCGTGGGGATGCGCAGTTCGTGCTCGAAACCGAGTACCTCGATGCTGCCCTCGCGGTCGGTGACGGTGACCGAACCCTCGATCTCGTTGCCCTGATCGTCCTTGAGCCACATGTAAGCGGGAATCGCCATGGTTTCGCCTCCTCTTCCTTGAGCCTTGGCGGTTTTAGGTCGGCAGCTGCGACACCAGCGAGAGCTTCAGGTCGATACCCTCGATCTGGAAGTGCGGCATGACCGACATGTTGACCCGGTAGAAACCGGGGTTCTCGGGGACCTCCTCGACCTCGACAGCCCCCTCGCGCAGCGGACGGGTGGCCACCAGATCGGGGTCGGGATTCTGCATCTTGGTCACCAGCCCCTGCAGCCAGTCGTTGAGTTCGTTCTCCAGATCCTGCCGACTCTTGGCCGAACCGATGTTCTCCCGCTGGAGGACCTTCAGGTAGTGAGCCAGGCGGGAGACCAGGAAGATATACGGAAGCCGGGCATTGATCCGGGCGTTCGCCGTGGCCGCCGGACTGCTATAACGGGCCGGGCGCTGCGCCGAGTTGGCCGAGAAGAAGCAGGCGTAGTCGCTGTTCTTGTAGAAGCTCAACGGTATGAAGCCGGCCTCGGCCAGCTCGAGCTCGCGGTTCTCGGAGATCAGCACCTCGGTGGGGGTCTTGGTCTGTGCCCCGCGCCCGAGATCGAAGACGTGAATCGGCAGCTGCTCCAGCTTGCCACCCGACTCCGGTCCGCGGATGTTGACCGTCCAGCCGTGGGCCTTGAATGAACGCGCCATGTTGGCGGCGAAGGCGAAAGCGGCATTGCCCCAGAGGTAGCGGTCGTGGTCCGGCCCGGTGACGTTTTCCCGATAGCCGAAGGCGCGAGTGGGGTTGTCTGGCCCATAGGGCAGGCGCAGCAGGAACCGGGGCAAGGTTAGACCGACGTAACGGGCATCTTCGGTGTCCCGGAAGCCTCGCCAGCGAGCGTATTCGGCCTTGTCCAGGTAGCTGGCGATGTCCGGAATTCGCACCACCTCGTCGAGGGAGGCCTTGCCGAAAAAGTCCCGGCCAACGGCTCCCAGGAAGGGGCAATGGGCCGCTGCCGCGATCCGCGACACCTCCGTGAGCAGATTGATATCCGCCGCTGAGCAGTCGAACTCGTAATTGGAGACCATGGCGGCCAGCGGTTCACCACCCGGGGTGTCGTACTCCTGAACATAGACGTGCTGATACAGGCCCGACTGGGTGATGTCCGTAACATCCTCGAGCTCCCCGGCCAGCTCCTCCTTGGAGACGTCGAGCAGTTCCAGCTTGATGTTCGCCCTCGGGTCACTGCGCTCGACCAGGAAGCGCAGGCTGCGCCAGGCCGCTTCGACGCGCTGGAATTCCGGGTGGTGAAGGACGGCGTCGAGCTGCTCGCTCACCGCGGCATCGATGCGGGCGATATATTCGTCGAGCAGTGCCTTGTCGATACGCTCGACCAGCTCGGCATCCTGACTGGCCAAATCGAGAAAGACCTGCAACGCCGCGGTCAAACGGCTTTCCGAGGGGATGTCGGCCATGACCGCGGAGTCCTGAAAGGTCGCGATCTCAAGGGCCCCGGAGACCGGCTCGACCTCGGCAAGCTGGCACAGGCGGGCGTAGCTCGCCTCGGGGGCGGCTTCGGCGCTGTTCTCGGTCTGCTCCGTCATGGCTCACTCCTGCCCTTCCCCATCGGTGTCCGTCGCCGCCCCCGATGGGCCATGATCGCCGCCCTCGCCGGTCTGTAGGGGAGCAATCTGCTGGAGCTCGCCCATCACCCCCTCGAGCTCCTGCTGGTTCTGCACGATACGCTCGAGTTCGCGGCGAAAACGGGCGTTGTCAAGGACGTTGGACTTGAGATCCTTGAGCAGGTTGCGCATCGCCAGCAGGTTGTTCACCTGGGGGATCTGGCGCGCCACGGCCTCGGGCGTGAAGGCATCAAAACCGTCGAAGCTCAGCGACACCCGGATCTGCGAGCCATCCGCACGGAAGGTGTTGGGCACGGTCACCTGCAGCGACGGATGGAGATCACCGAGTACGGCGTCAAGATTGCCCCGGTCGATGGGGACCCGCTCACGCTCGGCCAGCCGGCCACTGGCCTGACCGTTGCTGAAGTCGCCCAGGACCAGCATCTTCAGGGGTAGCTCCAGCGTCTTGCGGGCATCCCCGGTCTCCACATCGAGGGTGATGTTCACCCGCGACTTCGGCACTTCCTGTTGAAAGCTCTCCATGGCCTGCTCCTTGGCATCGATGGACTCCACCGGAGCTGTGACGCTCCGGTCAGGGGAAGGCGATCGCCGCCTCCAGGTCGATACGCGCCACTCGCTGGCGCAGGTCGAGCAGACGTCGCCGCGCCTGCTCGGACTCCAGTTGACCGTCGCGCTCACTCGCCCGCAGGACCAGCGCCAGCACCCGCCAAACGGCCAGCGCCGAATCCGGATCCCACTCCTCCAGCCCGCGGTGTTCGATTTCGGCCTCCAGCGCTTCGAGCCGTGCTCGGGCCAGGCCGGGGTAACCGGCATCTAGGCAGAGACGGGCCCGGATCACCTCCCGCGCACAACGTTCACGTCCGGTGCGAGACGGGCTGGCGTCGATCCGGCGCAGCCCCGCCGTGAGCCCTTCACGGCGCGTCAGCGCGAGCACTTCCTCGAGCTCCACGGGCGCGTAATCGGCCTCGCGGCGACCCGGCCCCTCCGCCGGCTCAAGGCGCTCATTAACCCAGGCGATCTGCTCAGGAGGCACCAGCGGGCTATCATCGCTGAAGCGCATTTCGGGCAGATCCGGCTGGCGCCGGAGCAACTCCGCGGCGGCCGCCCGGATATACCCGGCGATGTCGTCACGCCCGAGCGCCGTTGCCGAGCGCTCGGCGACGGCCTGAATCTCCATTTGCAGGTGTCCGCCCGGCTCCAGGAAGACTGATTCGGCAGCCAGGAACGCCGCTTCCCAGGATCCCTCGGCGAAGTGGGTGCGCATCGCCGTCAGCGCCGGCTGGCGGGGCGGTTCGATACGTAGACGCCCCTCGGCGGCCCCCAGCGGCGCAAGCCGCCCCCAACGCCAGGCCCGAGCCAGGGCGGCCATCGCCAACCACTCGCCCTCGCCGCGCAAGTACTCCACGGCCTCCCGCAACTGCCTGGCCAGCTCCTGTCCACTACTTGGACCGCGCGCCACACGGTCATCACCTGCTTGCTCCCGTGCCTCCGGCGCAACCCGCTCGGCGGACACCGCGACGACGTTTTTTTGCGCCTCCACCCAGTCGCGCAGCGGCCGCAAGGCCGGCGGATCGGCCCACCATCGCTCGAGTTCAGCCCCAAGCCGCGCGAGCTCGACCTCCAACCCCCGGAGCTGATCCGTATCCTCGCGCCCGTCAGCCCGGTCAAGCAGCGCCAGCATGCGTCCCCCGCAGAGCCACTCGATCGCCGCCCGCCGGCCACTGTCCCGCTGCGGGTGGAGCCGCTCACCAAATGCGACCAGGCAACCGTGGAGTGCCGCCAGCGCGGCGCGGAACCCTGGAACCCCGCGCGCCTGGAGCTCAGCCAGACACAGATAACCGAGCACGCGCAGATCCTTAGCCTCGTGCTCGAGCAGAGCCACGGCTTCCTCGGCTACCGCGGAGAACTCCACCCCGCCCGGGCGCTCAACCGCCTCGCGCAGACGCCCGAACCGCTCACCGTGGCGGGGATCCTGTCCGCACGCCTCCGCCCCGGGCAAAGCCGCGAGGACGCGCCCCGGCAGTCCCAGTGCATGTTCGGGCGCTTCGGTCTGCCACTCGTCGCTCACGCCCCCTCCCTCTCGATCAACCGGGCAGGCAGCCGAAAGCGGGTCAGATCACCCCAATGGAGCAACGGCGTGCTGCGCTCGGTCCGCAGCACGAACTCCACCGCCTGATGCGAAACCTCCCGTCCGTCGTGCAGGGCCCAGCGCGCCCGAACGGCATTGGAGCGGAGCCGCTCGCGCTCATCGGCGCGGCTCAGCAAGCGGAACAGGGCCCAGGGGCCGTCAGCCTCAACGTCGCGCATCGCACCATCGTGTGCCGAGACAGCGGCAATACGCCCGTGCTCTGGCGAGGACGGCGACCAACTCAGGTCCACCGAAACCGGGGGGCCGTTGCGATAGCGCAGCGTCTCGCCTTCCGACTCCCAGCGCATGTCGGTCAGGTCAGCGTTGGCAACCGGCGACACGCGATAGCGCAGCTGCGCCTGACCGGATTCATCAAAGAGCCCGTCCCGGATCCGGGCGGCAGCGTCGAGGGCCTTCGTCACCTCGGCCGCGATGCCCAGCCCGGCACCCCGCCAACGCCGCTCACCGCCCTGACCATCGGCACCGCGCAGGAACGGCGCCATTTCCTCAGTTTTGAATACCCAGAGGGTGCCCCGCTCCGGCGCGAAGAAGGCCTCGAAGTCGCCCGGGGCTGCATCGGCGCCGTCGGCCTCCAGCGGGAACCGGCCGGCAAGGCGGTCGCGGTAGACGTCGAGCACCTCGACCTGCCAACGCTCCTCAAGCTCCGCGGCGGCCTCCGCCCGCACCTGCAACCAAGCGGCGTCGATACCTCCAAGCAGCAGCGGCTCCAGCGCTCGCTGCACGGGCCCCGAAGCGGCCTGTACGGCCTGGCGGAAGGCGCCCTCCGCGGCACGCAGCGAACAGCGCTCCTCGTCCCCTCTCAGGGCCAGGGCGGCCCGCTTCAGCGCCTCCTCCCCGGGGTCCGCCGCGGAGGCCAGTGCCTCGAGCTGATCGGCCGCTGCGCCGAGCGCCACCCCGACCTCGGCCAGCGGCGGAACCTCTCCGTCGTCGTCGGGTGCCACCAGCGTCAGCAGTTCCCGGCCCCTCGGATCGTGTCGATAGCGGCCGAGCGAACGCCCCAATTGTTGACCCAGCGTCGCCACCGGATCCGCGTCCGCGTGCGCAGTCAACTGGCCATGAACACCCTCGAGCAGAGCCGCCAGCGCCCCGCCCTCGACCGCCTTCTCCAGCTGCACGACCTGCTCCCGCACGCCCTCCGCCGAGCGCCACTCCAGCGCCTCGAACCATTCCAGCCAGTAATCCACGAAGGCGCGCAGGTAGCGGGCCTCGACGGCCTTTGCCAGGGCACGCGCCTGTGCCGGTCGGAGCGCCTCCGCCTCACCGCGGGCCAGAACGGGATCCGGCCGCCGCAGCGCATCCAGATGCTCTTCCAGCGCCGGTTGCAGCCGGTTTCCCCATGCCTCGCCCCGGAAGACGCCTGCAACCGGCCGTTGAGCCACCCAGACAGCCGAGGCACCTCCGGGGGCCATCGCCTCCAGGGGCAGAGGCGGCAGATCAATGGCCGCCTCTGCAAGCAGGCGCCTTTTGATTGCCTCCGGCCGCGGCGGGGTACGCAGCTGCTCCCGCGCCTGTTCCACCAGGCGGCGCTCCGCCGCTGTATCGACGCGGCCACGGGCAGCGACCCGCTGCGACCGATCGGCCAGCGCCCGTTTGAGTCCCCGAGCCAGCGGTCCGTCCACCCCTGGCGTCGCGAGCCCCTGCTCAGCGGCGACCAGGCGCGCCAGGAGCCAGGCAGCCCGGTCGTCCCCGATGGGCACCTGCTCGCCGGATAGCCGTAGCCAGACCGCCAGCGCCTCGCGATACGCATCACGGCGCGCCGCACGCTCCGACGGTTCCAGGGCCGGCCACTCGTCCACGAAGCCCTCGAGTTCCAGCTGTAGTACCTGCAAGGCCTCCGGCAGCAGCTGCTCTCCCGCCACATCGATCAGTAGCGTCTGCAAGCGCGCCTGCAATTCGGCGATGCTGCTGCGACCGGGATCCAGCGCCAGGACCACCTCGCGCTCCGCCCCGGACTCCCCCCGGATTTTGTCCTCAAGCGCCTGAAGCCGGTTGACCGCCTCCAATGCCGCACCGGGGTGTCGGTCTCCGGCCGCCATCGCCTCGGCCACGGCAGCCGCGCCCTCCGCGACCGCGGCACTCTGGGCGAGACGGTCGTGATACCGCTCAGCGGTGCCGTAGGCCAACAGCGCAACGCCCCCGAGAACACAGGTAAACAGCGCCGCCTGCACAAGACGTCTGCGAAATCGTCGCGAAGGTGTCGGGCGCAGCCGCTTCGCCAGCGGCACGACGCCCTCGGTGAATAGCCCCGGGGACAAGCTCGGCTGCCCGGGCGCGTTGCCGGTGAGATACACCGCCTCCACAGCGGGCGGGCGACGGTAAGGGTCACGGCGCTGCAGCAGGCGCAGGAGATCGGCCAGCGGTCCGGTGATTGCGCGCATTTCGGCGGCGAAAGCGAACACCCCGGTCGCATCCCGCTCCCCGGCGGAGGTGGCCATCACCGCCCGACGGGCCTCCTCGGCCTGAGCCTGCAACCGCTCCGCCGCCCGACCCGGGTCGCTCTCGGCGTCCGCCGCTGCAACCCCCCAGGGCCCGGACCACGCCCCGCCCCCGGCAGCTGTCAAAAAGGCCTCGTAGCCGGAGAGGCGATCCAGCCCGGTCACGATCAGGAGCACCGGTGGCCGGACCCCCAGACGGAGCTCGAGTTCGGCGAGGCGCTCTCGAAGCACCCGGGCACGGCGCCTCAGGCCCGATGCATCCAGGGCACTCAACTCGTCGGCGGAGAGCGTGACCAGCACCCCGTCCACCGGGCGACGCCGCCGAGCGCGGCGCAGCAGGCGCAGGAGATCGTGCCAGCCTGTCTGCTCGGGCGGCTCCGTCGTGTAGCGCCCGGCCGTATCGAGAAAGAGCGCGCAATCCGTGAGCCACCAGTCCCAGCACCCGGTCCCTCCCTCGCCACGGGCGCACAGCCATTCATCGTCGTCGTAGGGAAAATGCAGGCCGCTGCTGCGGATCAGAGTGCTCTTTCCCGATTCGCCGGCTCCCATGAGCAGGTACCAGGGAACGCGATACCGACCGGCGGTCCCCAAGAACACTGTTCCGGTCGGACGGTCAAGCAGGCTCAGGGGCCGGTCCATTGCCGCAGCCAAAGCCAGGGCTTCGTCTCCCGGCACCTGTCGTTCCCGCTTCCGGCCGCGAACAAGCACCACCGCCCCGAGCAGGGCGCCGACCAGCCCGAGCAACGCCAGCACACCCGCCAATCGCAGCGTCACGCCTTCAACGCCGACCCGCGGCAGGCCGAACCAGACGGCCCCCGCAGCGAGCAGCACCGCCACCGAAGCCCACCACACCAGCGGCCGGCGTAGGAGGGGCGACAGCCTCCGCGCCCCGCTGGCAGCCCCATCCACCGTCACCGGCTCACTCATGGTGCAGCCTCCGGAACGACTTCGCGGGCGGCCTCGATCTCCTCCATGGCGGTACCGACGGCCCGCTCGATCTGCATCCCGGCGTGGAGGTAAGCCAGCAGTAGTAGAGCCAGAGCGGCCACTACCGACCAGAACCAGCCTACGCGGTGCCCCTCTCCATCCGGATCAGGTGGCACAGGGGAGCGGAGAGCCCCAGCAGCTCGGCCTTCACCCAGCCACTCCCCCAGGCGCCGTCGATATTCGTCAAGCAGCGCCTGCTCCTCGAGCGCATGCACACCCTGGAAACCAAGCCACAAGCAGGCCAGGTAGAGTTCAAGCACCGCATCCGGTGGCGCCTGCTCCCGCGGCCCCTGCAGCCGCTCGAAGAACCGGGTGCCCGCGGAACGCTCGCCGAGGCGCTCGGCTTGCAACGGCTGCGCCAGCCAGGCCGCCCGTTCCGGGTGCGCCGAGGCGATCACCGCCTCGTCGACAAATGCTGTAACCGCCAGTTCAGCATCCGCCAGGGCGGCCCCGCCCAGCCCATCGGCCTGGCCCCGCTCACGCAGGCGCCGAAGTGTCTGGCGGGCCCGCTCGCGCAGCATCCCTGCGTCGCCGGCCACTCCGCCCCACCCCTGGCGCAGAGCCACCGCCTCGAGCAGCAGCGGTTCGGCGATATTGACCAGCGGCGACGGATCCCCCCGGCGCGCTTCTTCGGGTGCGGCGCTCATGGGGAGACCTCCTCGCACAGGGCCACCATCTCCAGCTGCAGATCGGCAAGCTCCGACGGCCGATAGACGGCCAGCGTCTGCTCGCGCCGGACCTGATCCCAATGGTCGCCGGCCGGCTCCAGACGGAAGTACTCGTAACCGCTCTTGACCGGCAGCTGCCCGGGCGGCCTGGGGCAATGACTCAGGCGGACTCCCGCCGCCCCGGCGGCCACCAGGCGCTCGAGTGCCTCCCGTGTCCCGATGCGAAGATCCGCCGGGAGCCGTTCGATCCAGCCGGCATCGGGCGCGGCATCCCGACGCGCAGCGAGAAAGAACGTCCACCCCTCGGCCAGGGGATCCTCACCCCCTTCGGCAACCAGCACGGCCTCGGACTCGCGCACCAGACGAATCCCCCGAGTCTGACGGGGCATGGCCTGATCCAGCAGGTGCCCAAGCGCCGATTCCAGTTCGGCAAAAACCGCCTCCGGGCGCTGGTGATCGTAGACCGGTACCATCTCCTCGGGCGACGCAGCTTCGACCAGCGCGCAGAGCGCGGCGATGAGACGCGCCAGGGTGTCGTAGAGCTGCCAGGGGTGGCTGCCGGGATTGGCCCGGAGCGAGCGCAGGGCGCCGGCGGCCGGCTCAAGGCTCTGACGCAGCAGCAGTCGCGCCACCTCTCCCGGCTCGAACGCACCGACACGGCCGGCCGCCCCCTGCTCCTCACGCAGGCGGGCACAGCGATTCTCCACCCGGGCCGTCACGCGGCCGAGCAGCGCCTGCCAACCGTCTGCAGCGTCCAGCCGGCACGCCACCGGCAGGAAGTCCGGGTCGAGCCGGAAGCCGGCGGACTCACCCGGGACCACCCGCGCCACCGCCACTCCCACCCGGGCGCCGGAAGGCGGCTGCACGCCCAGCGCCAACTCCGGCGAAGCCAGCATGACCTCCCGTTCACGCTGCTCGTCATGGTGATCGACAAGCTCCGCAAAGCGGGGGCGCCAAGCGGCGCCGCCGCCGGTTTCCCGGTAACCGGGCAGATCACGGACACGATCATTCCGCGGCAAGGTCAGATAGATGACGCCTCCCTGCGCCGGCAACCCGCCGAGATCCAGCTCAAGGGGATCAGCGTGGCCGTGGGCGACCAACCGCCCGTCGGGCAGCAGGGCCTGGCACGCCTGGAGCCGGAAGACCCCCTGTTCCAGGGGCCCGCCTTCAATCGCGAGGCTGAGCAACCCGAAGGCGTGGGGGGTAGCGACACTCAGCCGGAATGCCTGGGCCGCTTCTAGATAGCGGTCCCAGCACTGAAAGTGCTGCTGCCCCAGCAACACGCCCTCGGCCCAAACCGGCCTTTGCAGCAGTGCCGTGGTGTCCATCTCAGCGCCCCGCCGACCGCCGCTGCCCGGTGGCCTCGTCTCGCGGCCAGGCGGCCCGTTTGCGCTCGGCGTCGCGCCCCACCCAGAGCGCACCGCCGTCCAGCGCGAGCGTGAGCCGCTGACCGGGACGCAGCCCGAGGAAGGAGTCCGGGAGCGGCTCCAGCAGGCGCCAGCGCTCGGCCTCAACGTCCAGGAAGAAGACAGCCAGCGCCAGGTAACTGGCTTCGTCATCCATCTCCAGCTGCACTTCCTGGCGCTGACCGGGCTGCAGGATCAGCTCGCGCCGCTGTAGCCAGCCATCCAGCACGGCCGCGTCGTCCCGGGCCAGCGCCGGCCGCTCGGCCTCCTCGAAAGCAGTCCGGTCATCGAGCTGATAGACCCGCAGAAGTACCGGGAGCGGCTCCCCCCCCGGCCCGGGATTGAGCCGGGGCCCGGCAGTCATGTCGAGCTCGACCCGGGGTGCGCACCCGGCGATGAGGCCGACGAGCGTGATCAGCAGGGCCCCTAGATACAGGGCGCGCGTGGTTTCAGGAGGTATCAGCGGGAACGATGTGGGCACGGCGGACCAACCGGCCGTGCGCCCGGGGGCCCGCCCCCGGGCCGAATCCCTGCGCTTAGAATCCATGGTTCTACCCTCGTCCCTGAGGTTTCTTGGGAGGCCGTCATCGACCAACCCCACCCGCGCCTCTTCCCTGAGGCGTTACGGACACCTGTACTACGCCAGATTCGAGCGCCCTCCCGCAACCCCTCGCGGCAGGGGGAAACTGGCGGCGCTCGGCATCACAACGTGGCACATTGGCGCATGATCCGGGACCTCCCTGATCGGCTCCGGCTCGCGTGGTAATGTACCCGGCGGCCGCTGCTCGCGCAGGAGGCACCCACGGCAAGGAGAGGATCTATCCAATGCTCGCTAGCTGGCCCGTGCGCTACAAACTCGGTTTTTCCTTCGGCCTGATCGTGATCCTCATGGCCGTCAGTGGCCTGCTTGCCCACTCGGCCCTACAGAACACAGCCACCGAGAGCCGAGCAGCCATGGCGTACATGGAGCAGTCAGCCATGCTCGTTGAACGCGAGGTCGACCACCTGGGTTGGACCAACGACATGGCGGACAGCCTCCTGCTCGAAGAGACCTTCTCTGGGGAGCTCGATTTCACCTCCTGCGCCTTCGGCCAGTGGTTCTACGACTATCAGGATTCGGAGCATTACAAGTCGGCCAGCGAAGAGCTGCGCCAGGCCGTCGATGCCCTGGAGGAACCACACATCGCGCTCCACGAGGCCGGTGAGCGGATCGTCGAGCTGCAGGAGGCGGGCCGCTTTGATGAGGCCGAGGCCTTCTACCACGGACAGGCCCGATCCGTGCGCGAGAACTTCCAGAACCAGCTCGGCGAGTTGCGCGATATCCTCGAGGCCGAGCGCGACCGGCACATCGAGCAGGCCGAGGCACAGCAGGCACAGGCCGCACGGGTCACGGCGGGCAGTCTGGCGGTGACCCTGCTCGTCGCCATCGGCCTGGCCGCGGCGGTTTCACGCCACCTCACCGCCCGCCTGCGCGCCGCCGTGAATGGCCTCGAGGACATCGCGGCCGGCGACGGCGACCTCACCCGGCGGCTCGACACCCATGGCCGCGACGAGATCGCCGAGCTGGGTGCCGCTTACAACCGCTTCGTCGACAAGATCCAGGAGATGGTCCGCGTCGTTCAGGACTCTGCCGCACAGATGGCCTCGGCCACGGAGCAGCTCCAGCGCAGCGCCGACGAGGACCAGCAAGGGGTGCAGAACCAGCAGGAGCGCACCTCCGAGGTAGCCACGGCGATGAACCAGATGAGTGCCTCGATCAACGAGATCGCCCGCAACACCCAAGACACGGCCACCGCGGCAGGGGATGCGAGCCAGCAGTCACGACACGGTCAGGAAGGGGCCGGCCGCACCATCGAGGCCATTCGTGGGCTGGCGGGCAATGTCCGTGAATCCGCCGATGCCATCCGCGCCCTCGACGAGCAGAGCGCCCGCATCGGCCAAGTCCTGGAGGTCATCCGCGGCATCGCCGATCAGACCAACCTGCTCGCCCTCAACGCGGCCATCGAGGCGGCACGTGCCGGCGAGAGCGGACGCGGCTTCACCGTGGTCGCCGAGGAGGTACGCAAGCTGGCGCAGAAGACCCAAGACTCCATCGGAGACATCCAGGAGATGGTCGAGGGCATCCAGAACGGCACCCAGGAAGCGGTGCAGGCCATGGAGCGCAACCGCGAGCAGGCCGAAAACACCGTTGAGGAGGCCTCCGCTGCCGGCAGCACCCTCGAGGAGATCACCCGGGTGGTTGCCCGGATCGAGGACATGACGAGCCAGGTCGCCAGCGCGGTGGAACAGCAATCCCAGGTTGCCGAAGAGGTCAACCGCAACCTGACGCTGATCAGCGATACCGCCGAGCAAACGCGCAGTTCCGTGCAGGATACCGGTCAGGTCTCACAGCGCCTTTCCCAGCTGGCCGAGGACCTGCGCGACCAGGTCGGACGGTTCCGGGTCTGAACCGGCACAGCCACCGTCCGCAATTAAAAAGGGCCGGCCCCGCGCAGCGGGACCGGCCCTTTTTACGTACCGGCCTTGTCCGGGCCGGTGCGGTTACGCGGCGTCGTTATGCGGATGCCCGTGCTCCAGCTCCTGATCGGTGGCATCCCGGACATCGACGATCTTGACGTCGAAGTTCAGGGTCTCACCGGCCAGCGGGTGGTTCGCATCCACGGTGACTTCCTGCTCACCGACCTCGGCCACGGTAATCGGGATGGGGCTGCCGTCCGGCCCCTGAGCCTGGAAACGCTCGCCGACGTTGATCTCGGCCCCCTCGGGGAACGCCTCCTTCGGGACACTCTGCATCAGTCGCTCGTCACGCTCGCCGTAGGCCTCGGCCGGCTCCAGGGTGACGTTCAGCTCGTCGCCGGGCGCCTTGCCATCCAGTGCCTTCTCCAGCCCGGGAATGATGTTCTGACTCCCGTGGAGGTAGGCGAAATGGCCACCCTGGGACTGGTCGATCACCTCGCCCTGACTCCCGGTCAGGGTGAAATCGAAAGTGACGACCTTTTCACTAGCTACCTGCATCGTTAAGTACTCTCGCGCGTCATCGTGTCTCAGTCATGCTACCAGAGAGCCCCCGCCCATGCCCAAGGATGACGTCGTACACGGCGCGGGTCCGCTCTTCGGCCTGCGCATCCGCTTCTTCCCAGTCCCCGGGCCCGGGAAAGCTCTCCCCGGCAGCGTAGCCGTTCCCCAGACCCATGACCAGAGCCGCACGCGTTTCCACGGATGCGTCACGATCACGCACCTCGCCACTGGTGTAATCGAGGCTGGCGACGACGCGACCGTCAATCAGCTGATGGACCAGCGCGCCCTCAATGAGCCGGTCAATGGCCGCACCGATCTCCTCGCTCAACCCGGGGCGCCGGCGCTCGAGGAAGCGGCTGGTGCCCTCGTTCTCGCGCAGTAGCGCGAACCCCCCGGTAAGATGGTGCACCCAGCGCCACTGCGCCTGGACGTCGACACGGTCGCTGTCCGCCAGCGCGTGACCATCCTCGAAGCGCACCCGCGCCGGCAGCCCCCAGGGCTCGGCCACCCCGTCCTCGCCCAGCACGGCCTCAACCAGGCGCGCGGCGCGTTCGAACAAGCGCTCGGCCTGCCGCTGATCCTCTTCATCCCCAAAGACGTACAGTAGCTCGTAGAGTCCTTTATGGCCCCGGATCAACGACCCCAGGGCATCGAGCTCCCAAACCGGCCCGTCGCCCAGATCGTAGGTACCCGCTCCGGTATCCCAGGCCTCGTCGAGGACCTGCGCGGCGTCACGGGCTACCATCAGCGCCTCGGGAACCTCATGCCCGAACCACTCCCGCATCTGCTCGGCGCTGAGCAGCCCCATGTCGTCCGCTCCGCCGGGCTTCTTCCAGCGCACCCAGGCGTAGGCCACCCCGTGGAAGGCGTCCAGACCGTAGGCCATGCTCTGCGGGGTCCATGTCCCTTGCCCGGCATCGGTGTGGAACCGCCCGCCCTCCTGGAGCGACTCCATAACGAAGCGTCCGTTATCGACCAGGAGCGCTGACGGAGCGTGGGTGATCGGGTCGAACAGTCCGTGCTCTTCGAAACGACCGGCGCTGTGGTGCATGTGGTAAAGGTAAGTGGCATCAGCGTAATGCCGCGGCTCGGCGCCCCGCAGCCCTTCTTCCGCACCTTCACGATAGGAGGTGTCCAGCGCCTCGAGCAGGGCCAGCCAGCGTTCGCCAACGGCGCCCATGGGGCTGCCGCTGAGCGTATCGTCATACGCCGGGTGGCCCATCTCGCTGTCGCGCATGGTGCGCCCCTTGACGGTGAGCGCGTTCATGACCGCCAGGTGCTCCGCCAGCGTCTCCGGAGAATCGACCGCCTGTTCGCCGGCTCCGGCCGTGGTGACGGCCGAGAGCGTCAGGGCAGCCGCAACGAATAGATTTCTGGGGGCTGTTCGCATGGTCACCCACTCAACGCCAGATGTAGGAAGGGGATCGTCATGAAGGCGAGGATCACCGCCATGAGCAGGAAATAGATCAGAAAGCGCAGCGGCTCGCGCAGGATGCGCTGTGTAACGGTCTCCAGCTCCCCTCGCCGGCGCATCGCCTCGTGCTCGCCACGCACCCGCTCGAAACGGCGCCGCTGGTACTCGTCGAGCAGACGCTTGGCCTGCGGGTACTGCTCGGCATCGCGCAGCCAGATGCCTCCCTGGGTGATACCCCAGCGGTTGGGCGGGGTCTCGTAGTAGTCCAGGTGGTACTGCTCGAGCAGACCGCGCACCTCATCGGCCTCATCCTCGGGCACACCACGCAGGTTGAGCAGCAACTTTGCCATGGCCCCTGATTCTCCGTCAGCCGGTAGCGCCGGGCAAGCGGCCGGGGGTCAGGCCGGCGGCAGAACACGCCGGATGTCGCATAGCGATGCCACGGTTGCATTCGGTTCCGGGCCCCAGGGATCGAAAACCGCCCCAGGCAGACGCCGCACCCAGATCGCGTTCCAGCCACTGGAACGGGCTCCGATGACGTCGAACGGATTGCCCGAGACCAGCCAGGTCTCTTCGGCCCGGCTGCCCGCCTCGGCGAGGAACGCGTCGTAGGCCCGGGGGCTGGGCTTGAACGCCTCCACGACCTCGACGCTGACGATATCTTCGATGTAGGTGCGCAGGGCGTTGTCCCCGAGCAGTTTGCTGACCGTCTCACGGCTCCCGTTGGAAAAGGCGTAGCCGGTGTAGCCGGCCTCGTGGAGTTCGCGCAGAGCCAGCTCGGCCTCCTGGTAGGCCGGCAAGCGCTGATAGCTGCCGAGCAGGACATCACGCTCGCCGCTACTCAGGCTCAGACCGAACGAGCGTGCCGTATGGTCCAGGGCGTCCGCGATGCACACCGAGAAATCCGCATACTGGCCCATGACCGTGCGCCGATAGGCGTACTCCAACTGACGCTCCCGCCAGCCGCGCGCGAAGGCCAGCGCCCGATCCCCGAGATGCGGGCGCAGCGCCTCGGTCACGCCGTGGGTATCGATCAGGGTGCCGTAGACATCGAAGGCCAGCGTCGTTGCCATTTTTCTGCCTGGATCCTCTCCCGGTGCGCCGGCTCCGGCGGAGCCGCGGTGGTCGTCCGCAGCACCTTAGCACTCCTGGCCGGCGCTTTGCGCGCATGCCGGGGTGGCCTCGGCGGCCACCCGACCGTACAATTGCGCGGCTATGGAATGGATCGACATCGGCGCCAACCTGACGCACCACACCTTTCGCAAGGATCTCCACCAGGTCCTCGAGCGGGCCGACGCCGCTGGAGTCAGCCAGCTCTTTGTGACCGGCACCGACGAGGGCGAGTCGATCAAGGCCCAGGCCCTCGCGGCGGATCATCCGGGGCGACTTTTCGCTACGGCTGGTTTCCACCCGCACATGGCGAAGACCTTCTCCAGCGACTCCGAATCGGTCCTGCGCGAGCTGGCCGCGCGGCCGGAGGTGGTCGCCATCGGCGAGACCGGTCTCGATTTCTACCGTAACCACTCCCCGCCGGAGGTTCAGCAGCGCGTCTTCGAGCGCCACCTGGAACTGGCCGCGGAGCTGCAGCTGCCGGTATTCCTGCACCAGCGTGATGCCCACCAGCGCTTCAGCGAGATCATCCGGGCCTACCGCGACCACCTGGTCGACGGCGTAGCCCACTGCTTCACCGAGGGCCCCGAGGTGGCGCAGGCGTATCTGGATCTGGACCTGCACATCGGCGTCACCGGCTGGATCTGCGATGAACGCCGCGGCCAGGCGGTGCGCGATGCGGTTCGCGTCATCCCCCCGGAGCGGCTGATGGTCGAGACGGACTGCCCTTACCTGCTGCCCCGCGACGTCAACCCCGAGCAAGTGGGCCTGCCGGTCAAGAACCGGCGCAACGAGCCCTGCCTCATGCCGCACATCGGACGCGCGGTGGCCCACCATGCAGGCCGTGACGTCGCCGAACTGGCGGAGACCTCGAGCCAGGTGGCGCGCCGCTTCTTCCGGGTCGCCGCCCCCTAGCCCGGCCGGTTACATTCCGCCGGCGGGCAGCACCTTGGGCCACCCCTAGCTTGGGCCGCTCAGGGCATCGGACGCCGCACAGGGGCCTCCACCCGCTTGCGGCTACCGTCCCCGAAGTAGAAATCGAGGGTGATGGCTTCCCCCTCGGCAAGCGGACGGCGCAGATCGACCAACAGCAGCCGCGGCCCTCCGGGGCGCAGTTCGACCTCTTCTTCCGGGGGCAACAGCAGGCCGTCCAAGCGCTGAACCTGCCGCACGCCGCCGCGATGCTCCACCGTATGGAGCATGGCCTCCTCAGCCGCCGTGGTCAGCACTCGTACCAGCCGGTGGGACTGCTCCGCGGTATTCCGCAACGCCGCCTCGCCCTGGACCACGCCCTCGCCGGCAGCGGCGGCCGAAACCCGGATCCGGTCGACATCGACCACCTCCGCAGCCGCATCGGGTTGCGGCTCTTCGGGCACGGGCAACTCGGGGACCGGAAGCGGGGACCGTGCGGCCAGCTCGGGACCCGGCGGTTCGCGCTCGCGCAGGCGACGCTCGACCTCTTCGGGCCGCGTGCGCAACAGATCAATGGCCTCTCGATCAGGCCCCAATACCGGCAGCCGGACGCCATCCCGCGGTCCGGCTTCGTCCTGAGCCGGCGCTTTGCCCAGCGAGCCCACCACCAGCACAGCGCTGGCCACCCAGATCCAGTGTCGTTGCGTCATGCCCATATCCAACCGCCTCCCTCGCTACGCAGGCTATCGGCCCGCGCCCCACGCCCTTGAACAGCCAGCCGGCCCCGCACCCCCAACGGTGCATCCGGCACCCGGGCGCGCAGGCGTCACGGGCCTGGCCGCAGCACCCGCAGCCAGGTCCAGAAATTGAGCAGTGACGCCAGCGACTGCGCCACGTAGGTCAGCGCAGCGGCACTGAGGATCCGGCGCGCGTGGGGTGGATCGACGTCCGGATAGAGATAGCCACTGCGATGCAACAACGGCAGGGCACGGCGGAAGCTGGCATCGACTTCGGTGGGCAGGGTGACCAGGTGCACCACGACCCCCGATCCCAGGCTGAGCAGGCCACCGACCGCAAACAGCAGGGCCACCCCGGGCACCCGCAGCACACCGGCAACCACCGGGGCAGCAAGCAGCAGGATCGCACCGAGCTGCTGTGCCCGGCCGGTGGCACGGACCAGCCGCTGGCGCCAGACGAAGGGCGCGTAGCCGGCAGCGTGCTGGAGTGCATGCCCAACCTCATGGGCAGCAACCGTGAGCGCCGCCAGCGAGCGGCGGTCGTAGTGCTCCGGCGAGAGCCGCACCGCGGCGGCGGCGGGATCGTAGTGGTCACCCTGCTGGGTGCGCTCGACCCGGACGCGACTCAGACCACAGCCGTCGAGCAGCTCGCGGGCCAGCCCTCCCCCGCTGACTGCGTAACGATCGGCTGGCTCGGCGTACCGCCGCATGACGCGCTGAACCCACAGGCCGGGGCCGTAGAGCGCGCCAAGCAGCAGGAGCATTACAAGGACCCAGATCATTACCCCATTGTGCCGTGGTGACGGCCACGGCGCATGTACCGTCCTTGACACACATGATGAACGGTTCACATGTCAGGTAACTGGTAGTAAAATTTGTTGCAGGACAGCATAAGCTTTCCTTTGCTTAGCCATACAGGGCGTGATCACGCCCGGGAGTCATACGGCCATGTTTACCGCACTGGTCAGCCCGCAATACGCGGAACGCAACGGCCAGGCCACCACCGTCGCGGGCGGATTCATCGCCCACGGCCTGGTCCCCCCACACCGTGACAACGGCGAGCAGACGGGCTGGTTCTACGCCCTGCTGCCCGGTCGCCCGGAATCGGCCGACCCTGAGCACGTCCGCCCGTTCCCGGCCGACCGGCTCGAAGCCATCCTGGACGCCGAACGGGAACGCTACCTGGAGATGGCGAACGCCGACGGCGACGCCGTCTGGGCCGATGCCGCCGCAGCGATCGGCGACATGATCGGCTGCCTGCACCGCGCCCGACTCCACGAGGACTCGCAGCGCACGGCGGTCAACGAGTGACCGCAGGGCGCGCACCGTCACGGCCCTGGACGGGCCGCCGGCAGTCAGTCGCCGTCGTCGCCCTGATCGAGGAGTTCGGCCTCGGTGAGCACCGGCACGCCTGGCGGATGGTTGTGGGAACGGGATAGAAAGACGTCGCGGTACGAAGTGTAGAGGACGGCCCCGAACAGCGGCAGCAGCAGGATCCCCAGCCAGCCGGCGGTGAGCACCGCCACGCCCACAGCGCCGAGCAACAGCCCGAGCATGCCAGTTAAAGGCACGGGGTTGCCGGCGTAGGCGCGGACGCTCATCCACATGGCCATGCCGGGATGCGCTCCGTGCAGGGCCACCATGGGCAACAGAAACCACTGCCCGAAGGCCAGCAGCCCCGCCAGCGCACCCAGCAGCGCCAGGGCCCAGACGCCGCCCGCGACAAACACCGGACCAATGACATAGGCCTCCTGGGGCGGGGGCGCCGGTGCTCCCGAGGCCAAGCGCTCCTCGTAGAGCCCGAACCCGATCAGAACCGCCTCGAGGGAGTCGGCCAGCGGCCAGAACAACAATGGCCCCAGTGCGCCGTAGGCGGCGAACAGAGCCGCCCCCACCGTCAGCGCCACAGCGCCGTCGAGATTGCCCGGCAGGACATAGAGGGGGCGGGGATCCCGGTTGTAGTCGGCCACCAGGGCCAACCGCACGAACAGCACCAGGGCCAGGACGACCACCAGCAGTGTGACCATCCCGCGCAGGGGCGCCCAGGCCACCGAGTGGGCAATCAGCAGGGCTCCTGCGACACCGGCGGTGTAGGCAAGGAAGGCCAGCGGACGGCGCATGAGCAGCCCGAAGGCCTCCCGCAGCCAGCTCTGCCAGGCCTCGGGCTCAGTGGGACGCGGTCCAAGCGCAGACAAGCACCCCCCTCCCCGTCACGACCCCGTCGCCCGGCGGCAGCCCCGCCGCAACCCTGCGGAAGCAGCGCGGCGGTTCAGCCCACACCCTCCGGCGAGCCGAACTTGTCGAGCAGCTCCTCAAGGATTTGGAGCATATCCACGGCGGAGACCATGCCCACCAGCCGCTGCTCCTTGTTGAGCACCGGCAGCGCACCGAAACGGTTCTCTCGCATGAGCTGGGCCGCCCGCTGAACCGGATCGTAGGTGTGGACAACGACCGGGTTGCGGGTCATGACGTTCTTGAGCGCCATGTTGTCGTCCAGGTAGTAGACATGGGCAAGATCCGGCGCCTCATCCACCCAGTCCGGCCGCCGCAGATCGCGGTCGGTCACGATGCCGAGCAGCCCCATATCCTCATCCACTACGGGCAGATGGCGGATATGGTTGTAGCGCATCTTGAAGAAGGCCTCCCGCACCCCCTCATCGGGATGCCCGGTGACCAGCTTGTCCGTCATAATCTCGGGGAGCTTCATCGCTTCCCTCCTGGGTACGCGTGGCTGTAGCTGGTGCCGTCGCCGACGGCACCGCTGTGCTTCGGTGCCTCGCCCCGCCTAGTCCTGATCGGGGAAGAGATCGGCGTCGGTCACTGCGCCGCGACTGGCCGAGGCCGCCAGGCGCGCGTACTTGCCCAGCACCCCGCGGCGGTAGCGCGGCCGGGGCACCTGCCACTGGCTGCGGCGGCGCTCCAGTTCCACCTCGTCCACCTCGACCTGCAGCAGGTTCTGATCGGCGTCGATGGTCACCGTATCGCCCTCGGCAACCAGTGCAATGGTGCCGCCGTCGTAGGCCTCCGGCGCCACATGGCCGACCACCATGCCGTAGGTGCCCCCGGAGAAGCGGCCGTCGGTGATGAGGCCCACGGCGTCGCCGAGGCCCTTGCCGATGATCGCCGAGGTGGGCGCCAGCATCTCGCGCATGCCCGGACCGCCCTTGGGCCCCTCGTAGCGGACGATGACCACATCACCGGCCTGCACACGGTCGGCCAGGATCGCCTCCAGACACTCCTCCTCGGAGTCGAACACCCGGGCCGGGCCGCTGATGCGGCGCTGCTTGATGCCGCTGACCTTGGCCACAGCCCCCTCCTCGGCCAGGTTGCCGCGCAGGATCGCCAAGTGGCCCTCCGGGTAAAGCGGCCGATCGAAGGGCATGATGATCTCCTGATCCGCCGGCGGCTCCGGCGGCAGGTGGCCGATCAGCTCCTCGATGGTCTGCCCGGTTATGGTCCTGCAACCGCCGTGGAGCAGCCCCTGCTCGAGCAGGATGCGCATCACCTGCGGCGTACCTCCCACCTCGTGGAACTGGCTGGTCACGAAACGACCGGAAGGCTTGAGATCGCAGAGCACTGGCACCTTGCGGCGAATCCGCTCGACATCGTCGAGGTCGAACGGGACCTCGGCGGTATTGGCGATGGCCAGCAGATGGAGCACGGCATTGGTCGACCCGCCCAGGGCCATGACCACGGCGAACGCGTTCTCGAACGCCTCTCGTGTCAGGATGGAGGATGGCCGCCGATCGTGGTGGACCGCGTCCATGAGCACCCGCGCCGCCTCGGCGGCCACATCCCGGGCCTCGTCATCTTCCGCGGAGACGGTCGAGGAACCCATCAGGCTCATGCCCATGGCCTCGAAGGCGCTGGACATGGTATTCGCCGTGAACATGCCGCCACAGGAGCCGGCTCCGGGGCAGGCGTTCTCCTCCACGCCCCTGAGATCCTCCTCGGAGAGATTGCCAGCGTTGTACTGCCCTACTGCCTCGAAGGCGCTGACCACGGTCAGGTCCTCGCCCTTGTAGTGTCCGGGCTTGATGGTGCCGCCGTAGACGAAGATGCCGGGGATATCGAGCCGGGCCAGGGCGATCATGGCGCCCGGCATGTTCTTGTCGCAGCCACCGGTGGCCAGCATCCCGTCCATCTGCTGGCCGCCCCCGACCGTCTCGATGGAGTCGGCGATCACCTCGCGGGAGACGAGGGAGTACTTCATACCCTCGGTGCCCATGGTGATGCCGTCGGAGACCGTGATGGTGCCGAATTTCATCGGCATCGCCCCCACCTCGCGCAGCGCCTCCTCGGCGCGCCGCGCCATGGCGCCAATCCCGACGTTGCAGGGGGTGATCGTGCTGTGTGCGTTGCCGACCCCGATGATCGGCTTCTCGAAGTCCTCATCCCGGAAGCCGACGGCCCGCAACATCGCGCGGTTCGGGGTTCGGGCCACACCTTGGGTGATCACTCGGCTGCGACGGTTATCCGCCATGGATGACTCCTCTGTCATAAACGGTTGCAGGCAATCTGCATAGGGTACCTAAGAAGGGGGGCGTCGCGGGAGTACCACCTCCCCTGAACGCCACCGCTTCGCGGCCTGAGCGACACAAAGGCCGCCCCGCCCCCTTGCGCTGCAACAGAAGGCGGACTCAGGATAGCGGGATGGTCAACAGTCGGGATAATGGACCGCCGATGGGCGCAGAAGGGGCCTCATTCTCTTGGGAGAGCGTAGAACGGGAGTGGCTGGGCGCCCAGGATGACGGCGGCCTGAACCTGGCGTACCAGTGCCTGGAACGGAATATCACCGCCGGCCGCGGCGATCAGGAAGCTCTGATCTGGCGCGGCGCTGAGGGCGAGCGGCGGGTCTACAACTACGTAGACCTGCTCGACGGCGCCCTGCGCTTCGCCCGGGCGCTGGAGCGTCGCGGCGTGCGCCTTGCCGAGCGGGTCTGCACCCTCGGGCCGCGCCGCCCCGAACTCTATCTGGCCGCGCTCGGCACGCTTCGCCACGGGGCGGTCTACGCGCCTTTGTTCTCGGTCTACGGTCCCGACCCCATCCGCCGCCGCCTCGAGCTCGGCGAAGCGCGTGTCGTGGTCACCACCCGGCAGCTCTTCGAGGAGCGCATCGCCCCGGTGCGCGGCGCACTGCCGGCCCTGGAGCACATTGTACTCGTCGACGGCGATGCCCCCGGCGCCGAGTCCTGGCAGACTTTCTGCGCCGATGACGCTGCGCCGCAGCCCATCGCGACGGGCGCCGAGTACCCGGCGCTGCTCCACTTCACCAGCGGCACCACCGGTCCGCCCAAAGGCGTGCTCCACGTCCACCGGGCGGCAGCGGCGCATCTGGCCACCGGGCGCGAGGTCCTCGGCCTTGCCCCCGGGCAGCGCTACTGGTGCACCGCCGACCCGGGGTGGGTCACCGGCGTCTCCTACGGCATCCTGGCACCGCTGCTCTGCGGAGCAACCCTGGTGGTGGATGAGGGCGAGTTCGACGCCAGGCGTTGGTACGGCACCCTCGCCGCAGAGGGCATTGAGTGCTGGTTCACGGCGCCTACGGCGCTGCGCATGCTGCGCCGGGCCGGCCCCGAGGCACTGGCCGGGCATGATCTGTCACGCCTGGAGCGGATCTTCAGCACCGGCGAACCGCTCGATCCAGCACTGACGGAGTGGACCGAGGAACGCCTCGGCCTCCCCACCCGCGACGCCTGGTGGCAGTCCGAGACCGGCGCGATCATGACGGCCCAGTACGGCAATGCGCCGGTGCGCTCCGGCCGCATGGGCCGCCCCGTCCCCGGCGTCGAACTGATCCTGGCCAACGTGGAAGGTAAGACGGTGAACCCCGTTACGGAGCCGGGCGCCACCGGCGAGATCCTCATCCGTCGGGGCTGGCCGTCGATGTTCCGCGCCTATCTCGGTGCGCCGGAGCGTTACCGCGATGCCTTCGTCGACAACTGGTACCGCTCCGGCGATCTCGCCCAGTGGGACGAGCAAGGCGAGCTGCGTTTCATCGGCCGCGCCGACGACGTGATCAAGACCGCGGGTCACATGGTCGGACCGGCGGAGGTCGAGGCCGTTCTGAATCACCACCCGGAGGTGGCCGAATGCGGGGTCAGTGGTGTCCCCGATGCGGTGGCCGGCGCCCTGGTCGCGGCCTGGGTCGTCCCGCGCCGCCCGCCGGAGGCCCCGGAACAGCTGCAGCGGGATCTGATCGCCCACGCAAGACAACGCCTCGGTGCCGCAGTCGCACCACGCGAGATCCACTTCGTCGACGAGCTGCCCAAGACACCCAGCGGGAAGATCCTGCGCCGTCAGCTCGGCGCCTGATGATCCAACGGGGACGGGCCCGGCTACTTCAAAACGCGGCGCAGCGCCCGCCCGGCAGCCTTACCGGTATCGTAGCCACTGACCCGGCGACCGCCACGCTCACGCCGGACCTGCTCCGCACTGCGCGCCAGGCGCGCCGCCCGCAACGCCCAGGGCACCACTCTGAGCCAGTTCACGGTGGTCTCCTCCCTTTCGGACTCCAGTTCAAGTTTAATCGATCGGCGCCCCCGCCTGAAGGCCAGGGACATGGCCACCGCCACGGCTCAACCGTTACGCTTGACGGCATCCATCCGGAAAAGGAGATCCCGCGTGTCCACACGAACCCCGCTTGCCTGGCTGATCGGCGCCCTCGCCACCCTACTCCCCGCTCGCCTTCTGGCCGAGACCCCGGCAGAGTCTCCGGCACGCAGCGTTGCCGAGCTCACTCAGGGGGCCGCTCAGACCATCGGGCAGGAGCTTCGCGAGATCGGGGAACTGTTCCGGGATATCGAGGGCGAGGCCATCGGCCCGCAGCTCTGGGCGCTGGCCCTGGAACTGGCCGACCTGGGCCTGATCATTGTCGTCACCATCGGCCTGCTCCTCGTGCTGCGCCCCCTGGCACGCCCCGTGTTCAACCGCGCCGAGGGCTGGGCCCAGCGCGGCGACGCGCGCCTGCGCACGGTGCGGCGCACCGTCGGCGTGCTCGGCGCCGCCGCGGCCGACCTGGCGACCATCTTCCTGGCCTGGATCGCCGGGTACGCCATCGCCCTCTCGCTGGTCGGCGAGGTGGGCGGCATCGAGGCGCGGGAATCCCTGTTCCTGAATGCGTTCCTGATGGTCGAGGGCTTCAAGGCCCTGCTGCGCATTCTGTTCGCACCGCGCAACCCCCACCTGCGGCTGATCGCCACCGACGATGAGCACGCCACCTACTGGGGCAAGCGGCTGGCCCGCATGTCCGGACTGATCGGTTACGGCCTGCTGTTCATCGGTCCCTTCGTCACCATGGCCGTTGCCGAGGGGCTGGGACAGCTGGCGGTGCTCCTTGTCATGGTGCTCGCCTTCGGCTATGCGGTGGTGATCGCCCTGCGCAACCGGCACGACGTGCGCGAGCGGCTCCAGGCCAGCGCCGCCGAGTCCAGGGTGCTGTTCACCCGGACCATCCTCTCGTCGCTGGCCTGGGTCTGGCACTGGGTCGTAATCCTTTACTTCGGCGCGCTCGCCGTAGTCACCATCACCCAGCCGGATGCCGCTCTGGCCTTCATGGCCCAGGCGACCCTGCAGACGGCACTGGCCATCGGCATCGGGGCCTTCCTGGCCATTGTCCTGACCCAGGCCACGGCCCGGCGTATCCGGCTTAGCGAACGCAACCGGCGCCACTTCCCACTGCTCGAGCAGCGCCTGAATAGCTACCTGCCCATCGTGCTGAAAATCGCACGGACCGCCATCCTGATCGTGGTCATCGCCACCGTGCTCGATGCCTGGCAGCTGTTCGACTTCACCGGCTGGCTCGCTTCCGAGGGCGGCCTGCAGACCCTCGGGGTGATCCTCTCGGTTACCCTGGTCCTGCTCGCCGCCACGGCGGTCTGGCTGCTGGCGGCCAGCTTCATCGAGCACCGCCTGAATCCGGACGTGGGCCACGGCACCCCCTCGGCGCGGGAGCAGACGCTGCTCACCCTGTTCCGCAACGCCATCGCCATCGTCCTGGTCACCATGACGACGATGATCGTCCTCGCCGAGATCGGGATTAACATCGGCCCGCTGATCGCCGGTGCCGGTGTCCTCGGCCTCGCCATCGGCTTTGGCGCGCAGAAGCTGGTTCAGGACATCATCACCGGCGTGTTCATCCAGCTCGAGAACGCCATCGACGTCGGCGATATCGTCACCGCCGGCGGGGTCACAGGCACGGTGGAGAAGCTCACCATTCGCTCGGTGAACATCCGCGACCTGTTCGGGACCTACCACTTCATCCCGTTCTCTTCAGTGGACAGCGTCTCGAACTTCACCCGCCACTTCGCCTACCACGTCGGCAGCTATGGGGTGGCCTACCGAGAGGATGTCGACCAGGTCACCCCGGTGCTCGAGGCCGCCTACGAAGACCTCAAACAGCATCCGGATCCCGACATCCGCAATGCCCTCTACGGCGACTTCGCGGTAGACGGGGTGGTCTCGCTGGGCGACAGCTCGGTCAATATCCGGGTGCGCATCAAGACGGCGCCGGGGATGCAATGGGCCATCGGCCGGGCCTACAACGGGCTGGTCAAGAAGCGCCTGGATGCCGCCGGCATCGAGATCCCCTTCCCGCACCGGACCCTCTATTTCGGGGAGGACCACCAGGGGCAGGCCCCGCCCCTGCGCCTTGCGCGCGCGGGGGCAACGTCCCCCAACCATGCCGCCGGCGCTACTCCGACGGCACCAACCGCCAGCGACCGCGTCCACCACGACCCCACGGACGACTAGGGCTGTGGGGCACCGGGCGCCGGTGCCCCACCCGATACCGCACCCATAAAAAAACCCGCCCCCGAGCTTCGGGGGCGGGTTTTTTTATACAGTCCTGGACGGCTGCGAAGCCGGAAGAGCGCGCGCCGCGCCAGAACCGAGCTACGCGTCGGCGTCCTCGGGATGCTCGCCAATGACCAGCTTGTCACCATCCTGCCGGTGCGGCGGCACCTCCAGGTTCCTCGGCGCAGGCTGCGCCCGATACACCCGGCCAGCCATATCGTAGCGCGCGCCGTGGCAGGGGCAGAAAAACCCGCCGAGCCAGTCGGCGTCGAAGTCCATCGGCTCGATCTCGGGGTAGTACGTGGGGATGCAGCCCAGGTGGGTGCAGATCGGCACCACGACAAAGACCTCGGGGTCCACGGACCGGTGCTTGTTCCGGGCGTAATCCGGCTGCTGATCCCGCTCGGAGTCCGGATCGCGCAGGCGGTCCACCATTTTATCCAGCGTCTCAAGGTGCTCCTGAGTACGGCTGACCACCCAGATCGGGCTGCCCTTCCACTCAAACTCCAAGCGCTGCCCGGGCTCGAGCTTGCTCACATCGACCTCGATGGGCGCACCCTCCGCCTGCGCCTCCACGCTGGGGCGGAGAAAGCCGATGAACGGGACCGCGGCGAAGACCACGCCGACGCCACCGACCACGCTCGCCGCGCCGGTCAGGAACCGCCGTCGCCCACGATCCAGATCATCCGGTGCCTCGTTCGTCATGTAGACCCCCTGTTGCTACTTAATCCATTCATGCAACGGTATCGCCGGTTACGGCATAACGTAAAGGTTGCGGCGTGGAATGCAAGGCGCGGCCCTGCACCAGCCTGCGGCATTTTACCGCACACGCACTGGCGCGGGGCAGCCACCGCCTGCAACACCGCACCACCGGGCTTGCCTGCCTCCACCGTCGCGGTAGGCTGGACAATACTATACGCAGGAATTTCCACACGGGAGGGTGTCATGCGAATTCTGATCACCGGCGGCAGCGGCTTCGTCGGCAAGCCGTTGTGCGCTCGCCTCCACGAGCGCGGCCACGAGCTGCTGGTCGTCTCGCGCAACCCGGAGCGCGCACGCGCTGCCCTGCCAGCACGGACCGACATCCGCCCGAACGTGGCCGATTTCCTCGACAGCCAGCCGGAGGCGATCATCAACCTCGCTGGCGAGTCGATTGCCGAGGGACGCTGGACCGAGGCCAAGAAGCAGCGCCTGCTCGACTCCCGACTGAACACCACCCAGGCTGTGGTCGATCTGTGCGGCCAGCTCGATACACCACCCAAGACCCTGATCTCCGCTTCCGCGATGGGGTATTACGGCGATCAGGGCGACCGAGAGGTCACGGAGGAGACCCCACCGAACCCCGAGTTCGTTCACGAGCTCTGCGCCCGCTGGGAAGAGGCGGCACGGCAGGCCGAATCCCATGGCGTCCGCGTGGCGCTGATGCGGATCGGACTGGTGCTGGACCGCGACGGCGGCACCCTCGCCAAGCTGCTCACGCCCTTCCGGCTGGGCCTCGGTGGGCCGTTGGGCAGCGGCAAGCAGTACATGCCGTGGATCCACCGCACCGATCTGGTGCGCATCATCCTCTTTCTGCTCGATCAGGAAGCACTCGCAGGCCCGTTCAACGCAGGCGCCCCGGAACCGGTGACCAACGCCGAATTCACCCGGACACTGGCGCGCCACCTGCATCGCCCGGCCTTCCTGCCCGCTCCGGCTCCAGCCCTGCGTCTGGCCTTCGGCGAGATGTCCCGGATCCTGCTCACCGGCGCCCGCATGCGCCCCCAACGCCTTCAGGAGGCCGGTTTCACCTTCGAGTATCCGACCCTGGATGAAGCCCTGAGCGAGATCCTCCGCAGCCGCTGACGAGCACACCCCGCCCCCTGCGGCGCCGGCGAAACGCGGCGCCGCAGGGGATATGGCCCGTTCCTTGCTAGACCTCCCGTGAAAACCCCGACCAACGAGGTGTGCATGCCGCTCCCGTCGCCCCGGAACCGCGCGCCCCGCAGCCGCGGCATGACGGCCCTGGCACTGACCAGTGTCGCCAGCGCCCTGCTCTTCGCCTGCGCGGCCATCGCCGACACCACCCGCATCGCCGCTGCATCGAGTCTGCGTCACGCCATGGAAGACCTCGTGGCGAGCTTTCAGGAGCAACACCCGGAACATCAATTGGCCGTCTCCTACGGATCCTCCGGGTCGCTGCGTGCCCAAATCGCCCATGGAGCCCCTTTTGCCGCGTTCTTTGCGGCCGACATGGAGCGCCCGGAAGCACTCGTCGATTCCGGCCACGCCGCATCCGGGGTGCGCCACTACGCCAGTGGCCAACTGGTCCTCTGGACCCGCTCCAGGGCCGAACCCCCGGAGCTGGCAGAGCTGACGCAACCGGCATTCCGGCGCATCGCCATCGCCCACCCTGAACACGCCCCCTACGGCGCGCGCGCGCTGGAGGCACTGCAGGCTGAGGGCATTCACGAGGCGGTGGCGGATCGACTGGTGACCGGCAACAGCGTCGCCCGCGCCCTGCAACAGGCCCAGAGCGGTGCCGCGCAGGCTGCCCTGATCCCGCTCTCGCTGGCGACACACCCGAGCGTCGACGAGCAGGGGGTATACACACCGATCGATCCGGATCTGCACGCACCGCTCAGGCACGGATACATCATCACCCGGCACGGGTCCGGGGACGAGGCGATGGCGCGCTTCGCGGCTTTCATGGACAGCGACGGCGCCCGCACCATCCTCGAAGAGCACGGTTTCCGGCCGCCGGAATAACCCACCGCGCGGCGCTTAGGGACGGATCGACAAGCATGCTCTGGATCAGCAACGCCGACTGGGTCGCCCTGCAGCTGACCCTGAAACTGGCCTCCATCAGCACCGGCCTGCTCCTCCTGCTCTGTCTGCCCCTGGCCTGGTGGCTGGCGCGCAGCGACTCCCGCGCCCGCGTCGTCGTCGAGGCGCTGGTGGCGATGCCCCTGGTCCTGCCTCCGACGGTCATCGGCTTCTACCTGCTGATCTTCCTTGGTCCGGAAGGCTGGCTCGGCGGTTTGCTGGAGCAGCTTGGCATCGGCCACCTGGCCTTCACCTTCACCGGCATGGTGATCGGCTCGATGATCTACTCCCTGCCCTTCGCGGTACAGCCCATGCAGAACGCCTTCCAGGCCATGGGTGAGCGCCCCCTGGAGGTGGCCGCCACGTTGCGGGCCTCGCCACTGGATCGTTTCTTCACGGTGGTCATTCCCCTGGCCCGCAACGGTTTCCTGACCGCCGCGGTGCTCGCCTTCGCGCACACCCTAGGCGAGTTCGGCGTTCTGCTGATGATCGGCGGAAGCATTGCCGGGGAGACGGAGGTGGCCTCGATCGCCATCTACAACCACGTCGAGGCCATGGACTACGCCGCGGCCCACGGCCTGTCGCTGTTCCTGCTTTTGATGGCCTTTTCGCTGCTTCTCGCGGTCTACCTCCTTAACCGCCGCTTCAAGGTCGTGGGGGTCGCCTGATGGGCATCCAAGCCTCATTCCGGGTCGACCGCGGCGATTTCCGCCTCGAGGCCGATCTGGTTCTCCCCGGAACCGGCGTGACCACCCTGTTCGGCCGCTCGGGGTCAGGCAAGACCACCCTGCTACGCTGCCTGGCCGGGCTGGAGCGGGTACGGCGTGGCCGCCTGGTCGTCAACGGCAGCGTCTGGCAAGACGAACATAGTTTCCTGCCGGTTCACCGCAGACCGCTCGGCTACGTGTTTCAGGAACCGAGCCTCTTCCCCCACCTGAACGTGCGCGGCAACCTGCTCTACGGGCGACGGCGGACACCCGCCGGCGGCCGCCGGGACGACCTCGACGAGATCACCGAGCTGCTCGGCCTCGCCGGGTTGCTCGAACGCCCCCCGGGTTCGCTATCCGGCGGTCAGCGCCAGAGGGTCGCCATCGGACGCGCACTGCTGGCCGCCCCCAGGCTCCTGCTCATGGACGAACCCCTGGCCTCGCTGGACACCGCCACCAGGGCCGAGATCCTGCCCTACTTCGAGCGCCTGCACCGCCACCTGCGCATCCCGATTGTCTACGTCACCCACGCCCTCGACGAGGCCGCTCGCCTGGCCGACCACATGGTTTTACTCGAATCCGGCGAGGTCCGTGCCGAAGGCCCGCTCCAGACGCTGCTGACGCAGACCGATCTGCCGCTGGCCCAGAGCGAGCACGCATCGGCGGTCCTGGAGCTGCCCGTCGCCCGGCACCACCCCGCCGATCACCTGACCGAGCTTGACGCCGGTGATGCACCGCTGTACCTGCCGCGGCTGGACGCCGCCATTGGCGAGCCGGTCCGTGTGCGTGTCCACGCCAGGGACGTCAGCATTGCCCGCACGCCACCGACCGGGGTGAGTCTGCTCAACCGTCTCCCGGCGCGCATCACTGCGATCGCCGATGACCCCAGCCCGAGCCACGCTCTGGTGCGCCTGGAGGTGGCGGGCCAGCCGCTGCTCGCCCGCATCACCCGGCGTTCCTCCGCCGAGCTGGGGCTGGCTCCGGGGGTGCCCATACACGCCATGGTCAAAGGGGTGGCCCTGCGCTGAACTTGCACCGCACCGGTCGACCACCATACTTGGCGCAGGATCTCAGCCCCACGCCACCCGCAGGAAGCCCGACCATGCCCGCCAGCCTTCGACGGCTGCTGCTTTGCTTGCACCGCTGGATCACCCTCGCCCTTGCGCCCCTGTTCCTGGTGATTATCGTCAGCGGCGGTCTGCTGGCGCTTGAACCCGTCGTCCGGGATCTGGCCTCGGGGCCCGAGGCGGAGGATCCGATCCCGGTGTCCGAGCTACAGGCGTTCCTTGCCGAGGTGGATCCGCAGCAGCGCATCCGCACGCTGAGGCTCGAGCGCGGCGGCACCGCCGTGCTCGAATTCAGTCGCGCGGGTGAGCGCTGGCATGAGGCCTTCGACCTCGAGCAGCGCAGTTCCCTCGGCGAGCGCGACTACGCCACCACCTTCTTCCAGACCGTGCGCCACCTGCACAAGGATCTTCTGCTCGATCTGGACTGGGTGGTCGAGCTGGCCAGCTACGCGCTGTTGGTGGTGCTGATCGTCGGACCGTGGCTGGCCTGGCCGCGACTGCGCCACACCCTGACCCAGTGGCACACGGGGGTTGGTTGGCTGACTCTGCCACTGCTGCTGCTCGTATCCGTCACCGCAGGCATGATGGCCCTGGAACTGGGTACGCCGCGACTGCCACCGATCGACCGGGACGCCGGCCGCCTGGCGATTGGTCCAGTCCTACAACAGCTCGAGGCCGCGGAGATCTCCCATATCCAGGCCATGGAACGCTTCGAGCGGGCGGCCTGGGCGGTGACCACCGACGGTGATGGCGGGCCGCAGCAGCTGATCGTCACTGCCGAGGGGATCACCCCGGCCGGCGCCTACCCGGGGTTGATCGCCGAGCTGCACCAGGGCACCTGGGCGGGCGCTTGGTCGGGACTGATCAATCTCCTGACGGCGCTGGTGCTGCTATTCCTGTTTGTCACGGGCATCTGGCTCTGGACTCGACGCCGGCTGGGCGGGCGCCGCCGGGGGGATGCCGGAGCCGACCTGCTCATCGCCCACGCCAGTCAGACCGGCACGGCAGCTCACCTGGCCCGGGAGACAGCGCGCGCACTGCGCCTCGGCGGCGCCCGGATCGAAGAGGCTTCGCTGTCGGCCTTGGACCCCAAGGCGCTTGAGGCCTATCGATACACGCTACTCATCGCCTCGACCTGCGGTGACGGTGACATGCCAGACCCAGGGCGGGCCTTCGTCGCCGCCCTGGACCGTGCGCAGCTGCCCCGCACGCGGTTCGCCCTGCTTGCCCTGGGGGACTCCAGCTACCGACACTTCTGCGCCGCCGGAGAAACCCTGCGTGCGGGACTGCGCCGCGCCGGGGCCGAAGAGGTACTGCCCATGGCCCGCGCCGATGGCGCACCCGAGGCCACCTGGCGAATCTGGCTCGGCGAAGTGGCCGAATTGCTTGGCGTGGAGGCCGGCGCGACCGGGCCAATCCCAAGCGATCAACCCGTCCATCTGACCCTGCGCGAACGCCGGCAGCTCAACGATCCCGAGGATCCGATCACCCAGGAGGTATGGGGGCTGACCCTGGAGAGCGATACCCCGCTGGCTTACCGGCCCGGAGATCTCCTGCTCGTGCGTCCTGGCGAGGGCGAGCCGGCCCGCCCCTACTCCATCGGCAGCACCCCCCTCGACGACCCGCACCGCCTTGAGCTTACCGTCGCCGTGACCAGCCGCACCGACGCCGACGGGCACGTCCGCCCGGGCAAGGCATCCAGCCTCCTGGCGAGGCGCCTACAGCTCGGCGACACGATCACCGCCTCACTGCGCACCCACCGCCACCTGCAGCCGCCGGATGACCCGCAGCAACCGATGATCCTGATTGCCGCCGGCTGCGGCATTGCGCCGTTCATCGGCTTCATCGCCGAGCGCGCCGCCCGGGCCGATCGCGGCCCGATCTGGCTGATCTTCGGCAATCGGCGTCGGCAGGGCGATTTCTTTCACGCCGAGCGCCTGCTTCAATGGCGCGAACAGGGGGTGCTGACACGGCTCGATCTGGCGTTCTCCCGTGATCCCAATGACGGCGGCTACGTTCAGGACCGGATCAGCGAGGCGGGAGCGACAATCGTCGACTGGATACTTGACCGGGATGCCCGTATTTACGCCTGCGGACGGCGCAGCACCATCGGTACCGCAGTGCCGCTAGCGCTGACCGAAGCGCTGCGCCGGTACGCGGATCCGGACCGCCGGGAACCCGCCGAGTCCTTGGTGCGGCGCTGGCAGACCGAAGGCCGACTGCGTCTCGACGTGATCGACTGACCCCATGGAACAGCGCCCCTTCACCAGCCGAACCGCGGAGACCGCCGCCGCACTGCGCGTCTGGCACACCCGCCTCGACGATCCCCCGGCGATCTTCGACGATCGGGCGGTCCTCCCCCTACTCAGCAGCGGGATCCGTCGACTGGTCCAGCCACCCCCCCCGCTGCTGGCCATGCAGTGGCGGGCGCTGGAAAGCGCCCACCCGGAACTCGCCGCCCTGCGCGGCCAGACGGTCACGCGGGCGCGCTTCGCCGAGGACGCCCTGGACGCCGCCCTGGAGAAAGGTCACCGGCAGATCGTGCTACTCGGCGCCGGGCTGGACACCACCGCCCTCCGCCGCCCGGATATCCTCGCGCAGGCGCAACTGCTGGAAGTGGACCAGCCCGCCACGCAGTGGTGGAAGCGCTCGCTCCTGCCCGCCGAGGTGGCCAACCGGATGCGCTTCGCAGCGGTGGACTTTGCCCGCGATCGCCTGGCTGAGCGCCTCGTGGATGCCGGAATCGATCCCGATACCCCCCTTTTCGCCAATTGGCTGGGCTGCACCTACTACCTGCCCCGGGCGGCCATCGGCACCACGCTTCAGGGCCTGGCGGAGGTCGCCGCCCCGGGTAGCGAATTGATCGCCGACTACTGGCTGCCCTCGGAGAACGTGGCCTGGCGTCCGCGCATGCTCTTGCACGGCGTAGCGCTGGCACTGCACACGCAGCAGGAACCACTGCGCGGCCTGCTGCCGGCGGAGACCATGCACCGGCTGGCCACAGACGCCGGCTGGCAGATCGCCGAAGAGCTGGATGCCCCGGCACTCCAGGCACGTTGGCTGGCCGGCCGGCGTGACTCGCTCTCGGTCCCGGCATTCGCCCGCTGCCTGCGCCTGGTGCGCAGCTGACCCCGAGGCGTTACCGCCGCTCGCGCAGCAACGGCTCGAGCTCCTCCACCGCCCGCTCCCAATAGTCCACATCGGCCCGATACCAATCCCCCTCCGGCGTCCGGCAGCTGGCGTACTGGAACGGGGGCGGCACCTGGGCGATCCGAAAGCGCAGGTCGGCAAAAATGGCGCAGGCATCGCCCTCGTAATCGACCACCTTGCGCAGATACGGCAGCGCGGCGAAGCGCCGGAACTCGGCAAATTCCGGGCGCCACCAGGCCACCTCGGCGAATTCGCGCCAGCCACCGTCGCCGAAACGCGGCAGAGGCTCCCACTCCAGCGCATGCGGCGGCCGAAATGTCTGCCAGTGCCGAGCCAGCAGGCCGGCGTCCTCATCCACCGGTCGCTCCTGCGCCCGGAACCCGAGGTGAGCCGACCAGTAGGCGTCGTCGCCCTCGATGAACAACCGCCAGTTCAGCGGCGACAGCGGCTGTGCCATGGCGTGCACCCGGGCCCCGTGCATGCCCCGTTCCCGCGCCTCTTCTCGGGCGTATTCGAGCGCGTGCACCTTGGCCACCGACTGAACCGCGATCACCCCACCGGCAGCGGCAAGCCCGACCGCCGCCCACAAACGCCCGCCGTAGCGCCAGGTCAGCAGCAGGCCGAGCAGCAGCGAGCCGGTGACCCAAGGATCCAGGATGAAAGTCACCGGGAAGGCAAAGGTCTCCCGCGAAAAGGGTGCCAGGAGCTGGGTCCCGTAGTTGGTGATCCAGTCGCCGAAGATATGGATGCCGATGCCCAAGGCGAAGATAACCGCACCATCGCGCCAGTCCCGCTGCCCGGGCCACAGACGCGCCGTCACCCAGCCCAGCACGATCGCCCAGAGGGGGAGCATCAGCAGCGAGTGGGTCTCGCCCCGGTGGAGGTTGTAGTAGACCAGCGAGTCGGCGATTACCAACCCCAGGAACCAGTCCACATCCGGGAACAGACCCGCAACAGCGCCAAGCCAGGTGCGTTCGCGCAGGGAGAAACGCGGCGCAGCGCAGCATCGCGGCGCCACCACCCGGTTGATCAAAGCGCCGCTAGCTGCATGCGTCACGGGATCCATCCCGGCACGATGCCAGCACTGCGATTCCAAACTCAAATGAATAGTTTATCCTGTCTGCCCCATTCACCAGCGGGCACAAGAGACGGCCTATGGGCACCGGCCAACGCCTGGAGAGTCTCGACACCATCCGCGGGGCGGCGGTGCTCGGGATCCTGGTCATCAATATCCAGCTCTTCGCCATGCCGGTGGCCGGGCTGCTGAGTCCGACCCTGCTTGGCGGCTTCGAGGGTTGGGATTACGCCGTCTGGGCTGTCGGCCACGTCTTCTTTGAAGGCAAGTTCATCGCCCTGTTCGCCGCCCTGTTCGGCGCCGGCACCGTTTTGCTCGCCGAGCGCCACCGCGCCGCCGGCATCAACCCGTGGATCGTCCACCGCCGGCGCATGCTCGCCCTGGGGGCAATCGGGCTGGCCCATGGGATCCTTCTGTGGATGGGGGATATCCTCTTGATCTACGCGGCCATGGGGCTGCTTGCCTTCCTGTTCATCGACCGCAGCCCACGCGCGCTCATGATCTGGGGGGCGGCTCTCTACACGCTGCCTATCCTGCTGACCATGGCCGCCGGCTGGGGGCTGACCCTGCTACCCACCGCCGGATTCATCCAGCTTGCCTCCGCCTCGCCGCCGGTCCACGAGGAGATCACCGCTGCCATCGAGGCCTATCAGTCCGGCTGGCTGGCGCAGATGGAGCAACGCCTGCCCGAAGCCCTCACCCGCTACCTGGTCGGCACCCCGGCACGGCTGGGCTGGCTCACCCTCGGCTGCATGCTGGTCGGCATGGCGGCGTACAAGAATGGCTTCCTCACCGGCGCCTGGAGCCAGCGTGCCTACGCCCGGGTGGCAGGCCTAGGCCTGGGGATCGGGGTGCCGCTGAGCGTACTCGGCATCCTCTACCGGGAGTGGCGCGACTGGGAGCTGCTCAGCGGCTTTTTCATCAGCACCCAGCTCAATCAACTGGCCGTGCCTCTGGTCGCGGCCGGATGGGCCGCCCTGATCCTGCTCGCCTTCCAGCGCGGCTGGTTCGGCCGCCTGCACTGGCCGGTAGCGGCCGTCGGACGGACGGCGCTGAGCAGCTACCTGCTACAGTCGGTGCTGTGTACGCTGGTCTTCTACGGCCACGGGCTGGGGCTCTATGGAGAACTCGACCGCCCGGCCCAAATGCTGGTGGTGCTTTGCGTCTGGGCCATCCTCCTCACCGCGGCCCCGCTCTGGCTGCGCCTCTTCCGCATGGGCCCGGCAGAGTGGGTACTTCGGCGAGCCACACAGCTGCCTGGACCCGTACCGCCACCACCGCCCGTGCGCCAACCCCGACGCCCCGGCGCTGGCTGAGCCGACCCGCATCCCGCCGCAACCCGGAGGTGGCCCATGAAGGTAACCATCGAAGTGGATCTAACCCCGCAGGAGGCCCAGGAGCTGATGGCCGGCTCAGCGGAGTCCGCCCTGGCCTTCCAGCAGCAGTTCCTGGAAGCGGTCTCCCAGGAGGTGGCCCGCCAACTGACCCGACAGTGGGAGCAATGGCCCCGGCCGCCCTGGGCCCAGACGCCGGAGAGCGGCAGAGAATAGCCCGAACCGGGCGGAAAGCGCGCGCCACTGCGTCCATACTGAAGGCCGGGGACTTGATCAGGGAGGGTCCCATGGCCACGCAGACCCCGAAACGCATCGACCTGGCGCTTCAAGGCGGCGGTGCCCACGGTGCGCTGACCTGGGGCGTTCTGGAACGCATCCTCGAGGATGAGCGCCTAGAGATCGACAGCATCAGCGGGACCAGCGCCGGGGCCATGAACGCCGCGGTCGTCGCCGACGGCCTGCAGCGCGGCGGCCGGCGGCAGGCACGGGAGGGTCTGCACGGGTTCTGGCACGCGGTCAGCGAGGCAGCCCGTTTCTCGCCCATTCAGCGCACTCCCTGGGACCGCCTCACCGGCAACTACAGCCTGGATCACTCCCCGACCTATCTATTCTTCGAAAGCCTCACCCAGCTCCTTCACCCCGCACAGCTCAACCCCTTCGGGATCAATCCACTTCGCGATCTCCTCGCCGAGCGGGTGGACTTCGATCAGGTGAACGCCTGCCGCAAGGTCAAGGTCTACGTCACCGCCACCAACGTGCGCACCGGGCGTGCACACGTCTTCCGCCAGCCTCAGCTTTCGGTCGATGCGGTGATGGCCTCGGCGTGCCTGCCGTTTATGTTCGACGCCGTCACCATCGATGGCGAGGCCTATTGGGATGGCGGCTACAGCGGTAACCCGGCCCTCTATCCGCTGGTGGACGACCCCAGCTGCCAGGACCTGATCGTCGTCCAGATCAACCCCATGGCCCGCCAGCAGCTGCCCACCACCGCCCGGGAGATCCTCAACCGGATCAATGAGATCACCTTCAACTCGGCGCTGATCAAGGAGCTGCGCTCGATTCATCTGCTCCATCAGCTGATCGAGGCCGAGGATCTCCAGCTCGAGCGCTACCGCGCCATGCGCCTGCACCTGATCCACGCTGAGCGGGAAGTCGAGGCGCTCAGCGCCTCGAGCAAGCTCAACGCCGAGTGGCCCTTCCTCACGCGCCTGCGTGATCAGGGCTACGGCTGGGCGGATGCCTGGCTGGACCGACACTTCGATGATCTGGGCGTGCGCTCGACCTTCGACCTGGACGAGCTCTTTGCCGACGCCTTTCGACCGGTGCACCCCGAGGAGGAACCCCGCACCGAGGGCACGCGCTGATGATCGAAATCACGGCGATCCTGATCGCGCTGGTGCTGCTGATCTATCTCGCCTACCGCGGTATCACGCTGCTGATCCTGGCCCCCGCCCTGGCGGCCCTGGTCACCCTCGCCTCGGTGGAGACCCCGCTGCTGGCCAGCTACACCCAGGTCTTCATGGGGGCCGCGGCCGACTTCATCATGAAGTACTTCCCGCTGTTCCTGCTCGGGGCGATCTTCGGCAAGCTCATGGAGGATACCGGCAGCGCCGAGGTACTGGCGCGCGCCATCATCCGCGGGCTGGGCGAGACCCGGGCGGTCCTTGCGGTGGTGCTCTCCTGCGCGATCATGACCTACGGCGGCGTCTCCCTTTTCGTGGTGGCCTTCGCCGTCTACCCCATCGCCGCCTCGCTGTTTCGCCAGGCGCAGATTCCCAAGCGGCTGATCCCCGGCACCATCGCCTTGGGCGCCTTCACCTTCACCATGACCGCCCTGCCGGGCACACCGGCCATCCAGAACGCTATCCCCATGCCGTACTTCGGCACTTCACCCTTCGCTGCCCCGGGTCTGGGCATCCTCACGGGGATCGTCATGCTGGTCCTCGGGCAGCTGTGGCTGAGCCACCGCGTGCGCCAGGCCCGCCTCGCCGGCGAGGGGTACGGGCAGCACGAAGACGCCGCCCCACAACTCGACCGCACCCTGCGCGAGCGGGCGGCCGGCGAGGGCTTCGACCTGAACGAGGTCCCGCCCTCGGCCTCCCCGGCCCGTCAGCCACCGCTGGCGCTCGCCATCCTGCCCATCGTGCTGGTCATCGGCCTCAACCTGGTGTTCACCACCCTGGTCATCCCGGCCATGGAGACCAGCTACCTGGCCGAGCCCCGCTTCGGTGCGACCACCATCGACGCCCTGCGCGGCGTCTGGTCGATCACCGCCGCTCTGGTGATCGCCATCCTGGTGCTGATCTTCACCAACCTGCGCCGTCTGCCGGCACTGACCGCCACGGTGGACAGCGGCGCCAATGCGTCCCTACTGCCCATCTTCAACACCGCCAGCCTGGTGGGCTTCGGCACGGTCATCGCCTCACTGGCCGCCTTCGAGACGATCAGCGGCTGGGTGACCGCCATCGGCGGCGACAACCCGCTGATCTCACTGGCCGTCGCCGTCAACGTCCTCGCTGGCATGACCGGCTCCGCCTCCGGCGGCATGAGCATCGCTTTGGCCACACTCGGTGACAGCTATCTGGCCATGGGCCAGGCGGCGGGGATCTCACCGGAGCTGATGCACCGCGTCACCGCAGTGGCCACCGGAGGGCTCGACGCCCTGCCCCACAACGGCGCGGTGATCACGCTGCTCTCCATCTGCGGACTGACCCACCGCCAGGCCTACCTAGACATCGCCGTAGTGGCGATGCTGGTTCCCCTGATCGCGCTGGTCTTCCTCATCACGGTGGGTTCGATTTTTGGCACCTTTTAGACGCCCTGTACGGCACCCCGGCAACGCCGGGCCAAGAGGCGATCAGCGCCGCGCCACCCGTGGTCCCTGATCGCCGCCGCCAGAACCAAGCCGATGCTCGCCGTCGGCCCTTTCCGCCTTGCGCTCCTGCAGCCGCTGGTACCAGAGGGTATCGCGGTGGCTGTCCACCTCGAGCTGCTGTCGCAGCTGCTCGACCAGTTGGCTGGTGTCTTCGGACAGGGTCCCGTAGCGCTCCTGCCACTGCTCCAGGGCCTCCCGAAAACGGCCGTAAGCCTCCAGCGGGTCACTGGGGCGCTCGGCCGTATGCTCATCCACCCGCTCGGCCTGGGCGCGTGCGCTCGCAGTCAGCGCCCCGCCACTCTGCCGATCGGCGTAATCGACCAACAGCGCCGCCTCGCGCCGACGCAGGGGACGCCCCTGCTCGACCACCCGTTCGCGGTAGATGCGACACGGCCGGCTGTGGAGACACGCCTCACGCACCCCGAGCAGATCCTGCGCCCGATCGGCCAGCTCGTCACGCTCTGCCTCCAGCCGACGCAGCTCCTGCCCCCGGCCCAGGGTCCACGCGGCAAAGATCAGACCACCGGCCAGCACGCCCAGGGCCAACACGCCCCAGGCGAGCAGGGGCACACCGGGTGGCGCCAGCCAGGCAGCCAGGGTCACGCCCAGCAACAACAGGGGGACCGCAATCAATGCCCAGCGAGCCTGGCGCTCCAGGGCCTGGTGCTCCGGCTCGCGGTCTGAGGCCAGACGGCGGAAGGTATCCAGCAGCGAGCGGTCGCGCACGCCGGCCAGAAAGCGGTTCATATCATGGAGTTCGGGCGGGATTGCCCGCTCGATGAGCCCGTCGTGGAAGAGCTGCGGCGATTTGCGAGACACCCGGACCTCCACAGAATGGCCCGCGTCAGGGTGCGTGGACGGGCAATGGCGGGTTAGGGACAGACAAGCTGTCACCCCCACGGCCGGGCGGCGCGCTGCCGCCCGGCCGTGGGCTTCACGCGGATCGCCTACCCCGCGGAACGCGGCTCGCCGGCCACTTCATCCCGCTGGACCTCGGACTGCTCCGCGACACGCTGTTCCTCCACGGCGCCCTCGTCCTCACGAACCTCGTCGGTGCGCCGATTGACCTCACGGACGTGATTTCGCTGCGCGTTCACCATGCATCCGAACATCGATGACCTCCCTTTGCTGGCTGCACGTCACAGGGCCTAGATGAGCACAACTGAATCGGCATTTCAAACCCGGCCGGGTCTCCGGATTATGGGTCTTCCTGTGGTGCGTGGCAGCGAGCGTGGCGGCCGGCCTAGCGCTCCAGGCCTGATGCCGCCGCGGCCGCAAGCACCTCGGCGAGAGCGCTCTGCGCGGGGGTCGGGCTGTCCAGTCCAACTAACTCGCGTGCGACGCTGACAAGATCCGCGGCCTCGTCGAGATCGGTCAGGGGGCGCAGGGTCAGCCAGCTCCCCTGCTCTGCCATGACCTCCCGGAACACGGCCAGCGTGCGGGGGTGGCTGTAGGGTACCGCCCGCCATCGCTGCCCGGGTAGTGTCCGGTTGCTCCCGAACAGCCAGAACCCGCCGTCGCGGGCCGGGCCGATCACGATACGGGCGTCCTCCGCCTCGAGCCACGATGCAGCGCGGGCGAGATCCTCCGGCGAGACCTGCGGCGCATCGGCCCCGAGCAGGATACCGCGGCCGTGCTTGCGGACCAGGGTGTCGTGGACCCGGCCCATGCGCTCACCGAGCTCCCCCTCGCCCTGCGCCAGGAGGGGCAGGCCGGTCCAGAAGCCTCCGGCGACGGCCACAGGCTCGGCGAGGGCCCAGTAGACCGGGCCCAAGGCCGCGCTCTGGGCCGCCTCGGCAGCCGCCCCGGCACAACGAAGATAGAGCCGCTCGGCCTCCAGGCGGCCCAGGCCGGCGGCCAGGCGCGTCTTGACCGCCGAGCAGCCGGGCGTCTTGACGAAGAGGGCGATCGCCGTCATCGGGTGTAGGGTCGCTCGCGCCAGGAGCGCCAGGCGATCCGCGCGGCCGAGGCGGCATGGCCGGCCGTGGTGCGGAGCCAGCCGCGCTGGCGGTAGCGGCGCGCGCTGGTGTGGACGACACAGCCGATGGGCCGGCACGGCAGCCCGGCCCGGCGGGCCCGGATGACCAGGTCGAGATCCTCACCGCGCTCGGTGTCCTCGCGGAACCCACCCAGGGCCCTGAAGCGCTCATGCGGCAGCAGGAGCCCCTGATCCCCGTAGGGGAGCCCGAGGACCCGGGAGCGGAGGTTGGCGCCCACGGCATTGAGATGGACCGGCCAGGGCCCATCCTCCCGGAACCGGAGCCAGCCGTAGCCCAGCGCATCGCCCCCGCCGATCAAGGCGCGCACCCGCTCCAGGGCCCCAGCCGCGGGATGGCTGTCCACGTGCATGAACCAGAGCCAGGCGCCGCGCGCCGCCCGGGCGCCGCGATTGCTCTGCACCGCCCGGCCGGCGCCGGACTCGACCACCCGGCCCGGAGCCCCGGGCGGGACCCGCCCAAGGTCCGTCACCGACAGGATCACCTCGGCCTCGAGCGCGGCTTCCGTCAGCCACGCGAGCTCCGCGATACGCGGCTCATCCCCGGGGCCGACCGGAACGACGATGGAGCAGTCGGTCCCCCCCGGCCCGCCAAGACCCGCTTCGGGCCGGCCGCCCCTTTCCTGGTCATCCCCCGCAGCCGTCTCTCGATCCATACCGCGAGCCTAGCATCGATCCGGCTCGGCCGTACGACCGCCCGCAGCGCTGCAAGCTGGACCGTTCAGCCCCTCGCCCAAAGGCGATCTGCCATGGTGCG